>JACQDK010000090.1 GCA_016201135.1 Actinomycetota bacterium
CTCCTCGTCAACCCAGCCGCCGGGCACCGTGATCGCGCAGGACCCGGGGGCAGGCACGCAGGCCTACCAGACGAGCACCGTCACGATCACGGTCGTCAAGGCTTCTTCCGGGTAGGCGGGCCCGGACGTCCCCGCGAGACGAAGGGGTCCCCCCTCACCCAGAACCGCCACTTGCGATCGAGCCCGGCGCTCACCCCCACGCGGATCCCGGCCTCGAAGCCGCCCCGGTCGACCGGCTTCCCTCGCTCGATCCATACTCCGTCTCCTCTCACGAGGTCCTCGCCATCGTGCGCCCGGTCGATGCCGAAGGCCTGGGCGAGCTTCCCAGGCCCGGAGCAGAGCTCCGAGAGGACTCCTCGGCCCCGAAGCTCGGCCATGCGCTCGGCGCCCTCCATAGGTTCCGCGGCCCTCAGGAGCACCGCGCTGCCCTCTCCCTCGGACCGGGTGACGGCGTTCATCATCCAGTGGTTGCCGTAGGTGAAGTACACGTACAGGTGGCCCGGCGCCCCGAACATGACCGCGTTCCTGGGCGTCACGCGGACGAAGGAGTGGCTCGCGGGATCCCCGGGCTCGTAGGCCTCGGTCTCGACGAGCCGCGCGGCCAGGCGCGTTCCGTCGGGAAGGATCCGAACCAGGACCCGGCCCAGGAGCTCGGGCGCGACCTCGACCGCCGGCCTCGCGTAGAAGGATCGAGGGAGCCTTGCGGTCACGTGCGACCCTTGCGCAGGAACTTCCTGAGCTTGGCGAGCGGCCACGCGTTGACGACCTCGTCCTTGGAGAGCCATCCGCGTTGCGCGGTCGCCACCCCGTACCTCATGACGCCCAGATGCGTGACCGCATGGGAATCGGTGTCGATCGCGAACCTCGCCCCGTGTCGCCGTGCCCACAGGACGTGCTCGTCCTTCAGGTCCAGCCGGTCCGGGAAGGAGTTGATCTCGAGCGCGGTGCCGGTCCGGGCGGCAGCCGCGAAGATCGCGTCGAGATCGACATCGATCGGCGGCCGCTTGCCTATCAGTCGGCCCGTCAGATGCCCGATCACGTTCACGTGCGGGTTCTCCATGGCCCGGATCACGCGCCGAGTCATCTGCTCCCGTGACTGGTTGAAGTGGGAGTGCACGCTCGCGACCGTGAGGTCGAACCCCGACAGGAAGCCCTCCGGCCAATCGACGTCGCCGCCGGGGTCGATGTTCAGCTCGGACCCGTGCAGAAGCGTCATCTTCGGGTACCGATCCTGGAGCTTCGCGAGGCGATGGCGCTGCGCGAGGACCTTCTCGTCGGTCATGCGCTGCATCGCGAGGTTCGGGGCATGGTCGGTCACTGCGTAGTAGGAGTAGCCGAGCTCCGACGCCGCCTCGAGCATCTCCTCGAGCGGCGCGAGCCCGTCGGTGAGGTCCGTGTGGGTGTGCAGGTCGCCCCGGATCTGCCTCAGCCCGATCAGCGCGGGCAGTTCGCCGGCAGCGGCCGCCTCGACCTCGCCCCGGTCCTCCCGGAGCGTGGGGGCGATGAAGGGGAGGCCCAACTTCGCGTAGACCTCCTGCTCGGTCTCGGCCGCGACCAGCCGCCCAGACTTCGCCTGGAACAGCCCGTACTCGGAGAGCTTCAACCCCTTGCGAACGGCGATCTCGCGGATCCGGATGTTGTGTGCCTTCGAGCCCGTGAAGTAGACGAGCGCGGCGCCCCAGACTTCTATCGGAACGATCCGCAGATCCACCTGGAGTCCTCTGCCGGTCACGACGCTCGACTTGGTCGTGCCGTGGGCGAGCACGCGGCCCACCGCGCCAAGCCCCACTAACGCGTCCATGATCCGGGGGGCGTCCTTCTCGGCGGCAGCGACCAGCAGGTCCACGTCGCCGATCGTCTCGGCCATCCGACGCAGGGAGCCGGCGTACTCGGCCCTCCGCACGCCCCTTGTCGCCCTCAGCTCGGAGAGCAGCGACTCGGCGACATCGAGCGCGAGGTTCACCGGAACCCGACCGCCGGACTCATGTAGCTGCTGGATGCCCCGCAGGATGTTCTCCTGGCTCTTGCTCCCGAAGCCCTTCAGGGCGGCCACGGCGCCGGCGTCGATCGCGCTCACGAGCTCCTCGACGCTGCTGACTCGCAACTCCTGGTGGAGCGCCAAGGCCTTCTTCGGGCCGAGCCCTGGGATCGACATCAGCGTCCGAACACCCGGCGGGATCTGCGCCCGGAGCTGCTCGAGATCGTGGATCTGGCCCGTCTCCAGGTACTCGCCGATCTTCTCGCCTATCGACCTGCCGACGCTCGGGATCTGCAGGATCCTCTTCAGGTCGAGCTGTCTCAGGTCGGCGTGGTACCCGCCGACGGCGCGCGCCGCCTTCTCGTAGGCACGCGGCTTGAACGGGTCCTCCGACAAGATCGAGAGGAGATCCGCGTACTCGAGGAGTAGCTCCTCGACCTCGTCGTTGGCGCGCGCCACCAGCCTCTCCCCGCCCTCAGGCGAGGCCGAAGAGCCGGAGCAGCAGGGCCTTCTGCGTGTGCATCCGATTCTCGGCCTGGTCCCACACCGCCGAATGCGGCCCGTCGATCACCTCGCCGGTTATCTCCTGCCCTCGGTGCGCCGGCAGGCAGTGCAGGACGAGCACGTCGTCGTCGGCCGCATCGACGAGCTTCTGGTTCAGCTGGAAGATCGGGAACACGAGCGCCCGCTCGTCGGCCTCCGCCTCCTGGCCCATGCTCGCCCAGACGTCCGTGTAGAGCACGTCGGCGCCGGTCGCCGCCTCCACCGGGTCGTGCACGATCTCGATCGCCCCCCCGCTCTCGGCCGCGATCTCCTCCGCGCGGCGCACGACCTGGGGGATGGGCTCGAATCCGGGCGGAGTGGCGCATCGAACGCGCATCCCCGACTTCGCGCCCCCGAGCAGCAGCGAGTGCGCCACGTTGTTCCCGTCGCCCAGGTACGTGAGCGTCTTGCCCGCGAGCGGACCCCGGTGCTCGATCACCGTGAGCAGATCCGCGAGGCACTGGCACGGATGCTCGAAGTCCGACAGCGAGTTCACCACCGGCACGCTCGCCGCCCTGGCGAGGATCTCCAGCCGCTCCTGTTCGAATGTGCGGAGCACGATCGCATCGACGTACCGCGAGAGCACCCGTCCGGTGTCTTCGATCGTTTCCCCGCGCCCCAGCTGAAGCTCCTGGCCGGAAAGGACCACCGGGTGTCCTCCCGCCGAGACGACGGCGATCTCGAACGACACCCGCGTTCGCGTGGAGGGCTTCTCGAAGATCAGGGCGACCGCCTTGCCCGCCATCGCCGTGGTGTAGTCGCCCGGCTCGGACTTCACGCGCCCGGCCAACGCCAGCAGGTCGGCGAGCTCGGTCGGACTCAGGTCGTCGACGGACAGGAAGTGACGTCGCATCCGCGGGAGTCTATCCGCAGGGCCGCGGCGGGCGCGACCCGGCGGGGCCACGGCGCGTCATCCGGCCCGCAGCCGTGCCCCGAACTCGCCTTCCACACGCGAGACGATCCGCCCCACGGTCTCCTCGGCTTCCTCGTCGGTGAGGGTCCGGTCGGGCGAGCGGAAGTCCAGGGCGAACGCGAGGCTCTTGGTGCCCGGAGGCAGCGCCGACCCCCGGAACACGTCGAACACGAGACAGCGGTCCAGCAGGTCCCCGCCCGCCTGCTCGATCGCGGCCCGGACCGCGCCGGCGGCCACGACCTCGGGCAGCACGAACGCCAGGTCACGTCGGATCGGAGGGAACCGCGGCACTTCCTGGAACGAGAACCCATTCGCCGTCGCTGCCATCAGCAGAGCGTCGAACTCGAGCTCCACGACGGCCACCCGTCCCTCGATGTCGAGCGAGGCGGCGAGCCCCGGGTGGATCTCGCCCAGCACTCCCGCTCGCTCGCCATTCACGAGCACCCACGCGGAGCGGCCCGGGTGGAAGGGGCCTCCCGGCGAGTCGCCGAGCTCCCAGTCCCGCACACCGAGCCCGCCCATGAGCGACTCCAGTGCGCCCTTCGCGTCGTACACGTCGAGATCGCGACGCTCCGCCGCCCAGCCCTCTCCCGCGGGCCCGCAGAGCGCCATCGCCACCTTCCGTCTCTCTTCCACCGGATCGCCCAGCCTGAAGACGACGCCGACCTCGAAGAGGGCGACGGAGCGCACGCCGCCGGCCTGGTTGCGCGCGACCGCTCGCAGGAGTCCGGGCGTGAGCCGCGTGCGCAGGTGCCCCTCCTCCGCCCGAAGGGGGTTGGCCACGGCCACCGCATCGGCGTCGCCCGTGATCGCGAGGTCGCCCTGCGAGGCGAAGGGAACCGGGCGTACCTCGCGGAGCCCGGCCCGGACGAGCACGTCCTTGACGGCTCGCGCGAACGCGTACGCCCGGGGCATGCCGCCCGCCTGCGGCGGCCGCGGCAACGACGACCCCACCCGGTCGTAACCCTCGACGCGCGCGACCTCCTCTATCAGGTCGACCTCCCGGTCTACGTCGACCCGGTAGCCGGGGACCTCCACCTCGACCGTGCCGGCGGAGAGGCTGCTCTTCATCCCGAGGCTGTCGAACGCGCGGACCGCGTCCGCGGCCGCGATGTCGTACCCGACCAGCGCGGAGGCCCGTTCGGGGCGCATCGAGACCCACCGCCGAGGACCGATCGCGCCGGCTTCGGCACTGCCGCGGAGCACCCTCCCGCCCGACCAGGCCGCGATCAGCTTCGCCGCTCGCGCGGCTGCGGGCGGCACGCCCTCGGGGTCGGTTCCGCGCTCGAACCGATGAGAGGCCTCCGTGTGAAGACCGAGTCGCCGCGCCGTGCGCAGGATGCCGGTTCGGGTGAAGTACGCGCTCTCGAGGAGGACGTCCGAGGTCTCGCCCGAGACCTCGGACGTCCGCCCTCCCATCACCCCGGCGATCGCGACGGGCTTGTCCGCATCGCAGATCAGGAGGTCCTCCGGAGAAAGGCCACGCTCGACGCCGTCCAACGTCACGAGGCGCTCTCCTTCCCGCGCGCGCCGCACCACGATCCCCGGACCCGCGAGCAGGGCCAGATCGAACCCGTGCAGGGGCTGGCCGAGCTCGAGCATCACGTAGTTCGTGGCGTCGATCACGTTGGACAGCGGTCGCATGCCGCACGCGGTGAGCCGCGCCTGCACGAGGAGCGGAGAGGTCCCCGGGCGGACGCCGCGTATCACGCGGGCCACGTAGTGCGGGCAGCCGTCGGCGGCGTCGATCCGCACGGTCGCGGCCACCGAAGCCTCCTCGTCCGCTTCCTCGATCGAAAGGTCCGGCCCGACGAGAGGAACCCCGGTAGCCGCCGCCGCCTCGCGGGCGATGCCGTAGATAGAGAGGAAGTCCGGGCGGTTCGGCTCGACCTCGACGTCGAGCACCGCGTCGCCCAGGCCCAGGGCGGACTTTAGGTCGGTCCCCGGCTCCCAGCCCTCGCCGTTCAGGATCAGGATCCCGCCGTGATCGTGAGAGACCGCAAGCTCGCTCGCCGAGCAGAGCATCCCGTTCGAGACCACGCCGCGGATCTCGCGAGCGCCGAGGGGCTGCGGCAGGGCCGGCACGCGAGCTCCCGGAGGCGCGAGCGGGACCAGGTCCCCAGGCCCTATGTTCCGGATCCCCACCACGAGCTCGAGCTCCCCCGAGCCCGTCTCCACCCGCGCCAGGCAGAGCTTGTCCGAGTTGGGATGGTCGCGCACCTCGACGACGCGCGCGACGACCACGCCGTCCAGGCCCTCCCACGGGCGGAGCACGCCCTCGACGTGCACGCCCCTGGCGATCAGCAGCTCCGCCAGCTCCTCGGCCGGCAGATCGGTGGCCGAGTACTCGCGCAGCCACGAGAGCGGGACCCTCACGCCACCGCCCCGAACTGCGCCAGGACCCGCGCGTCGGTGTCCACCAGCAAGCGCATGTCGGGGATCCCGTACCGCAGGAGCGCCACGCGCTCGATCCCCATGCCGAAGGCAAAGCCTGTGTAGCGCTCGCTGTCGTAGCCGCAGTTCTCGAGCACGACGGGATGCACCATGCCGGCGCCGAGCATCTCGATCCACCCGTTGCCACAGACCACGCAACCCACGCCGTCGCACTTGAAGCACGAGACCTCGACCTGCGCCCCGGGCTCGACGAAGGGGAAGAACGAGGGCGCGAGCCTAACCCGCCGGCCCTCACCGAAGAGGGCCCGCGCCATCGCTTCGAGCGTGCCCTTGAGGTCGGCGAACGTGATCCCCTCGTCCACCGCAAGGCACTCCACCTGGTGGAAGACCGGCAGGTGCGTGGCGTCGGGGGTCTCCCGCCGGTACACGCGTCCGGGGTGCACGACGTACACGGGCGGCTCCTGGGACTGCATGGTGCGGATCTGGGCGGCGCTCGTCTCGGTCCTGAGCACCAGATCGGGTCGCCCCGGGACGCTCGGGTATATCGAATCCTTCATGGTGCGGGCGGGGTGGTCCGGCGGGATGTTGAGCGCCTGGAAGTTGTGCCAGTCGTCCTCGACCTCGGGGCCCTCCACCACCGTGAACCCGAGCCGCATGAACACGTCCACGATCTCGTTCTCGACGAGCGTGAGGGGGTGGAGCGATCCTTCGCGGAGACGGCGCCCGGGCAGCGTGAGATCGACCAGATCGGCCTCGAGGAGCGCGGTCTCGGCCTCGCCTTCGAGCTCTGCTCGGCGTCCGGCCAGCGCCGCCTCGAGCGCGGACCGGGTCTCGTTCACGGCCTTGCCGAGCGAGCGCCGGTCCTCCTCCGACATGGCTCCCAGCGCCCGCTGCACCTCACTGAAGGGCGCCTTTCGACCGAGCACCGTCACCTGGGCGGCTTCGAGCTCGTCGAGCGTGGTCGCGGCCCGGAAGGCCTGCGCCCCTCGCCCTTCCTCCTCGTCGAGGATGCGAAGCGCGTCGGAGGCGTCCATCGGCGGCGAGTCTAGCAAGCGCACCCTCCGCGACCTGGCCCCTCAGTCGGACCGAGGCGCTTCCGCGGGAAGCTCCACGTGGAAGGAGAGCCGTCCTCCGGCAGCTTCCGCCCAGGCCCGACCTCCCTGAGCCTCGGCGACTCCGCGCGCGACGAACATCCCGATCTTGCTCCCGGCGCCCGAA
>JACQDK010000087.1 GCA_016201135.1 Actinomycetota bacterium
CCAACACGATCTTCGCTCGCGTCGCCACACCTGCCCGCACCGTCGACGACCGCGTCCAGCTCAGCAGCGTCGCCCGGTCCTCGTCGCGGATCTGCACCGAACTAGTAGACAGCGCCATACGTCATCGTGACGCCGTCCGCCCGCTATGTAAAGGAACTAACGAGACAGAACACTAGCTGATCGTTCAGGTAGACAACCGTCTGCTTGAGCGCCTCCGTGATCTTGTCCACGACCACAACCAGGCGGAAGCGGCCAGCCGCAAGGTTCTCTGCGACCTGCGCCTCGAAGGACTCTTCATCGAAGCCCTCGCCCGCGATACTGGAAACCGCCTCGACCAGCGGCGTGTGGGAACGAGCTTCGAATCGACCAGAGAAGTCCGCAAAGCTCATCCCTCGGAGCGCGCTCGCGTACTCAAGCAGTTGACCGACCACTTCTCGTCGAGCTCCGGGGTTCGCCGCGAGCTTGCACTCGCACAGGGTCAGCTCGCCCTCGACATCGACACCGACAAGGTCGATTCGACCCGTCGCGACGGGAAGCTCCCGCGCAACTGCCATCGGAAGCCCTGTCTCGTCGCCTGGAAGAAGGTCCGGCGAAGTAGCCAGGAGCTTCTGTAGGTCGGCTTCGCTCCGGTGACCGGTGATCTCTGGCTCAGTCCAGGAGCCGTCCCCGCGACGAATGAGGAGCCTCACAGCGTCCTCCTCAGGAATCCCGGACCTTCTGTACGTCTCGCCGCATGCTCATCTGCCGATTCGCTCCGCAGAATCGCGGTCTCGGCCCGGCCGACATCGCCCGCCGACATCCGGACCCGCCGGTTGATGATGAAGGCTCGAAGGCAGGAAGCGGAGAGCACGGTCACGTTCTCGATGACTAGGGGCCCGTCCTTGACCCCGCCGCCGGTGCAAGCCACGATCGCCTCCACCCATAGATCGACCTCTGCCGCTCGCAGTCGGTCGCGGATCGCCATCGCCTCCGCGCGTGCTTGCCGGAGAACCCGCGATGCATCGAAACCATCGCGAGTCAGCCGACCGTGCCGGGCCTCGAAGCCTCCGGTGAGGTTCTTCGTCTCGATCGCGAAGACACCGGTCGGACCGATCACGACGTGGTCGACGTTCCCCTTCCCGGGCTCAAGCCCGTGATGCACCCGATACCCCTCGGGCAGCTCTGCCAGAGCTGCCCCAACCGAGTTCTCGCCCCGCTCTCCCTTGCGGTGCGGCAGCGGGTCGAGCAGGCCGCCGGGGTCGGTCTCTCGCCCAAGAACCCACAGCGCGGGCAGGGCCAGGAGCCAGGCCGGCCACCACCAGAAGCCCATCACGGCGAGCACCACGGCCGTCCCCATGAGGATGCAGACCAAGACCATGAGCCGGTGAAGTTGCTGCCGCGAGTACTCACCCGGTGGCTTGGCGCTCATTCAGGCAGAATCGGCAGAAGGGACCGAGCCCTTGATCGGTACGAAGGGGGTTCCAGCTGTTTCCAGCAGGTGAAGCGCGCTAGGTTCACCGAAGCGAGGGTACATTAGAGCCTCCAAGATTCCCCGCGCGGTTCACCTGCTGGTTCCGGGGAGTTCGGCGAGGTCGTCGCGCTCCCGCTCCCGGCGTTCCTTCGCCCCTACCTCGAGGCCCAGCGCGAAGATCAAGCGCGCCGACGCCTCCTCGCGGGCGCCCGGTGGCAGGGGCACGATCTCCTGGTGGACTCGGGCAAGGGTGCTCCCCTTAACCCTGGCACGCTCTCGGCCGCATGGGCGAAGTTCCTGAGTGAGAAAGGGCTCCCGCACGTGAGGTTTCACGACCTTCGCCATGGACATGCGACGCTCATGCTCCTTCAGGGCGTCCACCCGAAGATCGTCTCGGAGCGGCTCGGCCACGCGAGCGTGGGCATCACCCTGGACACCTACTCGCACGTGCTTCCCTCCATGCAGACCGAGGCAGCGCGGGCCTTCGACGAGCTGTTTGCCTGACGAGCCCGACGCGCAGGGGCCCCCGCGCGCCCAGGTTCGATCGGCGATGGCCGGTCTCCGGTGCACAGGCCTGCTCGATGTAGAGTTGCGCCAACCAGGGGACCAGGAGGAAGGAAGCATGGCTGAGGCAACCGTTCTGGTTTGCGACGTGTGCGGCAAGCCCGCGACCGAGTCGGTGACCTTCCGAGCGAACGGCCGCAACCGAGTGAAGGACTTCTGCGCGATGCATCTCGCATCGCTGCTGGAGGGCTCCCGAGCCCCCAAGCGCGGGCGTCGACCGGGGAGCGTAAACAGTTCCGCACGGAAGTCGACCGCGAAGCGCACGGCGGCTCGCCGACGGCCGAAGGCGAAGGCCAAGTAGCTCGCGAGCGCCGGTCAGTTTTCGCGGGCTGCTCGACGCGCCGCAAGCTCATCGAGCCTCTCCTCTAGCCTCCTGCGCGCGTCATCGATGTCGACCGGCGCCCGGGTGGGGGGGCCGCCATACTCCACACCAAACCTCTCGCGGTAGATGTGGGGTCTTGCACCCTTCAGCAGGAACATGAGCAGCGTGTCCGAGTACCTCTTGACGGAGCCGACCGGGACGCCCTTATAGAAGACGGGCTCATCGACTCCGAGCGTCGCCCGGCGTCGAGCCTCGGCCTCGAGCACGTCCGCGGCATCATCCATCGCGTCCTCCCACGCGTTGGCGAAGACCGGATCGGCACCCCTGAGCTTGTAGGGGGTCGAGCGATCCACCTGGGCGGCCCGGGCGGCGGCTCGGACGTTGCCGCGATCTCGGAGCGCCGCGAGGAAGCCAGGTATCCAGTCGCGCTTGGTGTTGGGAGCGCGACGCTTCGCTCCGGGGTTTGACTCCGGTGTGGAAGACATCATGCGAGCACCGCCTTCGCACCGGTGAAGGCCTCGAATCGAGCGATGATCACGTCGCAGTAGGAGGGGTCGATCTCGATCACCCGCGCGATGCGACCGGTGGTCTCCGCCGCGATCAGGCTCGTGCCCGAGCCGGCGAACGGATCGAGGATCACCTCGCCCGGCTCCGTGCTGTTTCGAAGAGCGCGCGCGATGAGCTCCACGGGCTTCATGGTCGGGTGCTCGGCGCTCTTTCGCGGACGGGGGATCTCCCAGACGGAGTCCTGGCTGCGCTCCGGCGGTGGGTGGTGCGCACCTTCCTTCCAACCGTAGAAGAGCGTCTCATGGCGGTAGTGGTAGTCCGCGCGCCCGAGCACGAAGGCATCCTTCACCCAGACGAGCGTGTGCCGGCGAACCCCGAGCTCGCGAAGCGCCGCAGCGAACACGTCGAGGGATGGTCCCGCCGGTGCGCTCACGTACCAGCAGGCCCCCGGTCTGCACGCCTGCCATGCATGAGCGAGCGCGGCCCCGAGGAGTTCGCCAAGGGCCGCCTCGTCTGGTCGGTCGCCCGCGATGGTGAGCCGCCGAGCGGTCTTGCCGACGTAGGCGAGGCCGTAGGGCGGATCGGTGAAGACCATGTCGGCCTTCATCCCTTGCATAAGGCGCGCCCACGCACCGGCTTTCCTCGCATCGGCGCAGAGGATCCGGTGCTCACCGAGGAGCCACAGGTCCCCAGGCCGGGTGATCGGCTCACCCGGGGGTTCGGCCAGATCGTCGGGATCCGTGAGCCATGGCGTAGGTGCATCCACCGGAGCGATGTTTTCGAGCATCGCGAGCAGAGCATCGTCTTTGACGGCAAGGCCCGACAGGAGCGCCCGGATCTTTTCCTGATCGGGGATCGCCATCGCCGAGATCGGGTCGAAGGAGGCGAGCACCAGGGCTTCTTCTTCGGGGGTGAGCTCGACGTAGACGACCGGGACTCGGGCCTCGTGCCGGGAAAGGGCGAGCGAGACGCGAAGGTGTCCGTCAACGAGGTGTCCCGTCGTTCGGTTCACGATCACCTGCTGGACCCAGCCGACCTCATCCAGCACGGCCCCCATCGCCTGCTGCTGCAGCGCCGGGTGCACGCGCCAGTTCGCCGGGTTCGGCAGCAGCCGCTCGGGTGCTTCTTCCCCGGCCCCGACGACGCGGCTCCGCCAGGCGTCGTCTTTCCGTTCGTTGTCCTTAGTAACGCGAGCCATTCCTTGCTCCTTTCCTTGCGTGGTTGCATGTCCAGACCCTCGCAGGAGGGCGGGGGGTGTTTGCGGACGCTCGGTTGCCAGCTGACACAGGGTCCTTGCCGCCGCCGGTGCGCGGCTGAGGTCCTTCAACCACGCTCACCGCATAGGGGACCGGCTTGCGTTCGGCTTCGAACCGCTCGACGCTCCATGGCACAGGGCGGCATCCAGGTCCCCAGTGCGCAGGTCTCGTCGCGGGAGGGCTGTTCGCCCCCGGCAGGATCCTCGTCGTGCGAGACAGCTCGTTAACTGCTCGGATGCGGCGGCGCGCCGGCCGCCTGAGTGAGCCTCGCGCGGCCAGCCCGAGACAGGCGAACGAGACCAGTCACTGCCGCCCAGACATGCAAGAAGCGGCCCTAGCTGAGGCCGCTTCGAAAGTTCGCTGTCTCTGCCGCCCTATGCACGAACCGGGGTCTGGGCAGCCCATCGCCTTCTCCCTGGCGCAGGGCCGCCGACTCAGAGCTCGCTGTCGCGCAGAGTCTCCGTGGGCGGAATGCTGGCGGCCGCGAGCTTGCGGGCCCGCTTCAAGGCTCGAGCGTGGCGCTGCCGAGCCGCATCCTCGGAGACGCCCAGACGAGCCGAGATCGCCGCGTAGGAGAGGCTTTGGACGTGACGGAGCCGAAGGATCTGTTGATCAGCTTCGCTGAGGGCTCCGACGATCTCCGGTGCGACTCTCAGCGTCTGCGGCGACCGGCGTGTCGGGTCGAGATCGAAGTCGAAATCATCAGACCACCCCGAGGATGAGCCGAGCAACTGCGCCTGCTGAAGAACCAATCGCTGACGCCTCCTGATTCCGTTTCGGACGAACCCTCGGACCCAGGTTGGAAAGCTGGCGCGGGAGGGGTCGAAGACCTGCAGCCTCTTGATCGCTCGTTCGATCGCCGCCTCGGCGACCTCCTCGAGCTCCGTCTGGGACAGAGAAGGCCCGCTCTGGGATAGAAGGGCGATGCCTACGGCGTAGTCGATGATCGAGGGAGCCAACACGCTCACGAGCAGGGGCGCCGCCGCTTCATCGCCTTCCCGCAAGAGCTCCACCAGCTCTTCGACGGTGGCTGTCTCTCTACTTCTATACGCGGCGTGTGACACCCCCGCGGGGTCCGGGTGCGCGCGGAGAGAGGTCGCTCGCCGGATACGAGGCGCACCCCTCAGCGCTCCTGGCCCGAGCAGTCGTGAATCAGACGCGGAGCCGCGCTCATTCCTGTTGGCCGCCTCGGAGTTCTCCGGTCCCATGGAGCCAGTCTGCGCCTTGGAACCGACAATGACGACGAAGCCAGATCTTTCCTAATTCATGACGCGCGTCCTCGCCCGGGGCCGCCCCAGGAGGACCATTCCCCCTGCTCCGGGACAGCACGGTCGATGGGCTCTACCGTTAGTGGATGGGGTGGGTAAGAGGAGCCTGGTCCTGGCTGAGCGTTCTCGACGACATCGAGGGCCGCTTGTTCACAGCCGCTGGTGTCTCGGATCGGGAAGAGGAGCAAAGTAGGGAGGATCTACCTGTTGAACCGTGGGAAGACGACGCTTGGAAACCCCACGGTCGTGCTAAGCGGGGGGCAGGTCGCTCGGAGGGTAGTCAGGAGCCCGGCGGATGCGGTGGGACCCGAACAGCGGGCAGGCGCAGCACTTCGCCCAGGGCTCGCCGTCGGGCCAGGTCTCACCGCAGTAGCCGCGGGCGCGGAGCCAGGCGGCCACACAAGAGTCCATGGAGCCACCGAGCGTGGCCGACTCGATCTCCCCGGCGATCTCAACCTCGGTCGTTGACCAGCTCCCTACGACCCAGAGGAGGCGCTCGAGACGAAGGTAGGGTGCCCGAGCGTCAAGGGGCGCGACCCGGGCGACGAACCGGCCGGGCTCGATTTCGCTAACACCGAAATGCCGGTTCGCATGGGAGAGGGCTCGGGAGAAGTTGACGCTTGCAGACGGGCCGAACTTCACCGAGGCGGTGATCGCCTCCACCGGGGATCCACCGCGTGCCCGGCCGGGATGAGGAGGATCACGAGCTTGCAAGGACAGGTCAGCTTCACGGCCGGCATGATGGCGCTGCGGTTCCTCGAAGCGCAAGCCTTAGGTCGAGCCCGTCACTGACCCAGCCAGGGCGGGTCGGAACCTCCCGGGGCTTCCCTTTTCGCTAGCTGCAAACAAGTTGCAGGTGCAAGGGCTTGCGCGAAGATGAGGAAGATCCGTCGGCCGCCTTTTAGGTGTTGAAGTGTGTGGAAGTCCAGCTACGAACTGGATGTGCCACCGCGTTTCCTAAACCGGGTGTCGCAGGTCCGATTCCTGCCGAGGGCACCTCTACCAGCGAAGACGCTTGGGTCCCGCCACCTTCACAAGCGCACGATCGGGAACCACGCACAACAACCGGTGACACCACCCGGTTGCCGCAGATTCCTAAACCGGGTGTCGCAGGTCCGATTCCTGCCGAGGGCACCAGCCAGGATCCCTGCTGAGGGGCGCCGACGATCTCGACCCCTTCAGTCTCCTCCTCGGCCTCGCGCGATCGGCTCACCCCATCCCGAGCTCGCCGGCCATCCCCGCCTCTCGGTGGCCCGGGACCGCTTGAAGCTCGGTCTGCGCACGGGGTGGGTGATGGGGATCCACCCGGCTGGTCCCGCTGGTAGCGCCCAGGAAGTGCGCCCCCCATGGCACTCCCGCCTCTCCCTGAGACTTCCATCGAGCCTGATGGGACTGTGATAGAGCCGGCGCGGCGGGACCGACCGCGTGCCTGCTGGGATCGGATCAGTTCGAACGGTTCAATGGCAGCCGCAGCCGCTCGCGAACCCGAATCCAGCGTCGGAGGTCTGGTCCGACTCCCCCCGAGGGCACCACCTCCGCTCCGACCCGGCCACGACCGCGTGCAGGCCCGGACCCCTTCGCGGCGGACTCAGGATCGACCTTGCGGGGTCGCCCGCCCCGGTACCTAGGGCGCAGGCTCTCGAAGCCCTCCTCGTTGAAGGCCTTGATCACCTTGCGAACGTGGCTGTCGTCCGTGGACAGGGCCCGGGCGATCTGGGCGGGGGCCATCCCCGCCGCCGAGGCCAGCAGGATCTGGGCCCGTTGCCGGGTGGCGAAGTACTTGGCCGTGCGCGACATGTGCTTCAGCCGCTGCCCCTCTCCCGGGCTGAGGTCACGGACGAACACCGATGGCGTTCTCATCGCCACCTCCTAGGGAAGCGTCCGCGACCAGGATGCCGGAAAGGAGTTACAGGTGTGTGATTTTCGAGTCAAACGTTTCCGGGAAGCCCACTAGCGGGAATGTACGGCCCATCGGACGCTGCCCGCTGCGTCCGTGATGCACCAAGCGTCGCGAGCTTCACCAGTCCGGAGTCGGACTCCACCCGTCGGTACAGGACGGCGGACATGGTCGAGGGAGAGCACCAGCCCGAGCACGATGAGCGCGACTCCCACGACGAAGCACAGGACGCCAAGAAGTTGCTTCATGCGGGGAGCATCGGTCGCTCCACCCGGCCCCTGAAGGGAACACGCTTCTCCGCCGGCTGCCGTTCGCTACACTTCGTAGATGCCGCCCAGGGCAGGTGCAAGGGCTTGCGCGAAGATGAGGAAGATCCGTCGGGCGCCTTTTAGGTGTTGAAGTGTGTGGAAGTCCAGCTACGAACTGGATGTGCCACCGCGTTTCCTAAACCGGGTGTCGCAGGTCCGATTCCTGCCGAGGGCACCACCTTCTGTCGTGTTCCGGGTAGAGCGCCGCGCGTACGGTGTGGGCTCCCGTGGGGTCGGCGCGACCTCGCTCGAGAACGGCACGCACGCCGGCTCAGTCCGTTCCAGGGCTAGACGCGGCCTCGCGCGGCCCAGGCCAGGGCCGTCAGCGTGAACGGTGCCGCGGGCAGCAGCTCTCGGCAGAGTTCGCGCAGCTGTGTCTGCCGCTTCGCGTCGAGACCAGCCGCGTAGCCACCGGCGGGGCCGACGCCGAGCGTGAACGGCTCCCACCACTCCTCGAAGCTCGGGTGTTCGACGCTTACGGAGAGAACGCTCTCCTCGATCTCGCGCAGCCCCGCTGCCTCGAAGAGCTGGCCGAGGTGGCCCTCGCGCGCACCCGCAAGCTGCGACTCATCCTGGACGTCGGGATCGAGCTCGCGCGCCGCCTGCCAGAACAGGCTAAGTGGCCCCTGGCTGCCAGAGTGATCCCAAACGCACGCCGCTACGACGCCGTCCTTGCGCGTCACGCGCGCCATCTCGCGAAGTCCCACGACGGGGTGTGCCATGAAGTGAACCACCAGTTGTGCCAAGGCGACATCGAACGTCCGATCTTCGAACGGCAGCTCCTCGGCCGCAGCGAGTTGAACGCGGACCCGAGGATGGCGCTCTCGGGCCGCGGCAACAAGGGGATCTGACGGATCGACGGCCGACACGGCACCCGGTCCCAGCCGCCTGACCAGCTCGGCCGTGAGTGCGCCTGGGCCGCAGCCGACATCGAGCACTCGCTGACCGGCGCTTATCGCCGCGAAATCGGCGAACCTGGGAGCGAGCGGCGCTGAGTACCGGCCCATGAATCGGTCGTACGCATCGGCCCCGACGGCGAAGATCACCAGCGGAGTCTAGGCCCTCCGCCGGGCCCACCGGGACCTTGCCCTCGCTTGGCCGATCGGCCCACAGGACCCAGAGCTCAGGGCACCCGAGGTTGGGGCCGGCAGGAGGCGGCGTCTAGTTCGGCGTCTGCGGGGTGATGTCGCGCATGACCCCTTGCCAGCAAAGCGGCTGCCCGTTCGACCCCCAGACCAGCACCGCCTCGTCGCGTATCCACACTATGTGACCATCGCGGGCGATCATCCGGTATTCAGCGAGATACGGCTCCCTGGCTCGGTTGGCAAGCTCGCATGTGGCGACGACCCGGTCCCTGTCGTCCGGGTGGATGCGGTCGATCCACAGGATCGCCTCTCCCGTCCACTCCTCCTGCGTGTACCCGAGGATCGCCTCGACCTGGGGGCTGACGGCGAACGTCCGACCGCTGTCCAGGTCCTCGATGTAGGTGACCGCGGGCACCAGCTCGACCAGCGAGCGGTACTTCGCCTCGGCCTCCTCGGCGCGGCCGAGGGCCGCTTCCAGGTATCCGTCCTTCTTCGGCTTCGACATCCTCTGCGGCCCCTCGTGATGCGCCATCAACGGCCTCGACACTCCTCCCCGGATTGCATCGGCACGATCCTTCTGGAGACTGAGCATGCCGGCGTCGATCCACTGCACGCTCGGGACCGGCCATGATCGCGCGGGACCCGGACCCCGCGCCCCATCGACCGGGTTGCTCTCAAGCCCATCCCCCAAGTGACCGATGACCGATCTGGTGGACACGTCCCCAGCCATCGACCCGGGCACGAAGGGCGCCTCGTCGATCCGCGTCCTCGTGGTCGGCGACGCCCTCGAGCGACGGGGCTCGCTCGTCGAGGTCCTCGCGACCCTTCCCGGCATACAGGTCGTCGGTCTCGTGACCGACGCCGGGGGTGCCGTCGAGGCTGTTCGAACGCTCGCGCCGCACGTCGTGGTGATCGACCTCGGCATGCCCGGGATGGAGGGCCTCGAGGCCACTCGCCGGATCGTCGCGCGCGACCCCGAGGTCCCAGTACTGGTCAGCAGCGCCGACGGCGACGAGTCACTGGTGATCGAAGCTCTGCTCTCCGGCGCCCGAGGGTGCCTGCCGCAGCGACCGGCCTCGCGCGCGATCGCAGACGCGATCAGGGCTGCGGCGCAGAGGGACGCGTCGTTCCCCTCCGAGATCGGCGGTCCCCTCTTCGACCGCTTGATCGAGTCCCTGCGCCGCGAGCGAGCGATGCGCTCAGCCGCCGAGGAAGCGAGCGCCGATCGGGAGTCGCAGCACCGGCTCGCCAAGGAGACGTCGGACATGGCCGAGGCCAGGTTCCGGACCCTCGTGGAGCAGATCCCGGCCATCACCTACACCGAGGCGGTCGACACGCAGGACACGTTGTTCATCAGCCCGCAGGTGAAGACGCTCCTGGGATACACGGCTCGTGAGTGGCTCGAGGACCCTCATCTGTGGGAGCAGCTCATGCACCCCGACGATGTCGAGCGGGTCGTGCAGGAGTGCGCTACCAGCAACCGCGAGCAGCGGCCCTTCCGATCCGAGTACCGGGTGATCGCCCGCGACGGTCGCCTGTTCTGGTTCATGGACGACGCCCGGCTGGTGCTGGACGAGAACGGCACCCCCTTGTGCTGGCAGGGCGTGATGAACGACATCACCGAGCAGAAGATGATGGAGGAGGAGCGCCAACGGCTGCTGGCGGTCGTCGAATCGGAGCGACGACTCCGTGAGATGTTGGAGAACGTCCAGCTGGCGGCGGTGGGGCTCGACCTGGCGGGCGACATCACGTTCTGCAACGACTACCTCCTGGGGCTCTCGGGCCGGCCGGGGGAGGAGGTTCTCGGCCGGAACTGGTTCGAGACCTTCGTCCCGCAGGAGCTCCGGGACGTCCGGGACGGCTTCCTGCCGGACCCGACCGCCGGTTCGATCCTGGCGCACCACGAATCTCCCATCCTCACCGGGTCGGAAGATCGCCGGGTGATCTCGTGGAGCAACACCGTCGTCCGCGACGCCCACGGCCGGGTGGTCGGTGCGACCTGCATCGGCCAGGACATCACGGAACAGCGGGAGGCCGAGCAACGGCTCAAAGAGGCTGAGACGAAGTACAGGACGCTCATCGAGCAGATCCCCGCGGCGACGTATGTCGACGTCGCGGGTGGCGCGTACCCCGACGTGAGACCCCTGTACGTGAGCCCGCAGATCGAGTCGATGCTGGGGGTCACCCCGCAGGAGTTCGTCGGCGATGATCTGTGGGAGGCGCTCCTGCATCCGGACGACAGAGCGACGGCCCTCCAGGAGACCGTGCGAGGCGTCGCCTCCCGCGAGCCCTTCAGCATCGAGTACCGGATGGTTTCTCGGGAGGGAAGGACGCTGTGGATCCGCGATCAGGCGACGGTGCTGCGGGATCAAGATGGCCTGCCCACCGCGGTTCACGGGGTCCTCTTCGACATCACGGACCTCAAGAGGGCCGAAGAGGAGTTGAGGATCGCGCTGGAGATCGAGCAGGAGGCTTCGGAGCGTCTGCGACAGGCCGACGAGATGAAGACCGCCTTCCTGACGGCTGTCTCCCACGAGCTGCGAACGCCTCTGTCGGCCGTCCTCGCCGCCGCCCTGACGCTGGAACAGCGTGAGCACGCGCTCGACGCGGAGCCGGAGGTTCGGCGGGAGATCCTCCGTGGTCTTGCCCGAAGCGCCGGGAGGCTAAGCGAGCTCCTCACCGACATCCTCGACGTGGATCGCCTCGCTCGGGGCGTCGTCGAGCCGAGACGCTCCCTCACCGATCTGGGAGAGCTCGTGCGGCGGATCGTCGAGGGGTCGGACCTCCTGCGCGACCGAGTGGTCCACCTGGAGGTCGACGCTGCCGTCGCAGCGGTGGACCGTCCGATGGTCGAGCGGATCGTCGAGAACCTTCTGGCCAACGTGGCAAGGCACACGCCTCCTGAGGCGCAGGCATGGGTCCGCGTCGTGCGGGAGGGCGAAGGGGTTGTGGTCGTGGTGGAGGACGACGGTCCTGGGGTACCCGCGGACCTCCGCGAGATCGTGTTCGAACCCTTCCGCCAGGGTGAGAACGTCCCGAGCCATTCGCCGGGCGTGGGCCTCGGGCTGTCTCTGGTGGCGCGCTTCGCGCAGCTGCACGCAGGCAGAGCATGGGTGGAAGAGCGGCCGGGCGGTGGAGCCTCGTTCCGCGTGTTCTTCCCCGAAGCTACGAACACAAACGATCTCTTCGACGAGATGGTCGGTTCGTTCCAGGTGTGATGGGGCGACGGCCACGGCCGGCTTACCGCACGACCATCGCCGCTCCGGCCACGCACAGCGCGGCACCCGCCAGGACCCGCGGTCCGGTCTGTTCCCGCGCCAGGAGGATCCCGATCAGGACCGAGAGCTCACGGATCGTCGTGACCGGCGCGATCGGTGCGCGCTGGAACGCCATCAGCACGAGGACGTATGCGCCCACGGATCCGAGCCCCACCCCGGCGCCCGGTCGTGCGGCTCGCCATACCCTGTGGAGATCGAAGCGAAGCCAGAGCAGGAGCGCGAGGACCTCGACGGCCGTCACCAGACCGAGGTAGCCGAAGGGTGAAACTTCGCGGACGGCGCCGGCGTCGATCGTCGAGTAGGCGGCGATCGACACGCCCGTGAGCACCGCGAACCCCACGGCGGGCAACCGTCCTCGTTGCCGGCCGGTCCGGGCGATCGTCGCGAGACCCAGGCCGAGCGATCCGGCTCCGGCGAGCCGAAGGGGAGTCAGGGACTGGCCGAGGAGCGGCGCCGCGGCCAGCGTCGCGATGAGCGGAGCCGTGCCCCGCGCGATCGGGTACGTGAGCGACAGCTCTCCCCTCCGGTAGGCGGACGAGAGGAAGATGAAGTACGCGGCCTCGGCAACGCCCGAGAGCGCGGCGAGGGGCCACACGCGGAAGGGCGGGGCCAGGATCACCGCCGGAAGGAGGAGCAGGCCCCCCAGGATCCCACCCGCGGTCACGGTGGCAAGCCGGTCTTGCTTCCCGTGAAGCACCACGTTCCATCCGGCGTGGAGCATCGCCGCAGCGAGCACGAGCGCGAGGGGGATGGCCCTCATGGGCGGGGCCTCAAGGAGCGACCCGCGGGGTTGCGTCTGCGGTCAGATCTGATCGGCAAGGCCCGCGGCCCCGAACCGCTCTCCCCGCTTGCGTGCCAGATGCTGATAGGCGAGGAATCCGCACACGACGATCACCGTCGAGCTGACCATCATGAACGTCGCCGCGGCGTTGAGCTCCGGCGACGGCAGGTTCCGGACCCCGTTGTAGATCTTGACCGACAACGGCTCGCTCGCTGCCGGACCGGAAAGGTAGTTCACCGTCACGAAATCATCGACGGTCGCCGCGAACACGAGCGCGATGCTCGCGGCGATGGCGGGGTAAAGGAGCGGGAGCAGCACGCGCCCGATCGCCTGCGTCGGGGACGCGCCGAGGTCCATCGCCGCCTCCTCGTACTCCCTCCCGATGGAGAGCAGCCGCGCGCGGACGACGATCACCGCGTACGGGATCATGACCGTGACGAGACCGAGGACCTCCGCGCTGGTTCCCAGCAGCACGAACTTCAGCGCGTAGGAGAAGACCAGGAACAGCGCCACGGCGATGATGATCTCGGGCATCACGAACGATAGGAGCATCACGAAGTTCGCGGTCGACGGAGCACGTCCTCGCCACCGGTCGAGCCCGACCGCGAACCCCACACCGAGCGGGACGGCGACGATCACCGCGAGGAACGCCAGTCGAAGGCTCTGGAGCAGCGCTGTGTGCAGGTTGGGATCGGTGAAGAGGGAGCCTTGAGGGTCGCCCCCGGGCGCGCCGTACCAGTACTGAAGGCTGAACCCCTGCTGCGAGCTCAGCGACCGGCCCCCGTTGAAGGAGATCAGGATGGCTATGACGATGGGGATGAGGGACCAGCCGAAGTACCCCCACGTGATCGCCTCGAGCACCCAGGAGCTTCGCCACGGATCCCTCCGCAGCCACCTGGGCAGGCCTCGGCGCGTGCGATGGCCGCCGTCGGGGGCAGCTGGAGAGGGCCCGCCGACCGCGATCTGGTCGCTCATCTCGCCTCCATGGTGCGCCTCGTGCTTCGCAGGTAGTAGGCGAGTGGCAGCAGCAAGAGGAGCATCAGGATGAGGACGAACACGGCTGCGTACGGTCCCTGGCCGGTGTTCTCGACGGCGTTGTCGAGAACGTTGCCGATCATGGTCGTGTGCGGGGAACCCGACAGCATGACGTTGGTGTAGTAGTCGCCGAACATCGGCAGGGTGACGATCACCCCTCCGGCGAGGATCGCGGGCTTGGAAAGGGGCAGCGTCACTCGCAGGAACGACCGGAAGGGGCTCGCGCCCAGGTCCTTCGCGGCCTCCAGCAGGTGCTGGTCGATCCGATCGAGGAACCCGTACAGCGGCAGGATCATGTAGGGGATGTTGCCGTAGACGAGACCCAGGATGACCGTGATCGGCCGGCCCTGCAGCCACCCCACCCGATGCGGAACGAGATGCAGGAACAGCAGGACGCGGTTCACGTACCCGTCGTTCTGGAGCAGGCCGATCCAGGCCAGCATGCGCATGAGGTAGCTGATCCAGAACGGGATCAGCAGGAGAACGAGGAAGGCCTTCTTCCGGCGTCCCTTGCAGCGGGCGATGTGGTACGCGACCGGATATGCGACGTAGAAGCAGATGAGGGTCGCAAGTCCCACGTAGACGAAGGTCCTGATGTACACGGGGCCGAGATAGGAGCCGGGCCCCACGATCTGGTGCGCGACCCCGGTCAGGTAGTGCGCGGTCCAGAACCACGGCTCCCAGACCGGGAGGGGATTCTGGAGGAAGTCCACGGTGCCGAAGGCGATGGCCAGGACCGTGTACAGGGGCAGCACGAACAGGATCGCCAGCCAGACGATCGCTGGCGCAGCCCACGTCGGCCAGTAGAGGCGCGACTGGAAGGTCGCGGGTCTGGCCTCGGGCCTTCGTCCGGGGGATCGGCGGGGCGTCAGCTTCGCGGCGCCGGGTTCACGCACCCGCTTGGAACTTGTTGTAGGCATCCTGCCATAGCTGGTTCACGTCCGGCGCGAGTTCCAGCTCGTGGACTCCGGCCTGGAAGTCCGCCTGCCTGACGACAGCATCCGGCATCCACGGCGGCACGTAGGGCATGCCGTACCGGGCGCCGTAGGCCCCCGAGGTCGTGGTCAACGTCTCGGGATCCGCCTTGATCTGCGGCGGTTGGTACAGGTTCCACGAGAAGTTCGTCATCGCGTTCTCATAGGTCAGCAGGAAGTCCAGGAACTTGTGGGCGAGCACCGGGTGCGGCGCGCTCTTGGGGATCACCATCAGATCGTTCTGGATGGCCCCGACCCTGTCCTTCGGGTACCAGTAGCCGATCTTCTCGTACTCGGACATGGTCTGCTTGGGGCTGTTCTCCCAGGCCGCCACCATACCTCCGCACCAGTCCTGATGGACCACATACTGCCCCTTCGGGATCCCCGTCCAGGCGTTGTTGTCGACCCGGACGTCCACGAGGTCGATCGTCTTCGCGAGATCGTCCCCCGCTTGGGCGATGAGCTTGGGGTCGGTGGTGTTCACGTCGGTGATGCCCCGCCGCAGCAGCGCCATCCCCAGGACCTCACGGTAGTCGTCCAGAACCCCGACCTTGCCCTTGTACTTCGGGTTCCACTGGCTGTCGTACCCCTGCGTGGCCATCTCCTCGTCGGAGATGACGTCGCGCCGGTAGCCGACGCCCGTTGTGTACACGGTGTAGGGGACCGTGTAGCGCCATTGCTGGTCGTAGAAGGGGTTCTGGAAGTCGGGCCAGTTGTCTGACACGAGGTGCGGGATGTAGTTGTGGTTCAGGGGTTGGATGAGCTTGGCGGTGACGAGCTTGCCCACGAAATCCCGCGTGGGGAAGAAGACGTCGGCCTGCAACTTGCCCGTCTGTAGCTTCGCCAGGCCGGTGGAGACGTTCTGGAAAGAGATGTACTGCGTCTTGACGTTGTACTGGCTCGCGAAGTCCTCGATCACCTTGTTCCAGATGTAGTAGCTCCAGTTGAAGATCACGAGGGTGGCGTCCTTCTCGATGGGAAGGTCATCCGCGATCGCGGGGTTGTCGTCGTAGATCTTCCACGTCACCGGTGCGGTCGGCCGCGCGAGTGGGTAGGGGCTACCGGGCACGACGATGCCGCCGGTCCCGGAGAGGTTCTCGGGAGAGGCTCCCGCGGCGGGCTGGCCGGGCCTCGAGCACGCCTCCAGGATGGCGGCGGCGGCGGGCAGACCGATCCCGAGAGCGGCCGCCCGCTTCATGAACTCGCGGCGGGACATGCCCGCGATCCGGTCCCGCCCACCCATGGGACCTCCCAGATGCCTCGTCATGGTCACCTCCAGGCTGCGTCGTGGTGGATGGCAGAGCTGGGCAAGCGACGTCCCCTCCGGTAGAGACCATCCATGCCGGTATGCTGAGCTGCGCCGGGAAGGCGCACAAGACGGCTGTTGCCCTGGCGGCGACGGGAGTGGCTGATCCGATGCGGAACGTCCTGAGCGTCGAGCGGATCGTGGGCGTCCTGGAGGTTCTGGCCGACGCCCGGAAGGACCTCGGGGTCACCGAGATCGCGACGGCCGCGGGTATCCACAAGGCGACGGCATCCAGGCTCCTCGGCGCGCTCGCCGCCTCCAGCCTCGTCGAGCGAGACCCCGAGACCAGGAAGTATCGGATCGGGGTGGGGCTCGTGAGGCTCGCCGGATCGGCCACGGCCCGGCTGGCGGTGATCCAGCACGCCCGGCCAGTGCTGGAAGACCTCGCGGAGCGAACCGGTGAGACCGTGAACCTGGGCATCTTGGATCGGGAGAGCGTGGTCTACGTCGATCAGGTGACGGGTGGGAGCACGGTCCTGATGGCCAACTGGATCGGGAGGCGCAGTCCCCTGCACTGCAGCTCGAGCGGCAAGGTGCTCCTGGGCTTCGGGGACGAGGCCCTGCGAGAGGCGATCCTTCGGGGCCCCCTCGGACGGCTGACGAAGAACACGATCACCGATCCGGTGCGGCTGCGCGCCGAGGTGGAGAAGGTCCGCAGGCAGGGATACGCGAGTTCCGTGGGAGAGCTCGAGCAAGGTCTCAACACGGTGGCGGCTCCGGTGTGGCTCGACGAGAGAGTGATCGCCGCCGTGAGCGTGTCCGGGCCCGCGTCCCGATTGGCTGCACGGGAGCAGCCTCGCCTGGCGAGGCTCGCCTTGGACGCGGGTACCGCGATCAGCCGCCGGATGGGTCACCGCGGGAGGGTTCGGCCGGCCGGCTGGTGAGCCGTCCCGCACCGGCAGCCACGGTTCGATCTGCGCCGCTGCGTCGGTCCTTAGCCGGGGCTCAATCTCGCGAGCAAGGCGTCGTGCATGATCGCGTTCGTGCTCAACAGGTTGCATCCCTCGTACGGCTCCTCGCCTGCGAGGGTCGTCATCCGCCCCCCCGCCTCTTCGAGGATCAGGCGTGGCGCAGCCCAATCCCACTGTCGGCAGGGCTCGTGCTCCATCATCACGTCGGCCGAACCGCGCGCGACGAGCAGGTGCCCCCAGGAATCGCTGATCCCCCGCGTGCGCCTGGCGTCCGTCGCGATCCGCGAGAAGCTCGGCCAGTAGGGACCGGCCAGCCACTCCTCGACGCCGGAGTGGAGCACGAAGGCGCTTCGCATGTCGCGCACCCCCGAGACGTGGATCGCCGAGCCGTTCAAAGTGGCGCCCTCTCCCCTGATCGCCGCGTACCGCTCGCCCAGCATGGGGGCGTCCGCGAGGCCCAACACCGGCTGCCCCTCTATCGTCAGGGTGATCAGCGTGGTCCAGATCGGGATGCGATCGATGAAGTTCTGCGTCCCGTCGATCGGATCGACGACCCAGACCCGGACTCCCGTTCCGCCGACGCCCGCCTCTTCTCCGACGAAGCCGTCTTGAGGGAACCGCGACGAGATGGCCTCCCTCAGGGCCGCCTCGATGGCCACGTCGGCGTCGGTGGCGGGCGTGTCGTCCTCCTTCATCCGCACTTCGAAGTCGCCGCGGAAGAACCCGACGCCGATGCTCGCGGCGATGTCCGCCAGCTCGTCCATGAACCGTCGCTCTGGTTCCAGCACGGCCTCAGAGGGGGTTCGTCCAGGCCGACCGACCGTACGCGTCCGTGGCCGTGACCCTCACGTAGCGCAGATCGGGCCACTCCGATTCGACGACGGCTCGCAGGATCAGCCCGTCCTCGCTCGTTTCCAGGATCCGCCCAGAGCGTCGGCCACCCCGACCGGCGACGACGCTGGATCCCCTCTCGCGCTCAGCGTGCAGGACGATGGACCTGCACGGGCTGCAGGCGACCTCGACCGCGTCGCCGTCGCGGTGGACCTCCTTCAGCACCGGACCGGCCGAGGAGTACGTCATCCCGGTGCGGAGCGCCTCGAGCACAGATCCGACCGACCGATCCTTCACCCGAACCCAGGTCGCCGCATGGGCCATGTCGAAGAGCGGATAGTGCGAGTCGTCGGTCGCGAGCGCGTACGCGGTCTTGCCCGCCTCCAGGACCGCATCCCAGGTCGCCGAGGAGTCGCCTCTGCCGGTTTCGAGCTCGCACGCCGCGTTGTAGACCTCCAGTCCGGCGACGCCCTCGGCCTCGATCAGGACGTGTGGATCGAGTCCGCTCCAATAGGGGTGGGCCACGTAGACCACTCCCCCCTGATCGTTCACGGATCGCGCTGCGGAGCTGAGGTCGGCGAAGGTCCTGAGCTGATAGTTCTCCTTCTCGTCTACGTACCAGTTGTCCCGGGAACCACCTGGATCGGCCGGAAGCTCCTCGACGCCGAACGCGAGGATCT
The DNA here is from genome assembly GCA_016201135.1 of Actinomycetota bacterium. Taxonomy (GTDB): domain Bacteria; phylum Actinomycetota; class UBA4738; order UBA4738; family HRBIN12; genus JACQDK01. The sequence continues at coordinate 18,454 of JACQDK010000087.1, forward strand.
CGCCCACCATCCCGGGTTCGCCGAGGTCGAACGACAGCTCCGCCCCGGGGACGATCAGGAGGCGATCGGTCGATGCGACCCTGGTGACGGTGCAAGGGTCGGAGGGCCATACGTGATCGGTGATCGAGAGGACGTCGTAGCCCGACCACTCGTGGTGTTGCGCGACGGAAGACGGGGGCAGGTTCCCGTCCGTGTTGGAGGAGTGCGCGTGGAGGGAGCAGCGCAGCCACTCGCCGTCCGTATGGAAGGGATCGTGCGATCCGCCCAAGGTGCCCTCCGCAGATGCTCTCCTCCGCGGCGCGGAGGCGTTCCGCGCCCGTCGGTTGCTCTTTGTCTATCACCCCGGGCCGCAGGGACACAGGGACCTGTCGCCCCACGGGCGACGGTTGCCGCCGGGACCGGCGGAGAGCTCCTGCCGGATCTGAGCTCGGCGGTCTAGCCTAGGTCCGTGATGGTTCGACCCTCCGGCGCGTGGCTCGTCGTCTCGTCCCTGCTCCTTTGGGCCTGCGCCCCGGCGGGGTCAAGCGCCGCCGGCCCGCCGCGCGCTGCATCTTCTACGAGACCGCCCGCGCACGTCGTAGTCATCGTCATGGAGAACAAGGAGTACGGCTCGATCATCGGGTCCTCCCAGGCGCCCTATCTGAACGAGCTCGCGAGGCGGAACGTGCTCCTCACGAAGGCATACGCCGTTTCGCATCCCTCGCTCCCCAACTACCTCGCGCTCACCGGAGGTTCCACCTTCGGGATCGGCTCGGACTGCACCCAGTGCAACGTGAGAGGGAAGAACATCGTCGACGAGCTCGTGGCCCACGACATCTCGTGGAAGGCGTACATGCAGTCGATGCCGCGTCCGTGCGACAAGTCGGCGTACGCCGGCGCCTTCCCGAACGACTACGCGAAGAAGCACGACCCGTTCATGTACTACAACGATGTCCGGAACCGTCCGAAGCGGTGCGACAAGATCGTGCCGTTCACCCAGTTCTCCAAGGACCTGAAGAGCGGCTTGCCCCGGTTCGCCTGGATCACGCCGAACGAGTGCAAGGACATGCACTCGTGCTCCGTCCGGACCGGCGACACCTGGTTGAAGAAGCAGGTCCCGAAGATCCTGCCGGCGCTCGGGGCGAACGGCATCCTCGTGGTCGTCTTCGACGAGGGTTCGACCGACGCGGCCTGCTGCTCGCTCGGTACGGGAGGCGGGCACGTCGTGACGATCATCGCCGGACCGGGGGCCAAGGCCTCGACGAAGATCGGGGCGGCCGCCGACCACTACTCGCTGCTTCGATTGATCGAAGACGCGTGGGGCTTGAAGCGCCTGCGCCACGCCGCCGACTCCTCCACCCCCACGATCGAGGGCTGGAGGGCCTAGGCGTATCCGCGTGAACGCTCCCGACGTGCTCCGCCGAGGATCGACGTCCGGTCCAGGACGTCGTGGGATGCCTCCGGTTGACACTCCCACGTTGTCGTGCAATCGTTTGCATCCCGACAGGAGAACGCGAGTGCCCGAGGAGAGGACCAAGAGGCTGGGGTGGATCGGCGCGGGCCGCATGGGCGTCGTGCTCGCCGACCGATTGCTCCGCTCGGGCTGCGACGTCGCGGTCTACAACCGCACGCGCGCCAAGGCCGAGCCCCTGGAAGCGGCCGGCGCGACATTGGTGGATGCGCCCATCGACCTGGCCGACCGCGACATCGTCCTGACGATGGTCGCATCTACCCAGGACCTCCTCGCGGTCACCGACGGCCCGAACGGCCTGTTCACCGGCCGGAAGGGCCCGGGCCTGCTCGTGGACTGCTCGACGGTCGCGAGCGAGGGATCGGAACAGGTGCGGCGGCGCGCCACGCAGGTCGGCACGCGCATGCTGGCAGCCCCGGTGAGCGGCAATCCGAAGGTGGCGAAGACCGGCCGGCTCAGCCTGGTCGCCTCCGGGCCGCGGGACGCGTTCGACGAGGCGCGTCCCTACCTCGAGATCCTCGGGCGCGCAGTCACCTACGTCGGGGACGGGGAAACCGCGAGGCTCGTCAAGATCGCCCACAACCTCCTGCTCGGCGTCGTCACGCAGTGCCTAGCCGAGATCACGGTGCTCGCCGAGCGCGGTGGTGTCGCGCGTTCGGACCTGCTCGCCTTCATCAACGACTCGGTGATGGGCTCGACCTTCAGCCGGTACAAGACGCCTGCGTTCGTAAACCTGGACTTCCATCCGACTTTCACGAGCCGCCTGCTCCGCAAGGACCTCGAGCTCGGGCTGGAGGCCGGGCGCCGACTCGACGTGCCGCTTCCGGTGACGGCTGCGGTGCACCAGATCGTGACGGCGCTGATCGGCAGCGGTCACGGTGACGAGGACTTCGCCACACTGCTGCTGCTCGAGGCTGCCGGGGCCGGCATGGAGCTCGAACCGGAACGAGTGCCGGTGGACGACGGCCTGCATCCGATCGACGACCTGGCGCGCGACGCGATGAGGGAGAAGTGATGCCCGAGTTCGCCCAGACCTCGATCGCCGCCCCGGGCACGATGGTCGTCGACTTCGAGGAGCGCGTGAACGTCGAGCGCCTGCGCTCCTACCGCCTGGCGCGGGCGCGCTCCGCGCTTGATGCCTCCGAGCTCGGAGCGGTCCTGTGTTTCGACATGAACAACATCCGGTACCTCACCAGCACGAACATCGGCGAATGGGCGCGGGACAAGTTGATGCGCTTCGCGGTGCTCGCGCGCGGCGCCGAGCCGATCCTGTGGGACTTCGGGTCGGCCGCGAAGGCGCACCGGCTGCACGCGCCCTGGCTCCTGCCCGAGAACTCCCGAGCGGGCATGACCGGGCTCCGAGGCTCGATCGGGCCCCAGGCAGGATTCTTCGCGCGGGCCGCACGCGAGGTGAAGGCGGCGATGGACGAAGCCGGCGTCGGCGACATGCCGCTCGGCATGGACATCACCGAGCTCCCCATGATCGAGGCGCTGGCGGACACCGGCGTCGTGGTGCGAGACGGCCAGCAGACCATGCTCGACGCGCGGCAGATCAAGTCCCCCGACGAGATCATGCTGCTCTCGATGGCCGCCGCCATGGTGGACGGCGTGTACCAGGACGTCTTCGAGGCGCTCAAGCCCGGCGTCCGCGAGAACGAGATCGTCGCCCTGGTGAACGAACGCCTGTACCGGATGGGCTCGGACGACGTCGAGGGTGTGAACGCGATCTCGGGCGAGCGGTGCAGCCCGCACCCGCACATCTTCTCCGACCGATTGATCCGTCCCGGTGACCAGGCGTACTTCGACATCATCCATTCCTTCAACGGCTACCGGACGTGCTACTACCGGACCTTCGCCGTGGGGCGGGCCACCGCCAGCCAGCGAGACGCGTACGCGAAGGCGCGCGAGTGGATCGACGCCGCGATCGCCCTCGTGAAACCCGGTGTCACGACCGATCGACTCGCGGGCCTGTGGCCGAAGGCAACGGAGTTCGGGTTCTCAGACGAGATGGAGGCCTTCGGGTTGCAGTTCGGACACGGTCTCGGTCTGGCCCTGCACGAGCGGCCGATCATCAGCCGTCTCAACTCCCTGGACGATCCGATCGAGCTGAAGGAGGGGATGGTCTTCGCGCTGGAGACGTACTGCCCAGCCGACGACGGCCATTCCGCCGCACGGATCGAGGAGGAGGTCGTCGTGACGGCCGGCGGTCACGAGCTCCTCACGCTGTTCCCCGCCGAGGACCTCGTCGTCGCCAATCCATACTGAGCCGCGGAAGGAGGGCAGGTGGTGGACCTCGGTACCGACGCGACGCATCCCGCCCGTGAGGCCGACGATGTGCGCATCGCGCTGTTCCGGCTCATGGTTCGGCTGCGCGTGTTCGAGAAGCGTGCCTACGACCTGTTCCTTCAGAACCTCGTGAAGGGGACGAGCCACCTCGGACTCGGGCAAGAAGCGATCGCGGCGGCGTTCGGCCTGGCGATGCGCCCGGACGACTACACGTTCTGCACCTACAGGGGGCACGACCACACCCTGGCGCGAGGGGTCCCCATGGCGCCGGTGATGGCCGAGCTGCTGGGCCGGGAGGGCGGCCTGATGGCCGGCAAGGGCGGCTCGATGCACCTGACCAGCGTCGAGCACGGCATGATGGGCTCCTACGCGATCGTCGGCGCGCACCTGCCGATCGCGGCCGGCGCCGCCTGGTCCGCGCAGGTCCGAGGCAGCGGCCAGGTGGCGGTCTGCTTCTTCGGCGACGGCGCGACCAACATCGGGGCGTTCCACGAGGCCCTCAATCTCGCTGCGATCTGGAAGCTGCCGGTGGTCTTCGTGTGCGAGAACAACCTGTACATGGAGTACACGCCGATCGGCGCGGTCACCGCGGTCGAGCACCCGGCCTCGGACCGTGCCTCCGCATACGGCCTCGAGCCGATCCTCGTCGACGGGAACGACGCGGACCTGATGTTCGAGGTCGCGCGCGCGACCATCGACCGCGCGCGCTCGGGCGACGGGCCCTCGCTCGTCGAGGCGGTGACCTACCGGCACGGCGGTCACTCGCGCGCCGATCCGGCCAAGTACCGTCCCGCATCTGAGGAACAGGAGTGGCTCGAGCGCGATCCGGTGATCGTCTACCGCGCGCTGCTGGAGTCCTCGGGGGTGGGATCGGGAACGCTGACGGCGATCGAGGCCGAAGCCGAGGCCGAGATCGACGAGGCGACCGAGCTGGCGAAGGCATCGCCACCGTCCTCCGTCTCCTTGATCGAGCGCGACGTCTGGAGCGACGGGGGGTCGGCATGGCGGAGCTGACGTACCGACAGGCGGTCGCCGAAGCCATCGCCCAGGAGATGGAGCGCGACCCCACCGTCATGCTGATCGGTGAGGACGTGGCCGCCGCGGGAGGCGCGTTCAAAGCGACCGTCGGGCTCCTGGAGCGCTTCGGTCCGGAGCGGGTGCGCGACACGCCGATCTCCGAGGAGGCGATCGTCGGTGCGGCGATGGGCGCCGCGATGACCGGGCTCCGCCCGATAGCCGAGATCATGTTCTCCGACTTCCTGGCGACCTGCTGGGACCTGGTCGCCAACCAGATCGCCAAGACGCGATACATGACGAACGGCCAGGTCACGATCCCATTGGTGATCCGCACGGCCAACGGCGGAGGCTCGCGCTTCGGGGCGCAGCACTCTCAGAGCGTCGAGAACTGGGCGATGGCCGTCCCCGGCCTCAAGGTGGTCGTGCCCGCAACCCCCGCCGACGCCAAGGGGCTGCTCGCCGGGGCGATCCGCGACCCGGACCCGGTTCTCGTCTTCGAGCACAAGTCGCTCTACGCGATGAA
>JACQDK010000094.1 GCA_016201135.1 Actinomycetota bacterium
CCGAAGGCCTGGACGAGCAGCTCGCGGCCCGCAGCCTGGAGACCCTTGAAGATCGCTCGTTCGAGCGCCGCCATGGTCGGCTGCTTCGGCCAGGGGATCTCGACGGTTAGGGTGAGCTCGGGCACGGCAGCGTCCTTTCGTGGGCTAACGAGCGGACGCTACGTGCCCCTTTCCTTCCGGTGGGGATTTCCCTTCGGGACTGGCTCGCGGGCGACGCTAACAGTGGAAGTAGGCGGCGAGAACCGGATCCGGGTCCGTTGGTAGAATCCCCTGGCTCGCGTCGGAGTGGCGGAACTTGGTAGACGCGCTAGGTTGAGGGCCTAGTGAGCTTCGCGGCTCGTGGGGGTTCAAATCCCCCCTCCGACACAGCAGAGCAAGCAAGCACCATCTCCCAGGCGTGTCGGGGCTCGTCTTCCTGGTTAGCGGAGACCCATGGCGGGCTCGTGGCCGGTTGCCTGGGCGATGTTCATGAGGATCCGGCCGCCCGGCGTCCCGGCCGCCCGATTGACCGCCATCCGATCGGTCAGAGCAGTGAGGCGATCTGCTCCGAGAGGCGCTCGGCGATCATGATGGTGGGGATGTGCGGGAATCCCGAGGGCGCGTCGGGCATGATCGATGCGTCAACCACGCTGAGTTGCTCCGTGCCGTGGACGCGTCCCGATGCATCGACCACCGCGCCATCGTCGGGCGACGGACCCATCGAGCAGGTCCCCACGACATGGGGGTTGGAGTAGCTGTTCGCACGGATCCAGCCGCGGAGATCCTCGGCGTCGATCTCGGGTGGCATGTCCGCGCACAGGTGCCGGATCTCCGGCCGGCTCGCTACCTCCCAGGCGCGCAGGTAGGCCTCGGCCAGTCGCTCGACGTCGGATCCCTCGCGCAGATCGGGGAGGTCGATGCGTGGGGGGTCCGTGGGATCGGCCGAGCGAAGCCGGACGGTGCCTCTCGAGCGGGGCTTGAGGAGCACGACGTCGATCGAGAACTCCGGTGGAGTTCCCCGCGGGTCGGCGACCCATAGCATCAGGTCCGGCGGTGCGTCGCTCGAGGCGGCCCCGCTGTGGAACGTGGCGATCGAGTGGAGGACGGGAGCGTCCCTGGCGGCTCCGCGATAGCCGGGGTCGATGTCAACCGCCGGATGGTCGGCGAGATTCGCGCCGACGCCGGGAAGGTCGAGCAGTACAGGGATGCCGATGGCCTGGAGGTGGTCGGCCTGACCGATTCCCGAGCGCATCAGGATCGACGGGCTGCCGTACGTTCCCGCGGACAACACGACCCAGCTCGCACGAACGACCGTCCCGTCCACCAACCGGACGCCGCGGGCTCGCGTTCCGTCGAAGACGATGTCGGAGACGTGCGTGTCGGGCCGGATCGTCAGGTTCTGAGGCGTGTGGCCGATCGGGAGATACGCGTCCGCCGTGGTCACCCGCAAGCCGTCGCGAGAACTCATGGGCATCCGGCCCGCGCCGACGGCTCCCGGACGATTGTGGTCCTCGATGAAGGGAAACCCCACCGCCTCGAGGGCCCGTAGCGAGGCCGCTCCGATGTCGGTCGGCGGAAGCTCGTGGTATCGATCGATCGGGATCGGCCCGCTATCGCCGTGCCAGGGTTGATCGCCGAAGTCGGCGTCGGCCTCGAGCCGCTTGAAGTAGGGGAGCACGTCCTGGAAGCTCCACCCCGCGTTCCCGAGAGCCTCCCACTCGTCGTAGTCAGCCGGTGATCCACGAACCGCGAACCTCGTCACCCACGAGGTGCCGCCGAGCAGCTTGTCCCTCCACAGGTTCTCGACGACGCCACGTTCGTCGGGTTCAGACATGAAGCCCCAATCGAAATCCCGCGTGATGCGCCAGCCGTCGCGGAGGTCCCCCGGCAGGTTCGTCCGGAGATCGGGGCCCGCCTCGAGAAGCAACACCGACCGTGAGGCCGACTCAGACAGGCGCGAGGCAACGACGCATCCTGCGGCCCCGCCGCCCACCACGACGACGTCGAACACATCTCGTCCGGCTATGGCGCGCTCCCTCCGATGTCCGAGCGTGTGGGGCCGATCTCGTGCTCCCGTTCCCTGACGGAGCACCGTCCGTCGGAGGGAAGCATAGAGTCCCCGGCAACGCCACATCGGGCCCGCTCATCGACCCTGGACCACTATCGCGGGCGGGCGCACCCATGCAAAAGGCGGTGGGGACCGATCGGACGCCACCTCGTCTCCCCGATGATCTCTCCACACGGAGCCGGAGGGGGATCGGACCTCAGGATCGATCTGGCGGGACCATGAGCTTCTAGGCCGAAAGTCCATTTCTAGCGCCATGCGCTAGCCCATCCGGCCTACGACGCGCTAACCTTCCTCGTCGGGGAGCGGAGTCACCCTGCCGTATGGAGGAGGGGCACATGCGGAAGATCGGGCTGGGAGCCGCGGCCGCGCTGGCGGCATCGCTCGTCATGATTCTCGGTGCGGGGAGCGCGCTCGCAGATCCGGCGGGCAACAACGGGACGGTCAAGATCGAGGGCACCACCATCGACTCCATACCCGACAACGCGCCTCATCAGGGATGCATCTTCACGATCGAGTTCCGCGGATACGACGAGGGGGACCTATACGCGACGTACTCCCTCGACGCGCAGCCGCCCTCGGGCAGCGGCGTCAACGTCACCTCCGGCAGCACCTTCATCGGAGAGGACCCTGCCGGCGGCGCGAACGACCTCGACTCGACGGTCACGATCGACCTCTCGAACTACGATCTGAGCGGCCTGATCGCGCACCCGCAGCAGGGGTTCCACCTCAAGCTCACGGTGCACGCCCGGGGCTCGATCGGGGCCGACGTGAAGCACAAGGTCTTCTGGGTCACAGGGTGCCCGGCGTACCCGCCGGTCCCGACCGAGCAGGTGACGGGGCTTCCGGCCTCATTCCATGCAGCCGAGCCGAAGCCCTCGGGCATCCGCTGGACGATCGTGGGCCTGGCCCTGTTCGCGAGCGTCGGGATCGCCACCTTCACGCGCCGCCGGCTGGCCCGGCGGTAGTCGCCACCGGAAGATCTGCGCCGGGCTCGTGCACATCGGCGTGCCCCTGGCGATCTACAGGAAGAACGCGGGCAGTTCGCCAGGCTGAGCGTTCCGCGCCGAGGGCGGGGGGTGGCGGCGAAGTCGACCCGCCCTCGGGCCTCCACCGGGCATCGGGCCGGGCCGCCCGGCAACGCGTCGCGTTCCCAGCAGCAGATGTCCCGGACCGCTCCGTTCCCGTTGCTACACTCGGGGAGTCGTGAGATAGCCGGACCTCCTCGATCCCTTCCAGGCGCCGCCCGGCGCTGTTCCAGTCACGAACACAGGAGGTTCCGCCCGATGTCCATCCCGCCCCGCCGGCTCCGGAGTCCGTCGTCATGACCACGCTCGATGTACGCGACCTTGCGGTCGAGGCCGGCGGGCTGTCGGTCGTTGAGGGCCTCACGTTCACCCTGCGAGCCGGGGACAAGGTCGGCGTCGTCGGGCGCAACGGCGCCGGCAAGACCAGCACGCTCGAGGTGCTCGCCGGCGAGGCGCCGCCGCTCTCCGGGACCGTGGTCCGGCGCGGCGCGGTGGGGTATCTGCGGCAAGACCCGCGCCAGCATCGCGCCGACGAGGACGCCTCCGCCCTGGAACACCTCCTGGCGGCCCGTGGCCTGATCGAGCTCTCGCGCCGGCTCGAGAGCTCGCGGGCCGCGCTCGAGGAGAGCCACGCCGAGCGCCACGTTGCCAGGTTCGCCCGGCTCGAGGGGGAGTACCGGAGCCTCGGCGGCTACCAGGCGGAGTCCGAGGCCCGCACGATCGCCGCAGGCCTGGGCCTGCCGCAGGACCGTCTCGGGCTGCCGGTGCGCGCGCTGTCGGGCGGCGAGCGCCGCCGCCTCGAGCTGGGCAGGATCCTGTTCGGCGGATCGGACCTCCTGCTGCTCGACGAGCCCACGAACCACCTGGATGCGGACGCGAGGGTCTGGCTGATGCGGTTCCTCGCCTCCTACAAGGGCGCGTTGATGGTGGTGAGCCACGATCTCGCGCTCCTCGACTCCTCGATCACCAGGATCCTGCACCTGGACAAGGACGGGGCGCTCGAGTACCGCGGCACGTACTCGCAGTACCTTGAGGCCCGCCGGCGAGACGAGGAGCGGCTGACCGCGATCGCCGGGCGGCAGACCGAGGAGATCCGCCGGCTGAAGACACTCGCTGACTCGATGCGAGGCCAGACCGAGAAGCGCGCCCGCAAGGCCAAGACGCTCGACACCCGCGTGGCCAAGCTCGAGGCCAGGCGCGTCGTGGGGCCGTCGCGCGAACGCGCGGTGCGGTTCCGCTTCCCCGAGCCGCCGCACTCCGGCAGGGTGGTGCTGGTCGCCGAGGGCCTCTCGAAGTCCTACGGAGGACCGCCGGTCTTCCGGGAGGTCGGCTTCGACCTCGGGCGCGGTGAGCGGCTCCTCGTCATGGGTCTGAACGGCGCCGGCAAGACGAGCCTCCTGCGGATCCTCGCCGGCCTCTCGGAGCCCGACGTCGGGTCGTTCCACCTGGGCAAGGGCGCGCAGCTCGGGTACTACGCACAGGAGCACGAGGGGATCCGCGACGGCGCCACGGTCCTGGAGCACATGCGGGAGGCCTCGACGCAGGAGGACCAGACCCTGAGGTCCCTCCTGGGCATGTTCCGGCTGAGGGGCGACATGGCCTTCCAGGACGCCGGCACGCTGTCGGGCGGGGAGAAGACGAAGCTCGCGCTAGCGCAACTCGTCGCGGGCCGGAAGAACCTGCTGCTCCTGGACGAGCCCACGAACAACCTGGATCCGCCCTCGCGCACCGCCATCGCGGAGGCGCTACAGAGCTGGCCGGGCGCGATGATCATCGTGAGCCACGACCCCGAGTTCGTGGAAGCCCTTGCGCCCGAGCGCGTCCTGATGATGCCCGACGGCACGCTCGACTTCTGGAGCGAGGACCTTCTCGACCTCGTCTCCCTCGCCTGAGGCGGCTATCCTTCTGCCGTCCTGGAAGCGGGAGGGATCTTGGTGAGCACGAACGGCCCGGCCGACCTCGTCTTCGTGAACGGGGCCGTGTACACGGTGGACGCGGTCCGACGTTGGGCGCAGGCGGTCGCGGTGAAGGATGGCCGCATCGCCGCGGTGGGGGCCGACTCCGAGGTCCGCGAGCTCGCCGGCCCGCGCACCCGCGTGATCGACCTTCAGGGACGGATGCTCCTTCCCGGGTTCCAGGACGCGCACGTCCACCCGGTGAGCGGCGGCCTCGACATGCTCCAGTGCGACCTGCACGGCCTCTCGACCGCCGAGGAGTACCTGCGCGCGATCGCCGACTACGCGCAGGCGAATCCCGAGCGCGAGTGGATCCTCGGGGGAGGTTGGTCGATGGACGCGTTCCCCGGCGGCACACCCACCCGCGAGGCGCTCGACGCCGTCGTGTCCGAGCGGCCGGTGTTCCTGCCCAACCGCGACGGCCACGGTGCCTGGGTGAGCTCCTCGGCGCTGAAGGTCGCCGGGGTCACGCGCGACACCCCGGATCCCTCCGACGGCAGGATCGAGCGCGACGCGCAGGGTGAGCCCTCGGGGACCCTGCACGAGGGCGCCATGGACCTCGTCGGTGCGCTCGCCCCTCCGCCTTCGCGGGAGGAGATCCACGAGGGGCTTCTGAAGGGACAGGCCTACCTGCACTCCCTCGGCATCACGGCGTGGCAGGACGCGATCGTCGACACGAGCGGCTCGTTCGACAACCTGCGGGCCTACCTGGACGCCGGGGCTTCCCGGGAGCTGACGGCCCGCGTGGTCGGGGCCCTGTGGTGGAGCCGTCATAGAGGGCTGGAGCAGGTGGACGACCTCACGGAACGCCGCGCCGCCGGCAGAGCCGGCCGGTTCGCCGCGACCAGCGTGAAGATCATGCAGGACGGGGTCTGCGAGAACTTCACGGCCGCCGTCCTCGAGCCGTACCTCGACGGGCTGGGTCACCCGACGGCGAACGTCGGCATCTCGTTCGTCGAGCCCGAGCTGCTGAAGCGAGCCGTTACGCGTCTGGACGCCGAGGGGTTCCAGGTGCACTTCCACTCGCTCGCCGAGCGAGCCGTCCGCGAGGCGCTGGATGCGATCGAGTCGGCCCGGGGCGCCAACGGCATGAACGACCTGCGGCACCACCTCGCGCACCTACAGGTGGTCCACCCCGACGATCTGGCGCGCTTCCGCTCGCTGGGCGCGGTGGCGAACGCGCAGCCGCTGTGGGCCGCGCACGAGCGGCAGATGGACGACCTCACGATCCCTTTCCTCGGCGAGCCGCGCTGGCGCTGGCAGTACCCGTTCGGGAGCCTCGTGCGCGCCGGAGCGACGCTCGCGATGGGGAGCGATTGGCCGGTCTCGACCCCTGATCCCCTCCAGGAGATCCAGGTCGCGGTGACCCGGTTGATGCCCCCCGGCTACCCCTACGGCGTCGACACGCACGAGGTGTTCCTGCCCGAGGAGCGGATCGACCTCCCAACGGCGGTCGCCGCGTTCACGATGGGCTCGGCTTTCGTGAATCACCTCGACCCAGTTACGGGCTCGATCGAGCGTGGCAAGTACGCGGACCTGGTCGTGGTGGATCGGAACCTGTTCGCGCTCGCGCCCGAGGAGATCACCTCCGCGGTGGTGGAGCTCACCCTCGTGGAGGGGGAGACGGTCTTCGCCGGGCCGGCGTTCCGCTGAGGGCCTGGTCCTGCGGCGACGCGAGGGGAGAAGCGGCCTGGACGGCCACGAGCCTAGGAGAGAAGTGGTGCCGGGCGCTTAGTGCGCCAACGTAGCGGCGGCCGTTGGCTCGAACGGGGAGATGGAAACCGTCGAGCCGGGATCACCCGCACCGCAGTAGGAGAAGTCGTTGCGGCGACCGACAGGAACGGTGAGCGTCCTCGTTCCTCCGGGGAGGGTGAGGACGAGGGTCTTGCCGACCGCCTTGTCTCCCAGGTCGCAGCGATACTTGTTGATCGCTGCATACGCGACGCTCCCGGGCGCCAGGACAACCAGGGCGGGAGGGTTCGAGGTCACCATCTGGTCCCCTGCGTGTTGGTACACGAACGGTATCGGCCGGCCGGTGACGTCGAGGACCGCGACCCCCGGATAGCCCAAGAGCGAGCACGGTGTAGAGGCGACGTTCGTGAGGGAGAGCAATCGTGTGTGTTGCCCCGTCGCCTCCGACACACCACTGGTCGGCCCAAGCCGAAGCTGGTCGATGTTGCAACTCGCGACCTGGGACGACACGGACGCGGACGGCTGACCGCTCGGCGCCGTCGGTGGCGGCGTCGGTGATGAGGGCTGCCAGTCGACGGTGTCATCGATCCCGATGCGGAAGAACACCGTTCCATGAACCTGGGCGGAGGTGACGCGGACGGCAAGGATGAAGCTTCCAGGTGGCCCGAGCACCACTCGCCCCTCCTGAAGCGCCAGGGGATACACCCCTTGGAACCGGCTCTGGTCGTACAGGGTGGCGTCTATCCGTGCGCCGTGTCCCTGGATCGCCAGCACCCCTCCGAGCGGAAGGTCCACCCGTCCGGCCTCGCCCCCGTGCGGCAGGGATGAGGGAGTGACGTGCGGCGAAGCCGTGCAATCGGCCCGACCGTCGGCCGAGATGCCGGTTGCTTCGAGTCGACCCGAGTCCGCGGCGAAGACGGAGAGCGTTCCTGTTGCGCAGCCGCCCGACGAGGCTCCGATGTCGATCCTGGCAACAGCGGTCGTCTTCAGAAGGAGGACGGCGACCGCGAACGCCGGGGCGTCGGAGGCGGGCCCGCTCCTGATGCGGACGACGTACCAGTCCCACGAAGTCGGCAACTGCGCGACGTTGCCCTGGAGGGGAAGCGCGCGCCAGGCGCCGAGCGTTCCGTGCCCGGTCGCGATCTCGGCGCTCGTTCCATCCGGGAACCCTTTCAGCGCAAGAGGAGACCCCACCGTCACGTGGACGAGCAGCTGATTCTTGATCCTCCACCAGGGTCGCGAGGGGACCTCTCCGACTGTCTGAGGGACCGTCATGGACACCCCGCGGTACGTCCAGGTGGAGGTGGGAGGAGACGACCCGTCAGTTCGCAGCGCGACGACCAGAGGAGCGCCCTGGTAACTGGGCGTGATCGCCACTGGCTTCTGTTCCGTGAAGGCGTGCCACCCGAGCAACGCGGCGGCGGCGAAGATCGCGAACGCCGTGACGCCGGCAACGATCCGGGTGCCTCGAGTCGGCACGTCGACGTCCGGTTCCTCGGGTCTGGCCGGACCGAGCCGCGCACGACGGAAGACGTCCTCGCCGGGACCGCCTTCGTCGGTCGGCGCCATCCATCGCTTCCATCGATCGGTCATCGCTCGTACTCCCGCATGACGATCGCGAGCCGACGACGTCCACGCACCAGCTGCATCCGGACGGCAGCTCCCGAGGTCCCCATCAGACGGGCCACATCCTTGACGGGAAGATCGGCCCGGTAGAAAAGGTAGAGCACCGCTCGCTGGTCGGGCGGGAGTGCCAGGAGCGTGCGCCACACGTCCGAGCCGTCCTCGGCGATCATTGCGAGCGCCTCGGCAGTCCCCGTGCCGTTCGCCCCCGCGAGCCGTTTTAGCTCTGCGGCGGCAACCCGGAACGCCACCCGGTAGAGGTAGGCGACGGGGTCGCGTACGTCATCACCTCGCGCGATCGCACGAGCGAATGCCTCCGCGACCGCGTCGTCTGCCACGTCTTCCCTCCCGCCCGCGTATGCCCGAACCGCGCGCCAGAGCGTAGGCCCTGCATCGCGCCACACGGCCTCGTAGTCGTGGTCGGGGCTCATCTCGTTCGCACTATCACAGAGCGCGGCGGAGCCAGAGATGCAACAGATAGGAGGCACCTCGCGCGGTCACTCGTCGTTCTCCCTCCGCGGTCCCGTGTTGACCTGAGGTCAGGGCCGTTCCTTGCCACCCGGGCACCCGGGACCGCACCATACGCCGGACAGTGAGGGATGGCGGGTCGCCGGATGACCCGAGATCACCCTCCCGATCGAGGAGGAACCAGATGGCCGAGCCGTTCGACATGGACCTGGTGCAGCGCGGGGCGCGCAACCGCCGCACCCCCTATTACGAGGCCACGCAGAAGTACGGCCCGAAGGGGTTCACGGTCTACAACCACATGTACTTCCCGATCCGGTTCGACACGTTCGAGAACGAGTTCGAGGCGCTCCTGAGCGACGTGACCCTCTGGGACGTGGCCGTGGAGCGGTGCCTGGAGATCAGCGGTCCCGACGGCTTCGCGTTCGCGCAGCTCCTCACTCCCCGCGACCTTTCCAGGTGCGAGGTGGGTCAGGCCAAGTACGTCCTCGTGTGCGACAGCGACGGCGGCATCGTGAACGACCCCGTCCTTACGCGGATGGACGAGAACACCTTCTGGTTCGCGCTGGCGTCCTCGGACGCGCTGCTGTTCGCTCGGGGGCTGAAGAACGCCCACCCCGACATGGACGTCACGATCCGGGAGGCCGACGTCGCGCCGCTCCAGGTGCAGGGGCCGAAGTCGAAGGACCTCATGGTGAAGCTCCTGGGGCAGAGCATCCTGAACCTCAGGTACTACTGGTGGACGAAGGCCGAGATCGCCGGCGTGCCGGTGATCGTGACCCGCACGGGCTGGACCTCCGAGGTCGGCTACGAGGTGTACACGACGGACACGTCGCGCGGCGCGGACGTCTACGAGGCGCTAATGAAGGCGGGGGAGGAGTTCAACATCAAGCCGACCGGCCCGAGCGACATCCGCCGGATCGAGGGCGCCATCTTCAACTGGGGCGCCGACATGACGTACGAGAACAACGCGTTCGAGATGGGACTCGAGCGGCTGGTCGACCTCGACTCGCTCGCCGACGACCGCTGCATCTCCATCGCGGCCTACCGCAGGATCGCCGAGCGAGGCGTCTCGAGGAAGATCAACGGGGTCGAGCTGGGCGGCGAGCCCTTCCCTTCGCTCAACAACGTGAAGTGGCCGGCCCTCGTCGACGGAGCCCGCGTGGGGAAGGTGACCTCGGCGATCTACTCGCCCCGCCTGGACAGGAACATCGGCTACTGCTGGCTGCCGGCCGAGCTCTCTGAGCTCGGCGCGGCGGTGAAGGTGGAAACCGAGTGGGGCGATCGAACGGCGACCGTCGTCGAGATGCCCTTCGTCGATCCCGGCAAGCAGATCCCCGTTTCGTGAGGTGGGGCCAGATCGCCTGAATCGCGATTCAGGCTGCTCTGCCGCGCGCATCCCGAGGAGCCGACTTGCGCTGGGGACCAGGGTTGAACGATGATTCAGGCCGACGACCCCGACCGAAGGAGACGGCCCATGGTCAACGAGCGGACCGAGATGCTCGAGCGGAGCGCGACGATCTACTTCGGACCGTGGTACCGGCGCTCGCCCTTCTTCGAAGCGACCCGTCGCGCCGGGTGCACGGCCTACGACGTCTACAACCACATGCTGCTCCCGGCCTACTACGACGACCCTGTGACGGAGTACTGGGCGCTCCTGAACGATGTCACGGTCTGGGACGTGGGAGTGGAGCGCACCGTGGAGGTGACCGGCCCGGATGCGGATCGTCTCGTGGACGTGATGACCTGCCGCGACCTCACCAAGTGCGCGGTGAAGCAGGGCAAGTACATGTTGGTGACGGCGCCGGACGGCGGGATCGTGAACGACCCCGTGCTGCTTCACGTCGGGGAAGGCCGTTGGTGGATGCAGCTGGCCGACAGCGACGCGGGCCTGTACGCCCTCGGGGTGGCCACCGGGATGGGGCTCGACGTCGAGGTGAACCTGCCCGACGTCCACCCGATGCAGGTGCAGGGCGCGAAGGCCGCCGAGGTCCTGGAGCGGCTGGTCGGCCCGGCGATCCGCGACCTGCGCTACTACTGGTGCGACTCCTTCGAGATAAGGGGGATCCCGGTCCTCGTCAGCCGCACAGGGTGGACGGCCGTGCAAGGCTTCGAGATCAACCTCCTGGACGGCTCCCGCGGGGACGACCTGTGGAACGCGGTGTTCGAGGCGGGGGAGGACCTAGGCATCCGCGCAGCCGCCCCGGTGGAGGCCCGTCGTATCGAGGCCGGGATCCTCAACTACGGCTCGGACATGACCCTCGACGACACGCCCCTGCACCTGATGGGTCTGGAGCGTCTGGTGGAGGAGCAGCCCCAGGACTACATCGGCAAGGCCCCGCTCGAGGCGCTGAAGCGGACCGGAGTCGACCGCAAGCTCGTGGGGGTCGAGTGGTCCGGAGAGGAGCTGGAGGCCGAGCTCGGCTGGTTCTGGCCGGTCGTGCACGACGGGGCTCAGGTGGGTAAGGTCACGGACGCCGTGTGGTCGCCCAAGCTCGAGCGGAACATCGGCTACGCGTGGGTGCCGATCGAGCTGGCGGAGCCCGGCACGAAGATCGAGGTCGCGCCCGAGCACGGAGGCACGCTCACCGTGACGACGGCCCGGATCCCGTTCGTGGACCCGAAGAAGGAAGTGCCGGCCGCTCCACTGTGAGACCGGGCGTCGGAGGCGCCCTCGACGTGGCAGACAGGCTCGATCGCAGGCCGCCGCAGACCGCCCCGGAGCCGAGGGGCTTCGGCAGGGCCCTCCTCGTCCTGGAGAAGGAGATCAAGGAGGAGATCTACGACTGCCGGATGTGCGGGCAGTGCA
This sequence comes from Actinomycetota bacterium, assembly GCA_016201135.1. Taxonomy (GTDB): domain Bacteria; phylum Actinomycetota; class UBA4738; order UBA4738; family HRBIN12; genus JACQDK01. The sequence goes on from JACQDK010000094.1 coordinate 11,617, forward strand.
TCCTTCATTCCACTGGCATGAGCTGCCCGATGAGGTGCCCGAAGAGCCTCCGCAACGGTCCATGCGGCGGCGTGATGATCGACGGGAGCTGCGAGGTCCTGCCGGACCGGCCGTGCGTCTGGGTGCAGGCCTGGGAGGGGTCCCGCAGGCTCCCGGTCTGGCGGTCGCACATGGAGCACCTCAACAAGCCGGTGGACTGGCGCCTTCAGGAGACCTCCTCGTGGGAGAACCTGCTGTCGCGCCGCGATCGTCACGCCCCGGCGGCTTGGGCGGCGTACGAGCAACGGAGTGCGCGTTGAGCGAGCCGCGGGCGCCGCGCAGCCGGTTGCACGAGGTGCTGCTCTCGGGCCGCTTCGCCGTCACCGCCGAGCTGGAGACCACCGACGGGGGAGACCCGGCCGAGGTCCACGAGGCCGCGGCTCCTCTCGTCGGTGCCGTCGACGCGGTCAACTGCACCGACAACAGTGCCGCGCACCCGCACATCTCGCAGGTGGCGGCGGCCAAGCTCCTGCTGGACCGCGGGATCGAGCCGATCGCGCAGTTCACCTGCCGCGACCGCAACAGGCTCGCACTCCAGGCCGACCTGCTCGGCGCCCACGCTCTGGGCGTTCGCAACGTGCTGCTCATGACGGGCGACGACGTCACGGCCGGCGATCATCCGGAGGCCAAGCCGATCTATGACCTCGACTCGATCCACCTGCTGCGGATCGCGCGGATCATGCGAGACGAGGGCACGTACGTGAGCGGACGGAAGCTGACCTCGCCGCCCACGTTCCTGATCGGAGCGGTCGAGAACCCGTTCGCCCCACCCGTCGACTACCGGCCCCTGCGCCTGGCGAAGAAGATCGAAGCCGGCGCCGAGTTCGTGCAGACGCAGATCTGCTTCAACGTCGAGCGGATGCGGGAGTTCATGCGGCAGGCTGTCGACAGCGGCGCCGCTGAGAAGGCCTGGATCCTGGCCGGCGTGTACGTCCCTCGTTCGGCCGCGGCGGCGCGCTACCTCCGGGACTGGGTCCCGGGGATCGACGTGCCGGAGGAGACCGTCCGGCGGCTCGAGGGCGTCCCCCGAGATCGCCAGGAGGAGGAGGGCATCCGCTTGGCCGTCGAGATCTGCCGTGAGATCCGGGAGATGCCCGGCGTGGCCGGGCTGCACCTCATGTCGATCAAGGTGGGGCGGGCGGTGGTCCGCGTCGTCGATGAGCTGGGCCTGCACCCGCGTCCTGTGACCTCCACGGCCGCGCGGGCCCCCGACGGCGGAACCTCCTCCTGAATCCGAGGGCGCGAGCCTGGCGAAGAACCGACGTCAACTTCCTGCTGAAGGGAACCCCGATGCGCCGACTGCTAGCCCCGCTCGCGATCCTGGCCGCGCTCACGGTCGCCTGCTCCGTGAGCCTCGGAGGGTCCTCCTCCACCGCAGGCAAGGCCTCCACGGTCGACCTCTCCTCCAACGGAGGCGAGGAGCCGATCGTGAACGTGGTGAAGGCGGTCCTGCCCGCGGTCGTGAACGTGACCACGGACCAGTTCCGGCCAGACCCCTTCGGGGGAAGCCAGCAGGGCCAGGGCGTCGGAACCGGATTCATCGTTCGGGCCGACGGCGTGATCGTCACGAACTGTCATGTCGTGGAGGGTGCCTCGAAGATCACGGTCTCGCTGAACGGCCAGGACAATGGGAACGGCGCCCAGTACCCGGCCCGCCTGATCGGAAGCGACTGCCTGCACGACCTAGCTGTGCTGAAGGTGGACGCGACGAACCTTCCGACAGTGGCCATCGGGAGCTCGAGCGCGCTGCAGCTCGGCCAGCGTGTCGTGGCGATCGGCTATGCGCTCGACCTCACGGGCGGCCCCACCGTGACGACCGGTATCGTCTCGTCCCTGGACCGCACGATCCGCGCCCAAGACCCGGGGTGCGATCCTCAGGTCTGTCAGGGCGGCGCCAGAACGTACGCCGGAGTGATCCAGATCGACGCGGCCATCAACCCCGGCAATTCGGGCGGTCCGCTCGTGAACCTGCATGGGCAGGTCGTTGGGATCAACACCGCGGGCACGCAGAACGCCGAGAACATCGGGTTCGCGATCCCGATCGACGACGCGAAGGACACGATCCTTTCGGCCGAGGATCACCCACTCGCGCCCAGTGCCTACCTCGGCGTGATAACGCAGTCTGTGACCAGCGATGTGGCCTTCCGATTCGGACTCGCCGTGAGCTCCGGCGCGTACGTGGTGGCGACGCCGCCGGACGGCCCCGCCGCGGCGGCCGGCATCTCCGAGGGCGACGTGATCGTTGAGGTCAACGGGAACGCGATCACCAGCGCCGACGACCTTGGGAAGGTCCTGGGTACCCTCTCGCCCGGACAGAGGGTGCCGGTGAAGGTGGTCAGGCAAGGCGGCGGGACGGTCACGCTGGAGATAAGGCTCGGCGCGCGGCCCCTTCCCACCCAGCTCCCGTAGCTCCGCGTGCGAGAGCACGGCTCGGGCCTCCTCTCCCAGACGACCGCCATCTAGACTCCGGGGGTGGGACGCCTGCGCCTGCCGATCGGCCGCGTGATGGGCATCAGCCTTTGGCTCCATGTGTCGTGGTTCCCGGTCCTGGTCCTGGCATCGTGGGCCGCGAGCGCGGTCTTCGCGGACGCGTATCCGGGCCTTCCCGCCGGCGAGCGTCTCGCGATGGGCACCGTGACGGGGCTCGCCTTCTTCGCGTGCCTTATGACGCACGAGCTCTCGCACGCGGTCGTGGCCCGGCGGCTCGGGCTGCGCGTTCGCGGCATCACGCTCTTCCTGTTCGGGGGCGTCGCGGAGATCGGGGGCGAGCTGCCCACGCCGGAGCAGGAAGTCGAGGTCGCCCTAGCCGGACCGGCCACGTCGCTCGCCCTCGGGAGCATGCTCGGTCTTGCCTCGACGCTCGCGACCAGCCTCGGCTGGACGGGCGCCGAAGGAGTGCTCCTGGCGCTCGCGGCGGTGAACCTCGGTGTCGCCGTCTTCAACCTGGCGCCCGGGCTCCCGCTGGACGGAGGGCGCCTGCTGCGGGCCGGCATCTGGCGGGCGACGGGGAGCTTCTCGCGCGGGACGCGTGCAGCGGCCGCGGTGGGACGCTCGCTGGGGGTGCTGCTGGGCGCAGGCGGGGCGTTCCTGGTGGTCCGCGGGGAGGCTATCGGGCTGTGGTACGCGGGGGTGGGCGCCTTCCTGTGGTTCCTGGCAGGTCGCGCGGGCCGGGCCGTCGCTCCCGCGCTAGCCTTGGACGGTGAAGGTGAAGCTGCGGAACCCCGACCGTGAGGTCGAGGTCGCCGGCGGGCGCAGGGTCCGCGACGTCCTCGCCG
>JACQDK010000092.1 GCA_016201135.1 Actinomycetota bacterium
GAGCATCCCGAAGGCCTGGACGAGCAGCTCGCGGCCCGCAGCCTGGAGACCCTTGAAGATCGCTCGTTCGAGCGCCGCCATGGTCGGCTGCTTCGGCCAGGGGATCTCGACGGTTAGGGTGAGCTCGGGCACGGCAGCGTACTTTCGTCGTTGAACGGACGCTACGTGCCCCTCCTCGTGCGGTGGGGGATTTCACCTCGGGACTGGCTCGCGGGCGACGCTAACGGTCTCACTCAATGGGCTTGCCCGAAAGTGCAGGGACCAGGTAGGATTTGCACCTGCAAATGATCTGCACGCGCGAAGCCGGCATCGTGGGGGCCATGATCCCCGACCGCATCTGCTGTCCCGCCTGACGGGGGACGGCAGCAACAGCGCGCCGCACCGCCTCGCACCACCCCTTCTCTTTCCGTCGATACCCCTGGAGGATCCGCTCCCATGGACGTCATCACCCGCACCGTCGATGCCAGAGGCCAGTCTTGCCCCGGTCCGCTCGTCACGCTCGCTCGCGCCCTGGTGAGCGCCGAGCGGGGTGACCTCCTCGAGCTCCTCGCGACCGATCCCGGCTCCAAGTCCGACGTCCCGAGCTGGTCGAAGCTCACCGGCAACGAGCTTCTCGATGCCGGTGAGGACGCGGGCACGTTCCGGTACGTCGTCAGGAAGGCCTGAACGGTGGTGGCGACGGAGGCCGACGCGCTGCGCGGGCTGATAGACGAGGCGATGGCCGAGCGTGATCGCGGCGAGCTCAACAAGAAGAACAAGATCACCATCGTCGCCTGGGACGGGCATCTGGACCGCGTGTGGCCCACCCTGATCCTCGCGACGACGGCGGCGGCCTCGGGCATGGAGGTCTCCGTGTTCTTCACCTTCTGGGGACTGTTCGCCCTCGTGAAGCCCGAGAAGCGCGGCACGGGCAAGGACTGGATGACCAAGGCCCTGTCCGCGATGAACCCGGCCGCCATGAAGCGCGCGAAGCTCAGCCGCTACAACTTCGGCGGGATGGGGCCGTGGATGCTGGGCAAGGTCGCGAAGCGGTACAAGACCCCGCACCCCACCGAGCTGCTAGAGCTTGCGCAGGAGATGGGGGTGCGCCTGCTCCCTTGCCAGATGACGATGGATCTGATGGGGGTCTCGAAGGACGACCTGATCGACGGCCTCGGGGAGCCGATCGGCGCCGCCACCGCGCTCCTTGAGATGAAGGAGTCCGCGATCCAGCTGTTCATCTAGGCTCCGTCACGTGAGACGCACGGTGAGGGTCCGCCGGCCTTTCTCCGGGGACGCCTACGGGAGGTACTGCTGCTCTATCTTCACGATCTGGCCGCCCTTCACCGTGATCCACCACGGCACCTGCCTGCCGGAGTAGTCGGTCATGGCGGTGCCGTTGATCGATGCCGCGAAGGCGTCCAGGTTGCCCATCACGAGGTCGCAGCACTTGTCCGCCGGGATGTACCGGACCTTGACTCCGGGCGATAGGGGCAGCCAGCGGAGCTTGGGATTGTCGTTCACGATGTAGTAGTCGTTGGGTGGCGGGTGCTCGTCGCCGTGATCCTTGGCGGCCTGGGTCGCGGCGTCGCCGGTCAGGAAGTAGGCGAGGTCGAAATGCATCTGCTGGACGCCGCCCTTCATCCTCACCGCGTGGGCGTAGACGAAGTGCCTCCCGTCCGGGAGAGAAGGCTCCGGAGAGGACTCGGTGCTGGGAGACGCTGTCACTGCTGGCGGGGAGGTGGTGGCCGGGGTTCCCGTGTCGGTGCCGGCGGTCACGCTGCTTCCCTTGCTGCAGGCCCCGCCGAGAAGTCCGAACGTGACGAGCGCGGCGATCGAGATGCGGTGCGTCCTCATGGATCCCCCGGTGGTTGGGCTACCCCTGGGTGTTCGGCTCTGGCACAACCCTAGTTGAGCCCGCCGCCCCTCGCGGGAACCTTCCGCGGCGCTTCCCGCGTTCGTCGGTACTCTTGACGTATGTCTCGAATCTCCGACGAGTTCCGGCGCACGTTCTCGTCCGTCAATGCGTCCAGGAATTTCCGCCTGTTCTTCGTGGGTCAGCTCGTCTCCCAGACCGGCACATGGTTCACCGCGACGGCCAGCGCGGTCCTCGTCCTACGGCTGTCGAACAGCGGCACCGCCTTGGGGCTGAGCACCGCCCTGCTCTTCCTGCCGGTGCTGCTGTTCGGGGCGATCGGCGGCGTGCTGGCGGACCGCTTCGACAAGCGCCGGATCCTGATGCTCACCCAGACGGCCTTCGCAACGGTCGCCCTGGTGGAGTGGTCGCTCGTGCTGACGGGATCCGTTCGGCTGTGGATGGTCTACCTGCTGTCTTTCGCCGCCGGGATGGCGACCGCGGTGGACAACCCCACCCGGCAGAGCTTCTACACGGAGCTCGTGGGTGAGTCGAACCTCACGAACGCCATCAGCCTCAACAGCTCGATCTTCACCGGCACCCGTGTCTTCGGATCCGCGCTGGCCGGCTATCTGATCCACGCGGCCGGCCTGGCCTCGTGCTTCCTGATAGACGGCGTGTCCTACCTCGCGATCCTTGTCGCGCTCGCGTCGATGCGCCGGAGCGAGATGCACCTCGCGCACGAGCGGCCCGGGCGCCAGCGCGCGAACCTGGGGGAGGGGCTCCGGTACGTCTGGGGGTCGCCTGCGCTGCGCCGGCCGCTGATCCTGATGGCGGTCGTCTTCACGATGTGCTTCAACTTCATGGTGCTCGTGCCGCTCCAGGCCGAGCGCACGTTCCACGGCGACGCACGCACGCTGGGGTTGCTTTCGGCCATGGCCGGGGTCGGGATGTTCCTGGGCGCGATCGCGATGGCCAACCGCGCCACGGCGCCGACCGGCCGGCGCCTCGCGCTGTTCACCACTTTGTTCGGCGTCTTCCTGTTCACCGAGGGGCTCGCCCCAACTCTCGCGGCCGCGCTCCTGCTGATGGTGCCGCTGGGCGTCGCCGGCATGCTCTTCGCGATCACGGCGAACTCGACGCTGCAGCTCGCGTCACGACCCGAGATGCGGGGGCGAGTGATGGCGATCTACGGCGTGGTCTTCCTGGGCAGCACCCCGATCGGCTCGCCCCTCATGGGGTGGATCGGAGAGCACGTCGGCTCGCGGGCGGGGTTCCTCGTGGGGGGTGTGGTTGCGGTCGGCGTCGGTCTCGTGGCGCTCGCGATGGCCGTCCGATCGACGGAGCCCCGAGCCGCGATGGTCGCCGCCGACTGAACGAACGACGCCGGCGCCCTGGGGGCGCCGGCGTCGTGATCGTGCGATGCCGGCGCCGAGGGGGTCGCACCGGCCCGCTTCCATCGCCGACCCCGCGGCCCGCGACGCCCTCAGCCCGCCGGCGAGGGTCTTGTCCCTGCTCACCCTTCCTCGCCGCTGGCCTTCGAGGAGACGAGGGTGCTCCCGTCCACGGCGGGAGGGAATACCCGCCGCAGGGGGTTCGCCGATGCCTCACGGGTGGTAGGTGGAACTGCGTACGTCCCGTCACGATCGCTCGGCGTCGAGGCGCCACGGGCCGGCCGGCTCAGGGCTGCTGACGTCCAGGACCGAGCCGTCTTGGAGCTCCAGGCGGAAGCATCTCCGGCGCTCCCCGTCCCTCTCCTCCAGCCACGAACGCCGGACCTCGACGGCCTCCTCGACGCCTCCCCACACGATCGCGCGGGGCCACTCCTCGGCCCTGGCGCCCTCGCGGAAACGCATGACGATCTCCGGAGCCCGCCGGAGCCAGCGTGGAAGGACCGGCGACCACAGCAGGAAGCCGACCCCGATCGCGGCCACCGACCAAGGAACTCCCACCCGCGGCAGGAGCGGTATCGCGAGCCCGGCGGCGACGATCCGGGCCAGGTTGTACGCGACGTCGTACGCGGAGAACACGCGTCCCCGGTAGGCGTCGGGCAGCGACTCCTGCACCATCGTGTCGACCGGGATCTTCTTCCACGCGAACGTGAGCCCCACGGCGAAGCTGGCGTAGAGGACCGTGAGTCCGGTGATGTGCATGGCGACCAGCAGCACCGAAACGCCGCCGGCGACGAACGCGAGCGAGATCAAGCGCTCCTTGCCGAAGCGGTGCTCCAGCGTGCCGACGGTGGCGATCCCCAGCAACACCCCGATACCTCCGGCCCCCACGAGGTACGAGAAGGAGCCCACGCCCTCCTTGAACTGTTCGCGGAAGACGACGAGCGAGAGAACCGTCAGCACGCCCTGCCCGAACTGGTCGAGGGTGATCGACGTGATCGGTCCGAGGGCGCGCGGCGTTCGGACCAGGTGCCCGACGCCGTCGGCGAGCTCGCCGAGCACGCGATCGAGCTCGCCGACGATCGGCGGCGGAGGTCTGAGCAGATGGGGGCCGAGGCCCGCCACGAAGGTACGCGCGATCCCTGCCGTGAAGACCCACGTGATCGCGCACACGGCCACGATGGGCACGTTGCCCAGGGCCTCGGAGACCAGTCCTCCTGCGAAGACTCCGACGAGCAGCGCCAGTGTCCCCCCCACGGTGGCGAGGGCGTTCGCGGCCAGCAGGTCCTCGATCGGCACCACGCGCGGGACGACGGCGTTCGCGGTGGCCAGGAAGAAACGATTCACCGAGATCACGAAGAGCGCTCCGGCGAAGAAGGGGATCGACCATCTCACGGGGTCGAACAGCACCAGGCCGGCCGCCGCCGCCTTCAGGATGGGTGCGACGCAGAGGATCCTGCGGCGCGACCAGCGATCGATGAAGACGCCCACGAACGGACCCAGGACCGTGAAGGGAAGGGAGATGATCAGCGTGTTGAGGAAGAACCCCGTCGTGGTCTGACGGCCGCGCGTGTCGAACACCGTCGAGGCCGTGAGGACGGACAGGAACAGCCCGTCGCCGCACTGCCCCATCAGTCGGATCGCGAGCAGCCTGCGGAAGTCGATGCTGCGGAGCGCCCCGCGGGCCCGACCCAAGGTTCCCGCCCCGGTCATGCCATGCATCGTAGGTCCCCGGGCACCGCGCCGCGCTGCCGGGTCCCGGCGTCGCCTACGAGGTGGTGGCCGTGTCGAAGAACGCGGTCCAGTCGGCTGCCTTCGAGGCGCCGTTGCCCAGGATGAACTCCTCGACCATCTCCCTCGCGGCCTCGTCGGTGAACTGCACCGGAGGCGACTTCATGAAGTAGGCGCTGGGCCCGATCAGCGGACCGGACACACCACGGTCGAGCGCGAGCTTCGCGCAGCGCACTGCATCGATCACGATGCCGGCGGAGTTGGGCGAGTCCCACACCTCCAGCTTCAGCTCGATCGTGAGCGGCACGTCGCCGAACGCCTGGCCCTCCAGGCGTATCTGCGCCCACTTGCGGTCCTCGAGCCACGGAACGTGATCGGAGGGCCCGATGTGGATGTTCTGCTTGTCGAGCGGCTTCTCGAGCTGCGACTGCACCGAGTTAGTCTTCGAAAGCTTCTTCGACACGAGACGCTCGCGCTCGAGCATGTTCATGAAGTCCATGTTGCCGCCGAAGTTGAGCTGGTAGGTCCGGTTCAGCTTCACGCCCCGGTCCTCGAGCAGCTTGGCGAGCACTCGGTGGACGATCGTCGCGCCGACCTGGGACTTGATGTCGTCGCCCACGATAGGGATCCCGGCGTGGACGAACCGTCTCGCCCACTCCTTGTCGCTCGCGATGAAGACCGGAAGGCAGTTCACGAACGCGACCTTCGCGTCGATCGCGCACTGCGCGTAGTAGCGCGCGGCCTGCTCGGAACCGACGGGCAGGTACGAGACCAGCACGTCGGCCTGCACCTCGCGGAGCACTCGCACCACGTCGACCTCGGGCTGGTCCGACTCGGTGACGACCTCTCGGTAGAACGTGCCGAGCCCATCGAGCGTGCGGCCGCGCTGCACCGTGACGCCGGTCGGGGGGACGTCCGAGAACCGGATCGTGTTGTTCGGCTCGGAGAAGATCGCCTCGGCGACGTCCTTGCCGACCTTCTTGGCGTCGACGTCGAACGCCGCGACGACCTCGATGTCGTGGACGTGGTAGCCGCCGAGGTCCACGTGCATGAGTCCGGGCACGCGGTCCTCGACCGAGGCGTCCTTGTAATGCTCGAGCCCTTGGACGAGGGACGATGCGCAGTTGCCCACGCCGACTATCGCAAGGCGCAGCTTGGTCATGAGGTGTGCTCCTTTCCATGAAGCGTCGTCGCCCGCGGGCGACGACGCTTCCTCCCCCCGGCTGTGGTGCCGTTCAGGCGCTCGGCGCGGATAAGGCCGTCGAGCCAGGCGATGTCCGACTCGGTGGCTGCCTGGCCATGCTGCATGAGCGCCAGCGTGTACGTGTCCACCCGCTCGCGCGTCGCGCGCAGCGAGTCCTTGATCGTGTGCAGCCTGTCCTCCAGGGCCGCGCGCCGGCGCTCCAGGAGCCGGATGCGCGTCTCGGGAGGCAGATACTTGAAGAAGGCGAGGCGCACGCGGAAGCGCGTGTCCTCGGTCGAGTTGTCGTGCGGCGTCTCCTGGAGCAACTCGAAGAAGAGCTTCTCGCCCTTCTCGGTGATCACGTAGGTGGTCTTCCGCCGCCCGCGGGCCTCGCCGTCCAATTGGGCCTCGACGGCGCCGTCGCGTTCGAGCCGCCTCAGTGTGGGGTAGAGGGAGCCGTACGAGACGCGCCAGAAGCCGCCGAGGGACTCCCCGAGCTCCCGGGAGAGCTGGTAGCCGTGCATCGGCCGTTCCTTCAGGAGGCCGAGGATCGCGAGTTCGAGCATGCGGTGAGGCGCCTTCCGTGCTGATGTCGCGGTTAGATATATCGGTCCGATATATCTAACCGCTACACGAGGGCTCCGTCAACCCGGATCCGGGGTTCGGTCGAGCGGCTCACGCGGTGACGCCGCGGCCGGAGCGCCGGTACCCGGTCACGTACGCGGGCACGCCGATGTCCGGACCGAGATCCGGTGAAGGCTCGGGCTCCCCGGCGGTCATCCGGACCGGCAGCACGCCGGCCCACACATCCAGGGCCAGGTCCTCGTCGGGGTCCTTCGGGGGCCCGGTCCTGATCTTCGCCGAGGACTCATCCAGGCCGATCGCGAGGATCGCGGTCTCCTTCAGCTCCTTGTCGGTGGGCATCCGAACTTCGGCCGTCCGCCCAGGGATCACATGCTCGACGAGCGCGCGCTGCGCGAGATCGCGTTCCCCGGGGTCGGCCACGTCGCGCGCCGACCCGTACACCACGACGCTCCTGTAGTTCATCGAGTGCAGCGGCGTCGAGCGGGCGAGCACCAGGCCGTCGATCAAGGTGGCCTCGACGCACACCTGGGCGCCGGATCCGAGCGCGCGGAGCGTCCGCGACGCCTCGGAGCCGTGCACGTACAGCGTGTCACCCACGCGAACGTGGATCGTGGGGACGATCCGGGGGAAGCCGTCGGGCGTGACCCACGCGAGGTGGCAGATGAGCGCGTCGTCCAGGATCGCGTCGATCGCGCCGCGGTCGTAGGCGGCCCGTTCGGGGTGCCGCCTCACCTGCGTGCGAGGGCTCGGGGCGTCGGTCATGGCGGTGTCATCGTAGCTGCGAGGCCACCCGCCCGGCGGTCGCCGGAGGGCTCAGCGGCCGCCGAAAGGGTTGGGCTCCTCGCCCGACTCCCCGCGCAGGAACCGCTCGATCTCGGAGGCGAGCTCGTCCCCGGAGGGGATCCGCTCCTCGCCGGCTGGCATCGATTCCAGACGCGCCAGGTAGGCGCGTGCGTCCTCGTCGGCTCCCACGGCCGCGTCGATCCGCTGCCGCTGCGCGGCCGCCTCGTCGGGCAGCGCATCGAGTGGGATCTCCACGCCCAGATGACTCCCGAGGTGCTCGATGAGCGCGATCGTGGCCGGGGCGTACGGCCCGCCTACGTAGTGGGGCACCTGTGCGAAGAACCCCACGGCGGGGATGCCGCCATCACCCACCGACAGCTCGACGACCGAGAGCGCCGCGGCCGGCACACGTAACAGACCCTGCGGGCCCTGCGGGACCTCCGGAGGGAGCAGGCCGGGCTTAGACGCCGTGCCGAGCACCGGCACCGGCCGCGTATGGGCCACGGCGGCCGGGATCGCCCCGACGCTGATCCACTCCACCACGCCGAGGCGCAGCGCCAGGTCCGCCACGTCGCGTCCAAGTTCCCTCCAGCGGAAGTCGGGTTCGGGGCCCGAGAGCACCAGGACGTCGCGGCCGCCGGTGCGCACGCGCCTGATCGAGAGCTCGTACCACGTCAACTCCGTGAGCGTGCCGTCCACGATGTCGAGCACGGGCCGCCGCGAGCGATAGTCGTACAGGAGGTCGGTATCGAAGGTGGCGAGCGCGTCGCCCTTCCCGGCTATGTGGCCGACCGCGGCCGTGGCGGCGCCGGCCGCGTCCACCCACCCGTCGAACGCGGCCAACATCACCGGCGCGACGAGCTGATCGGTCGGCCCGACAAGGCGGTAGAGAGGCACGCCGCCAGCATAGTAGCCGCGGCCCGAACTCCAGGTTCGGGCTTTCGGCCCTACCGGTTCCGCGCGCCCCCCGCTAGGGTGGCCCCGTGGTGATGGAACCCGCGGCCGGGCAGGTCACTCGCGTGAAGGCGACCGTGCACGTGGCGATCGAGGACCACGACCGGCGAGAGCCCATCGTGCGCGAGGTGCCGGGGGGCGACTTCGACGTCACGGAGCGTGGGATCATGCTCGGCACGCTGTTCATCCCCTGGCACCGGGTGATCCGGTACGGCTGGGACCTGCGCCAGGAGTTCACGCCCGCGGCGGGTGGGCTGCGAGCCAGGTCCGAGATCCGCATACGGGCGGACGACGGCGCGACGGGCGGCGCGACCTACACGGTGCCCGCCGACCGGTTCGAGACCGACGCATGGACCGTCTCGTTCCTGCTAGACCGGCTCGTGGAGCCCGAGGAGGGTTCGATGATCCTCGAGAAGGTCTTCATCCCGTGGTCCAGGGTCGTTGAGTACGAGCGGCTCCACGTGGGCGAGGCGGGGCTCCCGGAGCCCCCCTCGCGTGGTCCCGCCTGACCGCGCCCGGGCGCTGTTTGCCGGGATCAGGACGAGACCCGTCATTGGAGCTTGGCGGGGAGCCAGGCCTCCACGGTCGTGCCGTCCCCGGGGCGGGATCGGACATCCCACCTGCCGCTTGCGGACTCCACCCGCTCGCGCATGTCGACCAGCCCGAGGTGTCCGGGCATCGGCTCCGAGGAGCCCGGATCGAATCCCACGCCGTCGTCGATCACACGCACGGAGTAGCCCAGGTCCCGCTCCTCCAGGTGGACCGAGACCCGGGAGGCGTTCGCATGCTTGCGGACGTTCGCGATGGCCTCCTGCGCAACGCGGAAGAGGATGACCCTCACGTCCTCGGGCGGCTCGCAGGTGATGTCGTTCACGACCTCGGCGTCGACTGACTTCGCGCCCCACCGGTGCTGATCGACGTGCCAGCGGACGGCCGCCGCCAGGCCCGAGGTGTCGAGCACCGCGGGTCGGAGCTCGAAGATGAGGTGGCGGAGCCCTGCCACCGCGGCGGAGATCGCCTCGCCTATCGCGCCGAACTGCGGGTCTGCGGCGAGCGCCGGGTACCTCAGCTTGAGCGTCTCGAGCCGCATCCCGGCGACGACCATCTTCTGGATGGAGTCGTCGTGCACGTCGGCCGCGATACGCCTGCGCTCCTCTTCCTGCGCGTGGACCAGGCGGGCGAGCAGGCGCCGGCGCGCCTCGTTGCTGGCCCGGAGCTCCCGCAACACCTTGGCGAACTCATCTTCCTGAGCGTGCGTTCGGGCGGTGACGTCCTCGATGACCGCGAGGACGTGGTTGACGTCGTCGGGGCCCAGGACCGGCATCGCCCAGAGGCGGAGGCGGAGCGAGGAGCCGTCCTTGCGCCGGGGTTCGAGCTGGGCCCCGCGGATCGTCTCGCCGCCGCGGACGCGTTCCAGCAGCCGGGAGAACTCGACCCTTCGCTGGGGCGGGACCCACGGGATCGTTCCGCCGACGGCTTCGTCCGCCGACCATCCGGTGATCCGCTCGGCGGCCGGGTTCCACATCAGCACGACTCCGTGCAGGTCCAGGAGGGCGACCGCGAGATCGATGCTCCCGACGAGCGTCGAGAAGAGCTCCTCAGGAGAGGGGAGCGGTGGGTCGGCCGAGATGTCTCGGTCGATCGAGGGGAAGGTTCCCATGGCTACGACTCCGGTTCGAGCGCGAGGATGCCGGTCCTGTAGGCCTCACACGCGGCGCCGGCCTCCCCGCGGGCCTGTAGGAGGTCGCCGAGTGCGCGGTAGGTGATGGCGATGTCGACGGTCTGCTGCGCGAGCTCGAAGAGCTCGATCGCTATCCGCAGGTTCTTCTCCGCGGCGGAGGGGTTCCGTTCGAGCTGGACGTGACCGAGCTCGCGGTGGGCCCAGGCCAGGATCGGCGTGTCGCTCGTTCCGATCATCGAGATGGAACGGGTGAGCAGCGCTTCGGCCTGGTCTAGCCTTCCCTCCAGCCGCTCGATGCGCGCCAGCTCGTTGAGCGTGCGGGTCAGGTCCTTCTCGTCGCCCGTCTCCTGGAAGATCGCCAGCGCGCGCTCGAGCTGCTGCCTGGCCCGGCCGAGCTTCTTCTCGCGGGAGAACACGTAGCCGCGGGCGAGGTAGGCGTACGCGGTCTCCGTCTTCAGGTCGAGCTGGCGGTACGCCTCCTCGGCCCGCTGCAGCGACCGCTGGGCCGCTTCGACGTCTCCCCGCGCCAGGTACAGGCGGGCGGCGTTCATGTTCATCTGGGCGACTCGGGCGGGGTCCGCGAGGTGGGGGGCGAGCGCCTCAAGCTCGGTCGCCGCCGCCTCGGCCTTCCGAAGGAGGCCGGCCTCCACGTAGGCGAAGACCAGGCCGGCGTACAGGTGAGCCAGGGCGTCGGGATCCTGCGGGCCGTGGCGCTCGATCTGGTCCAGCAGGGTCTCCAACAGGTGTATCTCGTAGCGCACGTCGCCCAGAGAGTGGAAGCAGCGAGCCTTGCCCGAGACGGCGTCCACCCGGGCGGTCACGGGCTCGTCGCGCAGGATCTCCTCGGCGCGCTGGTAGTGCTCCATCGCTTCCTCGGGCTTGCCGGCACGCTCGAGCCAGAGGCCCAGCCCCTCCTCGGCGCGCGCCTCGACCCTGGGCAGGACGAACCGCTTGGCCTCCTTCGCGACGGCCCGGAACGCCCCGGCTGCCTCCTCGATCCGGCCTCCGGAGAGAGCCATCCGGGCCTCCGAGATGCGCAGCTCGAGCCTGGTCGAGAGATCGGCCGGCCGGCCGGTGAGGAGCTCCTCGACCTCGACGCCGAGCTTCGAGGCGAAGTGCTCGAGCGCCGCGCGGGATGGCCGCCGGTGGCCGGCCTCGATCGAGCTGACGTACGCGTGCGTGTACTTCGGGGCCGCTAGCTCCTTCTGCGTGAGCCCCCGGGCGAGGCGCAGGCGCCGCAGCCGCGTTCCGATCATGTCGTCCTCCTGGGTCCTCGTCCCGATCCGGCCTCTCCGGGGGTCCTCTCATTCTGGATGGTCGGCTCGAAACCCGGTCGACTTAACCTGCGAGTTTGCTGTAAGCATAGGCCTCTGTTACCTTCCAGCCTCGCAGGCAGGGGAGGGAAGGATGAAGAAGCGCTCGTGGCAGCTCCTTGGCTGGGTCGTCGCGCTTGCCGCCATCGCCGTGGCCGGGATGGCGAACTGGCCACACGTGCCGTGACGTAGCTGCGTTCTTCGGGAGGGGCTGCGGTCCCTGGTTCTAGCACTATCCTCCGCGGCCTCTCCCGAGCCTTTCGGAGCATCCGCGCCATGAGGTCCCGAGATGCGCCCGTCTCGGGACCCATGCCGTTGCGGGCGGTGTCGGACGCGGGTGCCGAGGCGGCCGGCGGAAGCCGGGTCCGGCTCAGGCCCAGGGGCGCGTGCCGCGCTTGGCCCAGTAGCGCTCAGGCGACTCGGCCAGCCGTGAGAGGCGGTCCAGGTCCTGCGGGCCCAAGTGCAGGCTCGCCCCTGAGGCGTTGCTCCGTATCTGGTCCGGGGTGACCGCTCCGGAGAGCACGACGTCGACCCAGGGGTTCGCCAGGACGGCCGCGATCGCGACGGCGTCGGGACCCGCCGACAGGCGCCCGGCGATCGCCTCGAGCATCTCTCGCTCGGCTCCCTCCCCGCGCGCCGTGAGCCTGCCGTTAGCGAGAGCCTCCTTGACGATCACCCCCCACCCCCGGTCGTGGGCCTCGGCGAGCGCGGGGCCTGCCGAGGTCTCGAGCACGTTCCAGGTGGCCTGTACCGAGCCGAACGGGCTCGCGCCGTCGACCTCCACATCCAGGGCGCGTCGCACGACGTCGCCCTGGAGGGGGCCGCTGACGGTGAGGCCGATCTGGAGACCCTCCTCGCGCAGGTGCGCGAGCTCGGCCAACACCTCCCGGTCCTCCAAGACCTTGCTCTCGAAGGTGGCGGAGTGCACCTGGTACAAAGCCAGGCGGCTCCCCAGCAGGCTGCGGCTCTCGGCGAGTTGCGTCCGGAGCGTTGTGACCGAGTGGTCCTTCACCTCGTGCACCTCGGCGTCGAGGCGCCAGCCGCCGACGTAGGCGTACCCCCACTTCGACCCGACGGTGACGGCGCCTGGAGGGAGCTGCCGGCGCTCGAACCACGACGCGAGGAAGACCTCCGCGAGCCCGTAGGACCTGGCAGCGTCCAGGTAGCGGACGCCTTGCTCGTAGGCCGAGTCCAGCACATCGTGACACCGGCGCTCCAGGGCTTCGACGCTCCGGTCCAGGCCCAGGTCCTGCGCGCGGCCGGCGGTGATGTACGCGGGCCGGCCGAGGGCGGCAAGGCCCAGGCCTACGGGCGAGACGAGGAGCCCGGTCGACCCGAGCGAGTGAGGTCGCATCCCGGGCGCACCCGCCATTCGTCACCTGTCCCGGGGAGCCGGCCGGCCGATCACGTCCGATCCATAGCACTCGGAGCGTCGGCCTGCACGGCGGGTGGTGGCCCGGCGGCCGGAGGCTGGGTACCGTGATAGCGAACCATGATCCCCCAGGAGCCCTTCGAGGCGATCCTTGCCGCGGCGCGGACGGGGGCCGAGTGGGCCCTCGTCGAGCTCTACCGCGATCTGCACCCGCGCGTCCTCCGCTATCTCAGGACCATGGAGCCCTCGGAGGCCGAGGACCTCGCCTCCGAGGCGTGGATCGATGTGGCCGCCGGCCTCGGCCGCTTCGAGGGGGACGAACGCGCCTTCAGGTCGTGGGGGTTCACGATCGCGCGCCGACGGCTGGTCGACCTGCGCCGCCAGAGGGGTCGCCGGAACACGGTGCCACTGCCCCGGGAGGCCATCGTCGAGCGCGCGGGAACCGGGAACGTGGAGGAGGAGGCGATGACCGAGCTCGGGACCGAGGAGGCGCTCGCCCGGATCGCGACTCTCCCGCCCGATCAAGCCGAGGTCGTCCTGCTGCGCGTGCTGGCAGGCCTGGATTCGGGGGAGGTGGCGCGTATCTTGGGCAAGCGCCCGGGCGCCGTCCGCGTGCTCCAGCACCGGGCCCTCCGCCGGCTGGCCGGAGAGATACCGCGAGAATCGGTAACGGAATGAGGCCCTGGAGCGATTCGGAGGATGAGATGCGACGGCACCAGCTCGACGACGACACGGCGGACCGGTTGCTTTCCGGCCGGATCCAGCCCGACGACGCCCCTCCCGGCTACGGCGAGGTGGCCCGTCTGATCCGGGCGGTGAGCGCCCCTGCCAAGGCAGAGGAGCTTGCCTTCCAGGAGCAGGCGATCGCCGCGGCGGTCGAGGTCGTCGGGAGCCAAGCCGCGCATCGACCCGCCCCCCGATCCAGGAGGTCATTCGTGAGGCAGAAGCTTCTCCGCGCCAAGGTCGCCGGTCTCGTCGTTGCCGGCACGATCATCGGTACCACCGGGCTGGCGTTCGCCGGGGCACTCCCGGACGGAGCTCAGAACACCGCGTCCAACGCGCTCGCCAAGATCGGGATCTCGGTCCCGAGCGGGCATCCGGCCAGCACCGGCCAGGACATCTCCGGCGTCGCGACCACAACCGATTCGACGGGCGTGGACAAGGGCGCGGAGATCTCGGGCCTCGCAAGCGGCGGCGTGAGCCAGGCGGGCCAGCACGGCGCGCCCGACTCGACTCCTCCGGTGACGACCCCGAACTCCGGTGGCACCGGCACCGCGGACACGGCGAGCGGCGGCGCCAGCGGGGCCGGGACCGGGACCGCCGGCACCGACAGCGGCGGTGACAGCACGGCCGGTTCCGCCAACGACACCACGACTCCGTAACCTCCCCTCCTCATCTTCCCCCCGAGGACGCTCGCGGGCCGCCGATAGGCGGCCCGCGAGCGTTTCCGCGATCGGTTCGGCCGGTGCGGTGCCGGTGGCCCGGCTCGCCGGGGCACTTCGACCCTCGCAGGCTCGGCGGCGGGACCCATGCTGGAGGCGACCAAGTGGTTGGGTAGACTTCCCTCACTCCGTCCCCGGCCAGAGAGGCTCTGAACGCATGTCACGAGTGATCCTGATCGCGTGGGACGGCGCCGACTGGCGCATCCTCGACCCCCTGCTGGAGCAGGGCGCCCTGCCCAACCTCCAGGGCCTGATCGACCGGGGTCAGAAGGCCGTCATGCGCTCGACGGTACCGACCCACTCGTGGGCGGCATGGCCCTCGTTCCTGACCGGGGTCGACCCGGACGACCACGGGGTCTACGACATCCTCGAGACCGTCCCGGGAACCCACAAGCAGTACCCGGTCACCTACATGTCCATCAAGGAGCGCACGTTCCTGTCCGACCTGCACGCGGCCGGCAAGAAGCAGCTGCTGCTGGACGTTCCCCTCACCTTCCCGGCGCCGGACATCGACGGGAACCTCATCGCCGGCGGCGTCCTACCGAAGGGCCGCACCGTGAGCCACCCCGCGAGCCTGCTGGAGGACCTCCAGAAGCAGGGCCTGGATTGGCCGATCAACGGCATGAGCTGGACGACATACCGCAACCGCCCCGACGCCTACCTGGACGAGGCCTTCGAGGTCAGCGGCAAGCGCATCAAGGCCTCGCAGTGGTTGATGGAGAACACGGAGTGGGACCTGTTCGCCACGGTCTGGGTCTCCGTCGACCGCACTCAGCACGCGCTCTCGAACTACATCGCGCCCGACCACCCGGACTACTCGCGCAACCACACGACCGCGGTGGGCCGCCGCGTGGCCGACATCTTCCGCCAGCTCGACGACGCGATCGGCTCGTTCACCGCGGCCGCGCGCCCCGACGACCTGATCCTGTTCATCTCCGACCACGGGTTCCAGTCGTGCACGCGCACGATCCAGATGGACCACCTCCTCAAGAAGCTCGGCTTCCTGGAGTTCTCGGCGTCGAACGTGCTGTTCGGGCCGATGCAGTGGGGCTCGGTGCGCAACGCCGCGCGCAAGGTGTACGACCTGTTCGGCCTACACGGGAAGGTGTCTCTGCCGCAGTCGGTGAACTGGGCGAAGACCAAGGCCTTCACGACGATCCGCTCCACCGGCGAGGGCGTCTCGATCAACCTCGCCGGGCGCGATCCCGATGGCACCGTCGACCCCGCCGACTTCGAGAAGGTGCGCGGCGACGTGATGGATGCGCTCTCCTCGTTCGTGGACCCGAAGACGGGCCGCAAGCCGGTGAAGGCTATCCACAGGCGCGAGGACATCTTCCACGGCAAGCACGCCTCCACCGCGCCCGACATCATCATGGAGCCCGCCGAGGGCTACTCCCTCACGCACGCGAAGTCCGCGATCGAGGACGCCGACTGGGTGAGCGGCGACCACCGGATCGAGGGCACGATCGTCGCGGTCGGCCCGAACGTGAAGCCCTTCGAGCAGCCGCCGCTGCTGATCGACATGGCCCCGACGATCCTGGCCGCGCTCGACGCGCCGGCGGGCATCAAGCACACGGGCCGCGTGCTCACCGAGATAGTGGGCTCCGAGGCGAGCGTGAAGACCTCCGGCGCCGTCGCGATCCCCGGCATGAGCGCCGGCCCCGAGGAGCCCACGGTTAGCGACACCGAGGCCGACGAGATGGAGGAGCACCTCCGGGGTTTGGGCTACCTGGAGTAGGACGCGCTAGGAAAGGGGCCAGTTGTGGAGACGATGGATACGATCCGGGCCCGGCGGAACGTACGTGTCTACGAGGACCGACCGATCCCGTCCGAGCACCTGGATCGGATCCTGGAGGCCGCGTGGCGGACCCCGTCGTCGATGAACGAGCAGCCGTGGGACTTCATCGTGTGCACCGAGCCTGAGACGCTCGTGCAGCTCGCCGAGACGTGGCGCTACGCGCGGCACGTCGCCGGGTCGGCCGCGACGGTCGCGCTCGTCGCCCCGGTCACCGCCGACCAGGACACGCGCGACTGGATCCTCTACGACATGGGCCAGGCGACGATGAGCATGATGCTGGCCGCGGCCGATCTCGGCGTCGGGAGCTGCCACGCGGCGCTGGACGACCAGGCGCTCGGGCGCCGGATACTGGGCCTACCCGAGGATCGCTTCTGCGTGGGGCTCGTCGCCTTCGGCTACCCGCTCGATCGTCCGCTGGCGCCGATCGTGCGTCCCAACCGGCGCCCGCTGGAAGAGGTCGTCCACCGCGAACGGTGGTGATGGCGGCGGGCCGCGGCCTCGACCCCAACGCGGCTGGCCCGGGCGACACCTTCGTTGAACTAGTCCCGCGGCCCCCCTTGCTGACCCTCGGGCAGGTATCTCTCGCTCAATCCGAGCGAAGGATTCCGGGTCCCGCGAGCGACAAAGCCATCGTACGGTAGGGGTGCGCGCGGGGAGAGAGAGCGTTGGAGGCACTTGCAGCGAGTCGTGAACGAGCGGCCAGGTTCCGGACGGTGTTCGAGGACGAACGAGCGTTCCGGGCCTGGTACGACTACGCGATCCCTCGCGTCTACGGGTACCTGTTCGACCGCTGCGGTGGGGTGAGATCGGTGGCTGAGGAGCTCACGCAGGAGACATTCGTGGACGTGGTACGCAACCGCAATCGGTTCGACGGCCGCTCGGACCCCATCACGTGGGCCGTCTCGATCGCGCGCCACAAGCTCTCCGACCACTATCGCCGGCTCGCACGCGATGAGCGGCGGCATCTGAAGCTCGTGAGCGGGAGGGTCGTCGAGGGTGCGGGAGAAGACCCGTGGGACGTCGCCGAGAGCAGGGAGGACGTCCTCTGGGCGCTCCGATCGCTGACGGCGATGCAGCGGGCCGTGCTGGTGCTCCACTACATGGACGAGCTGCCGGTCACGGAGATCTCGAGCGAGATCGGCCGGTCGGAGTCGGCGGTCGAGTCGCTGCTGAGCCGCGGACGAGAGAGCTTCCGCCGCGCGCTCGTTCCGATGGACGAGAAGGAGCCGCGCGATGCCTGAAGACCCGATCCGGCACGCCTTCGATGTGCTCGATCGACCGGTTGCCCCCGAACCCGAGTTCCGCGAGTCGCTCTTCGATCGCCTGGTCGAAGAGTCGAAGCGACGCCCGAAGCTCGTACCACCCAGGCAACTCGTCCGCCGCCGCCCTGAGCTCCGTCGCGCGCTGACGATCGCGGCCGTGCTCGGGCTTGCGACCCTGATCCTCGCGATCGTGCTCGTGCCGCTTCGGGGGCTCATGGGACACGGGCAGCTCGCCTCCGGGATCACTCCGACGACCCCGTTCCGCGCGACGATCGAGGGGACCTTCCCCTCCTCGCCCGCTTCGGACGGCGGGGGCGACTTCTGGATAACGATCTCGTACCAGGGTCCCGACGCGTGGCGGATCGACCTGCTCGGTGGCAGTGGGGCGTTCCAGCCGCTCGTCAATGACAGATCGATCTCGCCCGGGAGCTACGTGATCTGGGACGGGAAGGGGTTGACGGCGTACGACGGCGCGAAGAAGCAGTTCGTTCCCCAACCTCTTCACGCCGCCTGGTTCTCGCCGCTCAACCTCCTCGGATACTTCGACGCGAAGTCCGGATGGAAGCAGGCCTGCGCCGCCGGCGAGGATCTGGGTGACGAGGTGATCGCCGGCCGGCCCGTGCACCACCTGCGGTGTGCCGCTCCGGCGGGTGCCGGCTACTTCGGCCAGTCCGTGGACATGTGGGTCGACGTGGACTCCGGACTGATCTTGAAGCTGGTTTCGGGTCAGACGGCCGGGACCGGATTCCCGCCGGGGCCGATCGCGTGGTACCCGGGCGAGAAGATCGAGGTCACCTCGGTGGAGTACGCGCCGACGTTCGGGCCCGACGAGTTCGGTGTGTCGCCCCACCCGACACCTTCGGAAGAGCCGGCGCCTGTGACCACGCTCGCGATCGGCCAGGAGGTGCCCACGTTCACGGGCACGACGAAGGACGGCGAGCCGTTCGACCTGTCATCGCTCCGCGGGAAGCCGACGGTCGTGTACCTGTGGGCGCAATGGTGCGGTCCCTGTACGAGCTTCCCACTCGACGTTCTGGACCAGGCGTTCTCCTCGCGGACGGACCTGAACGTCGTCACCGTTGGATTTCGCGACGATCCGTCGTCGCTCGGCTCGTTCGTCCAACAGCACGGGCTCGGCTTCCCCGTCGTCTTCCCGGATAGCGCGGGGGATGCATCCATCCAGCAGGACTGGGGCCTTCAGGGGATCCCGACGCTCGTGCTGATCGACGCGCGAGGCAGATTCCTCGGCGCCTACGTCGGGTGGAGCGCCGAGATCGGCAGGGCAAGCGACGTCACGGCGATCCTCGATGCCCTGGCCTCGGGCTCGCCCCTTCCCGAGGAGCGGGCCTTCGAGTCGGAACAGATCGCGTGAGCCCTAGCGACGGGCAACGCTGCTGCGGAACAGGTGGCCGCAGTTCCTGCACTTCATGTTGACGCGCGCCGCCGGTCCCGCGTGGGTGAACGGCTGCACGTGCGCGGAACCGCACGAGGGGCACTCCGGGCGGGCCCGGATGTCGGGCGCCCGCTCGCGGGTCGTCCAAACGTCCTCGACCGTGGCGGTCCCTCCGGCAGCGCGCAGGAGAGCGCTCGCCGCCTCAGCCTCCTCCTGCGAAGCCTCGGCCAGGACGACCACGGGCAGGACCACGTCACTCATCGAGACCGGTTCGGACTTGATGCGCCGGAGAGCTTCTGCGATCTCCGCCTCGCGGCCTGCAGGGATCGCGGTGAGCGTCACCGTCGATCTGAGAACCTGATCGGGTCGCCCTGCTCGTTCGACCATCACGCTCCGTGCGCCCCATGGGGCCGAGCGACCGTCCCGTCGATCAGAAGCCTCCCGTCCCCTTAGGCGTGCCGACTCCGGTCGGGCCGTCGTAGCCGGTTACGCCCTTGCACATGATCGTGCTGCAGCTGCCGTTGCTCCCACTGGTCACGTCGTGCAGGCTCGCCGTGTTGGCGTAGGGGATCGATGCGGGGTAGCTCGCGGAGCCGGCGTTCCCGGCCAGCGCGTAGACGGCCGCGATCAGCGGAGACGAGAGGCTGGTGCCCCCCACCTGGAACCACCCGGTGATCCCGTGGTAGCGGGTGGAGTCGTACACGGCCGCGCCGGTCGCCGGGTCGGCATCGGCCGCCACGTCGGCCACGCCCCGTTCCGTGCCGCAGCCCGTCTGTCCCCACGTCGACGTCGAGGTCTGCCACGACTTCGCGGTGTTGAGGGTGCTGCAGCCGCTCCCGGAGCCGGACCAGACGGTCTCGCTCTTGTAGCTGTTGTCGGCGTTGATGTTCAGCGTGGTCCCGCCGACCGCGACCACCGTGTTGAACGAAGCGGGGCTCTCGACGCCGTAGCCGCCGTCGCCGGAGCTGGCCGTGATGGCGATGCCGGGGTGCTTGTAGGCGCTCATCGGGCTCGAGTCGGAGCCACCGTAGCTGTTCGAGATCACGTTCGCACCGAGCTTCGCGGCCGTGTTCACGGCGGCGCCCAGGTTCGCGAACGAGTTGGAGGTGGCCTCGACGAGCAGGATCTTGCAGTCCTGGCAGATCGCGTGCGCGATCTGGACGTCGAGCGAGATCTCGAGCGCCCATCCCTGGTCCTTCCGGGGGAACGAGCCGGAGACGCCGTCCTGGTTCACCTTCTGGAAGCACGAAGTCGTGATCGTCGAGCTACACGAGGGGAAGGGCGAAAGCCCGAATGTGCTGTCGTACGTGTCGAGGTCCTTCTTGACCGTGGGGTCGTCGAACGCGTCGACGATCGCGATGGTCTGAGAGCTCGACGCGCTCGTGGTTGCAGGCAGGGCGTACGCGCCGTGGAACTGCGCCGGCCCGTAGCCGCCGGGCAGGGTCGTCGCCAGGGGGTTGCCGCGCCCGTCCGTCACCAGTAGCGAGTGGCACCGCGCGCGGCCCTTCAGGGGGCTCGGACAGACTGCGCGCGAGGACGCGTGGGAGTTGGCAGCGCCGGCGGGAGAGAGGGGGGTCGCGACGAGCGCGACCGCGAGCACCGCGAGCGCGGCGAACTTCGCATGAACCCTCATGTCTCCACTCCTTCGCTATCGGGGGATCGTCGACGACGCAGAACCCTAGCACCGGACCCCCTCCAGCACATCGGTCTCCTGGGAGTGGGTCAGTCGACCCACCATCAGGAGCGCCGGCGCCTGGCCGAGGGCTCGAACCACCACGGAGCGAACCCCCGGTCGTTCTCGTCCACGAGCGTGCCCGGCGGCACGAGCGCGTCGATGGCGTCGAGCGTGCCCTCGTCCAGGCGAACGTCGGCTCCTGCAAGCAGGTCCTCGAGCTGCGGCAAGGTGCGCGGCCCGACGATCGCCGACGTGACCGCCGGGTGCGCCAGCGTGAACGCGATCGCCAGGTGAGTCAGAGGCACGCCGGCGTCCGCCGCGATCTTCGCGAGCCCTTCCACGAGGTCGAGCTTCCGCTGGTTCTCGGGCCGAGAGAGGTCGAACTGGGCGGCGATCGGCGCGCCTCGCTCCCGACCTCGCGTCGCCCGCGCCTCCGCCGAGTCGTCGAAGCGCTCGCGGCGGTAGCGGCCTGTGAGCCATCCTCGGCAGAGTGGGCTCCACACCAGCACGCCCATCCCGTACGTCTGCGCGACCGGCAGGACGTCGTGCTCGATCTGCCTCACGAAGATCGAGTACGGTGGCTGCTCGGTGCGGAACCGAGACAGGCCGCGCCGCTCGGCCGTCCACTGCGCCTCGACGATCTGCCAGCCCGGGAAGGTGGACGAGCCGAAGTAGCGGATCTTCCCCTGACGCTGAAGGTCGGTGAGCGCGCCGAGCGTCTCCTCGATGTCGGTCTCGGCCTCGGGGCGGTGGATCTGGTACAGGTCGATGTGGTCGGTGCCGAGACGCCGGAGGCTGTTCTCGACCTCGCGGGCGATCCACACCCTGGAGTTCCCGCGCTCGTTCGGTCCGGGCCCCATCTCGCCGTAGACCTTCGTCGCGAGGACGACGTCGTCGCGCTTGCCCTTCAGGGCCTTGCCGACGATCTCCTCCGACTGCCCGCTCGAGTACACGTCGGCCGTGTCGATGAAGTTGATGCCGCCGTCCAGGGCCGCGTCGATGATCCGCACGCACTCCTCGACGTCGGTGTTGCCCCACTTGCCGAACATCATCGCGCCGAGGCAGTGGGTGCTCACCCCCACGCCGGTGCTGCCGAGCGTCCGATACTCCATCGGGGCCTCCTCGTGGTGGACGGCCGCCGCGCGCGGCCCGTGCCCTCATCATGCGACCCGGCGTCCCGAACGGCGAGCCGTGCGCGACTGGGCCGCCCGGCCCCCGTCGTGGATACTGGTCGGGCCGTGGCGACCTCCCGCAAGAAGAAGCGTGCCCGGGCCGGCCGTTCAGCCCCAGACCCGGCCGGCGGCACGCACGAGAGCCACGGAGAGGGCAGGGGCCTCGCGGCGGCGCTCGGCCTGGGCGAGGGCACCCGCGACCATGTGACGATCCTGGCCGGCACCGGGCAGAACATCGTCGGCCTCGGGATCTTCGTGCTCGCGACGTTCGGGATGAACGTCGTGATCGCCAGGGCGTTCGGGAAGGGGTCGGCCGCGTTCGGCCAGATCACGGTCGCCACCCAGCTCGCGTTCGTCGTGGGCGCCGCCACCCGGTTCGGGATGGACATGGCGGCCGTGCGGCGGGTCGCGATCGAGGTCGGCAAGGGCGAGGGCGGTCGTTCCCGCGCCGTCGTGAGGATCGCTGTCCGCGTCGCGCTCGCGGCATCGCTGGGGGTGGCGGCGCTGGCGCTCCTTCTGGCCGGCCCGCTCTCGCGCCTGCTGCACGCGCCCTCGAGCGCCTATCGCGCCGCCGCCGCCGCCTTGATCTTCGTGGCGCTCGCGCAGGTGTACCTCGGCGGCTCGCGCGGCCTGAAGATCATGCGCCACACCCTCTATGCCTACTGGGTCGGCCAGTCGATCTCGTGGATCGTGCTGACGCTCCTGGCATGGGCGGCGTTCGGCAGGACGGTGCCGGTGACCGTGCTCGCGTACGGGGCATCGTGGGTGTTGGCGACGCTCGTCGCGTGGGCCTTCTGGATGAAGGAAACCGCGAGGTTCCCCGAGCAGCTCCCCGCCGAGCAGGGAGAGGCGCGCGCGTTGCTCCGGTACGGCGCCCCGCGCGCGCCGGCCGCGCTGCTCTCGCAGGCGCTCTTCTACACGGACCTGTTCGTGCTCTCCCACTACCTGAGGCCCGGAGATCCCGCCCTGTCGGTGTATGCCGCGTCCGTTCGTGTGGCCCAGGCGCTCGTGCTCTTCCTCACTGCGGTGTCGTACATGTTCAGCCCTTTCGTGGCGGATCTTCACGAGCGGGGCGAGCGCGACAAGCTGAACGGGCTGTTCAAGACGATCACGCGCTGGACGCTCGCCGGAACGATCCCGCTGCTGCTCCTGTTCGTGATCGCGCCCGCGCCGGTGCTGCGCGTCTTCGGCTCGTCCTACGACACGGGCACGTCGTGGCTCCGGATCCTGCTGATCGGGCAGATCGTGAACGTGAGCGTCGGCGCGGCGGGTTTCATCCTGATCATGGTCGGGCGCACCGGCTGGGACCTGGCCGTGTACGCGACCTCGTTCGCCATCGACCTGGCTATCGCGATCGTGCTGGTTCCGCACCTGGGTCCGACCGGCGCGGCGATCGCGCAGGCCACGACGCTCGTCTTCTCGAACGTGCTCCGCCTGTACCTCGTGTGGAGGTACGTCGGCATCCAGCCCTACAACCGCTACTACGCCAGGCTCGCACTTCCGGCCGCGATAACCGCGGGATTCATGGCGGCGGCGCACGGCATGTTCTCGAGCAGGGCCTGGCCGGTGGACCTCGTCGGGACCGGCGCCGTCGGAGCGTTCGTGTACCTCACGGCGTTCCTGCTGTTCGGGCTCACGCCCACCGAGAAGGGCGCGCTGATGCGCTTCCTTCAGCGGAACCCGGCCTGAGCGGCGAGCGGGAGCCTGAAGACGCTCCACCGCTCTTCGGGGAAGATGGGACGACCGCTACGTAGGAGGTTCGCACCGACATGGACGCGCCCGACCCGATCACGCAGGCCAAGGAGTACCAGGAGTTCCTGCTCGCGGCGCTCGGCTCGGACGATCCCGCAGAGGCCCAGGCCTCGACGCCCGGAGTCATGCGCGAGCTGTTCCGGGAAGCGGGTGCCGACCTCGCCGCGGCTCCCGCTCCGGGCGAGTGGTCGTCGCTCGAGTGCGCGGCCCACATCCTCGGCGCCGAGCTCGTGTCCTCCGGCAGGTACCGGTGGATCTTGGCGCACGACCGCCCGCCGCTGATCGGGTACGACCAGGACCTGTGGGTGAAGCGGCTTCCCCAGGATCGCCGGGACCCCGTCGCGATGCTGGAACTGTTCGAAGCCCTTCGGACCGCGAACGTCCGTCTCTGGAACGGATCGACCGAGGACGAGCGTGCGCGCGTGGGCGAGCACGCCGAGCGCGGGCCGGAGAGCTTCGACCTGACGTTCCGGATGATCGCGGGGCACGATCGCGTCCACGTGGCCCAGGCGCGCCGGGCGCTGGCGGCCGTGCGCGGCTGAGGGGGCGCCACCCGGCCCGCCGTCTAGTTGTGTTCCTCGAGCGGGTCGAGCTCGGGAAGGACCACGAGATCCTCACCCAGCTCAGCCGGCTTCTCCTCACCGCGGCGAACCTTCTCCCGGAGCTCGGCGGTCGTCACCGCGACACCGGTGAGATCACTCTCGAGCTTGGCGCGGCGGGCGAGGAGCCGGTCGGTTTGCGCCTCGAGCTCGTCGATCCGCCAGGCGAGCAGGTCGTTCTTCGCGATGAGCTTCGCGTTCAGCATGGAGCGCTCCTCCTGCCGCCGCTGGACCGCGACCCGCAGGATCCTCGCGCGCAGGCGCTGGAAGGCCGACGAGGCCACGAACCCGAGTACGACGCCGACGGAGGCCCCCAGGAGCGTGAGGACCGCCGTCTCCCCGGCGGGCGAGACGAGGGCGATCGACCGGCCGAAGAGCCATATCGCGGAGCCCTGGGTGCGCGCGGTCTCCAGGATCGCGTCGATCGCGAAGGCGGTCCAGGCTGCGCTCACCGCGCCGATCAGCATCTGCACCATCTGGGGCCTCGGCCTCCCGGGGGAGAAGGTTGCGGGTCGGTAAGGGACCGCAGCTTACCCCCTTCGGCCTGGGCGGTCACCCCTCCGAAGGGCTACCGAAGGGCGCCCTCGGCCAGCTCCAGCGCCTTCTCGACGGCCTCCTGCGGCGAGCCGGCACGCACGAGGGGATCGACGGCGGGGGTTTCGCGCGCGAGCGACCAGGTGTGCAGGCCCACGACCGGCCTTCCCATCTTCAGCGCGAGCGCGATCTCCGAGAGCGTGCCGAACTCGCCCGACACCGCGATCACGGCGTCGGCGGCGCGCACCACGAGAGCGTTGCGGACCTCACCCATCCCGGTGGGCACGGCCACCGAGAGGTGCGATGAGGCGCCCGCGCGGGACTCGGCGGGAAGCAGCCCGATCGAGATGCCGCCCGCGGCCTCGCAGCCCCGGGCGGCGGCGTCCATCACGCCGCCGAGGCCGCCGCACACGAGCACGGCGCCCGCCTCCGCGAGCAGCCGGCCGATCTCCTCGGCCCATGCGATCTCCCGCTCACCGGCCTCGGCCGGGCCGCACACCGCTACGTACCGACGGCTCATCCCCACGACCGTCCGAGGATAGCGTCGAGGAGCGCCGCCGCCGCCTGCTTGTCCAGGGGCTCGTTCCCGTTGCCGCACTTCGGCGACTGCACGCAGCCCGGACATCCCCTGGAACATGGGCATCGCCTGATCGTTTCGACCGTGGCCTGGAGCCACCGCTCGGCCGTGCGGAACCCGCGTTCGGCGATGCCGGCCCCGCCCGGGTAGCCGTCGTACACGAAGATCGTGCAGGCTCCGGTGTCCTCGTGCATCGGCGTCGAGACGCCGCCCACGTCCCACCGGTCGCAGGTCGCGACGAGGGGCAGCAGGCCGATCGCGGCGTGCTCGGCCGCGTGCACGGCGCCGGGGAGGTCCCGCGCGGAGACCGCCGCCCGATCGATGATCGCCTGCGGGATCGTCCACCACACGGCCTTCGTCTCCAGGTGCTGGGGCGGGAGCGGCAGGGGGACCTCGTCGACCACCTCGTTCGTGGCGACGAGCTTCTTCACGTAGCTCACGACCTGGTGGGTCACGCGCACCGTGCCGAAGGCCGCGCCGGCCTCGCCGGTCCAGCCCCGCTCGGCTGCCTCGACCACCCCGATGTCGGTGACGTCGCGCGCCTGCGTGTAGAAGTCGGGGTCTGCCTGCTCCACGACGGCGACGCGGCCCACGAGGTCGAGCTCGACCACCAGGAACTGCTCGCCCTGGTGCAAGTAGACCGCGCCCGGGTGCAAGGTGGCGTACGCGCGCCCCTCGTCGGCGGTGCCGAGCAGCTCTCCGGTGTCCTCGATCACGATCGAGTAGACGTGGCCGGAACCCGCACGCATGTCGACCTCTCGGTGCGGCGACGAGGAGCCCTTGTGGTGCAGCAGGTCACGGCGACTCGCGAGGACCCCCCGGTCGGTCATGCGCGCGGCCGCATCGACGCCCGCCGGCCCGAAGAACGTCGCGATCTCCTCCGCGGCGAGGGGGCGCTCGGCGGCCGCGCAGGAAAGGTGAGGCTCCATCACGTAGGGGTTCGTCGGGTCGATCACGGCGGCCTCGGCCGGCCGGTCGAAGAGGTCCTCGGGATGCCGCACGAGGTACTGGTCGAGGGGGTCGTCCTGCGCGACGAGCATCGCCAGCGAACCTTCCTCCCGTCGCCCGGCGCGCCCGGCCTGCTGCCACATCGACGCGCGAGTGCCCGGATAGCCGACCAGGATCGCCGCGTCCAGGGCGCCGATGTCGATGCCCAGCTCCAGCGCGTTGGTGGCCGCCACGGCGAGCAGCTCGCCGCTCGCCAGGTCACGCTCGAGCCGGCGCCGGTCCTCGGCCAGGTATCCCGCGCGGTAGGACTTGATCCTCGAGCGCTTCTGCGCGTCGTCGACCTCGCGGCGGGCGAAGGTGGCCAGCAGCTCCGCGGCCCGCCGCGACCGCGTGAAGCCGATCGCGCGGACGTCCTCGGCCGCGAGCCTGCCCAGCAGCCACGCGGCCTCGGAGAGCGCGCTCCGCCGCTCTCCCGTCTCCTCGTCCACGACCGGAGGGTTCCAAAGGGCGAAGAGCTTCCCGCCGGCGGGGGCCGCGTCCTCGACGATCGCGTCGAACGGCAGGCCGGTCAGCCGCTCGGCGAGCTCGCCGGGGTTGCCGATCGTCGCGCTCGCGAGTGCCCACCGGGGCGAGCCGCCGTAGTGCGCGACCAGCCGGCGGAGCCGCCGCAGCGCCATCGCGACCTGCGAGCCGAACACGCCCCGGCAGACGTGGGCCTCGTCGACCACTACGAGCGAGAGCCGCAGGAAGAAGTCCGCCCAGCGGCCGTGGTCTCCGAGCACCGCCAGGTGGAGCATGTCGGGGTTCGTCATCACGAGGTTGGCGTTCTTCCGGATCAGCGGGCGCTCGGCCCGCGGCGTGTCGCCGTCGTACACGGCGGCCTTGATCTGCGGGAGCCGTAGCTCACGCACCTGCCGGAGCTGGTCGCGCGCGAGCGCCTTCGTGGGGAAGAGGTAGAGGGCGGTCGACTTGGGGCGTTCGATGGCCTCGGCGGCGAACGTGAGGTTGTACACCAGCGTCTTCCCGGAGGCGGTTCCCGTGGCCATGACGACGTTGCGGCCGGCGCGCAGCGCTTCGAGTCCGCGCGCCTGGTGTGGGAAGAGCCCGGTGACGCCGAGCAGCCCGAGCCTGTCGATCAGGATCTCCGGGAGCTCCGGCGGGAACGGCTCGACCACGGGCTCGGGGGCGGGGATCTCGCGGACGTGAGCCAAGCAGGCGTCGACGGCATCGTCCGGCAACGACCGGAGGAACGCTCGGGGGTCCACTCGGGCGATGGTAGCGGTCTGGATGGGACAATCCGCCGGACATGGACTGGCTGGTCCTGGCGGTCTCGCTGCTCGTGATCCTCGCCGGCGCCGAGCTGTTCACGAACGGGGTCGAGTGGATCGGGGAGGGATTCGGTCTGTCCGAGGGAGCCGTCGGGTCGGTGCTCGCGGCCGTCGGCACCGCGCTGCCCGAGACTCTGCTTCCCCTGGTGGCGATCCTGTCGGGGCACCGCTCGGGCGAGGAGATCGGCATCGGCGCGATCCTCGGCGCGCCGTTCATGCTCACGACTCTGGCGATGGTCGTGATCGCGGTCGCC
The DNA here is from genome assembly GCA_016201135.1 of Actinomycetota bacterium. Classification (GTDB taxonomy): domain Bacteria; phylum Actinomycetota; class UBA4738; order UBA4738; family HRBIN12; genus JACQDK01. The sequence goes on from JACQDK010000092.1 coordinate 27,562, forward strand.
GTGCTCGTGAACGCGAGGGGGGGCCGCCGGCCGGCCGAGCTCGAGTTCGACCGTCGCGTGCTCCGCCAGGATCTCGGCTACTTCCTGGTGATGTACTCGCTCGCGGTGATCGCAGGGCTGCTCGACGTGAAGGCCTTCGACGTGCTGCTCGCGATCGTGCTGGTGATCGGGTACGTCTACTACGTCCGGCGGCACTTCCAATCGCCGGGCGAGCCCGAGATCGAGAAGGAGTCCCAGGGCGAGATCAAGGCGCTCTACGTGTGGCGGTGGCTCGCGCTCGTGAAACGCGGCCTCGCCGGGTGGACGAAGGACAGATCGACCCTGGCCCCGTTCGTGCAGGTCGTGGTCGCTCTGGTGGCGATCATCGGCGGTGCGCGCCTGTTCATCACCGCCGTGGACGGCATCGCCGAGCGCTTCCACGTGCCGACCCTCGCGTTCACCCTGCTGGTCGCGCCGGTGGCGACCGAGCTTCCTGAGAAGTTCAACTCGGTCATCTGGATCCGGCGCCGGAAGGACACGCTAGCGCTCGGCAACATGACCGGGGCGATGGTGTTCCAGTCCTCTTTCCCCGTGACGATCGGGCTGCTGCTCACCCCCTGGAAGCTCGCGCACGAGGCGCTCGTGGCGGCGGCGATCGCCCTGCTCGCCGGCGCGGCGCTCTATGCGACGGTGCGGTTCCGCGGACGGCTCACGGCGAGGCTCCTGCTCCTGCAGGGCATCTTCTACGTCTGCTACGTGGCGTACGTTGCGACGAAGTTCTGACCCGTCAGGTCTGATTCCGCGTGGGCGAGGGCGCGAGAGCGATGCTCTTCTTCGAGAGCATCCCGTCGTTCGCCAGGTCCGAGTAGATCTGGCTCGCGACCGATGAGATGAACACCACGCTCTGCGAGCCCTGCATGCCCGTGGAGCCGGGCACCACGAGGTTCGTGACCCGCTTCGGGTTGAACGAGAGGGCCGTGAACGCGAAGCTCATGACCTCGTCGAGCGACATCGAGGTCTGCACGTTCCGCATGCCGGCGCCCACGTAGGTGAGGAGCCTGCTCGGATCCTTGGCGAACTCCTTGCGGAGCTGGGCCAGCGCCGCGATCATCACGCGCCCCTGGTCCTCCGAGCGGCCGAAGTCACCGGACAGCAGGCTGTGCCGGTCGCGGGCGAACGCCAGCACGTCGAACCCGTTGAGGTGCTGCACGCCCGGGTTGAAGTTGGCCTTCGAGTAGGAGTCGTGCATCGCGAAGGGCACGTCGACCGTCAGGCCGCCGATGTCGTCGATCGCCTGCTTGACCCCGTCGAACGACGTGAGGATGTAGTAGTCGAGCTTGATCCCGGTGAGGGCCTCGATCGTCTGGATCGTGAGCGGCGGCCCTCCCTGCGGCATGGCGCTGTTGATCTTCGAGGAGCCGTAGCCTGGGATGTTCACCCAGGAGTCGCGTGGGAACCCGAGGATGGTGACCCGGTCCTTCTTCAGGTTGATCGCGACGATGTGGATCGAGTCCGACAGTCCCCGATCGATCGGCGTCCCCGGCCGCGCGTCGCTGCCGAGCGTGAGGATGAAGATCGGTTGGGAGCCGTCGAGCTTGGGAGTGAAGTCGGCGTGGGCCTTGCCGATCACGAGTGTGAGGTCGTGTGCCGCGGCGATCGGTGCCGGGCCGGCGCTGCCGAACGCCGAGCCGGCCACCCATGCCGTGAGCGCCGCCAGCGCCAGCGCGATCCGGCGGCGCGTCACGATGGCGACCCCGTCGGCGTGCCGGATCCCGACGTGCTGGGCTCCGGCTGGTTCACGCGATCGTTCCGGGTCACCTCGAACGCCACCACCTTCCACTGGCCGTTCACCATCTGAAGGAAGAACTGTCCCTTGCTGACGAACACCGTGGTCGTGCCGTCCTTGTTGGTTCCCAGCGCGACGAACGAGACCTTCGCCGCCACGTAGGAGGGCTGGCCCTTCGCGTCCATGAGGACGTTCGTGACGACGGCGCCGCGCCCGGGCTGGATGTCGTCGTAGGTCGCACCCGCGCCGGCGCCGGCGGTGAGCGTGTCCGCCTCGGCTCGGGCCTGTTCGGCCGCCGCCGGGTCGAACACCTCGAACGCCGAGTCGTAGCTGCCGCTCGTCCAGTTGTCGGGGTTCAGGAATCCCTCGGTGTAGAGGGTGTCGAGGACCGCGGTGGTCTGTTTCGAGGCCTGCTGCGCCGGACGCTTCAGCGCGCTCTCCGACCCGGTCGCGACCGTCGCGATCGCGGAGGTCTTACGCGACACGAAGTCGAACGAGGGGGTGACGCGCTCAGGGCTCTTGCTGGTGCCGGGCACGACCCCGGCGAGCGGCCCCTTGCCCGATACGGCGAGGAAGATGCCCCCGATGAGAAGCAGCGCTCCCGCCGCGACTGCCGCGAAGACGACAGGTTTGGGCCGGGAGGGCGGGGCGTGTCGGGCATCTGTCAAAACGCGTGAGAGCCTACGGGCGCGCGGGCCGTTCCACAACCTTCGGCGTGTGAAGGAGTTGTGGCGGCCCGCGCGCCCGTGCCCGGGGGTACCCTCTGGCGGCATGCGATGGGCTGGATCCGGGCCGGCGAGGGGGCGCTCTCTTGTTCCCTGACGAGTTCCCTGACCAGGCTCCTCGGCGTCCCTGGGCGCACTCCGACAGGCCAGTCCCCCGCCTGGTCCTTCGCCCGCTGCAGGAGTTCCTGTCCACCTCGACTGCGAGCGGGCTGATGCTGCTGGGAGCCGCCGCCGCGGCGCTCGTCTGGTCGAACTCACCCTGGTCGAACGGCTACGAGCAGCTGTGGGGGACCGAGCTGGTCCTGCGGGTCGGCCGTTGGGTCATGGCCGGTGATCTCCGCCGCTGGGTGAACGACGGACTCATGTCGCTCTTCTTCCTGGTGGTCGGCCTCGAGATCAAGCGCGAGGTCCTGACGGGGGAGCTCCGGGCGTGGCGCGCCGCTGCGCTGTCCGCGGCCGCAGCGGTCGGGGGGATGTTGGTCCCGGCTCTCGTCTTCCTGGCGCTTAACGCCGGTGGGAGCGGAGCCCGCGGGTGGGGCATCCCGATGGCGACCGACGTGGCGTTCGCGCTGGGCGTGCTCACCCTCGCGACGCGCGCCGCGCCGCCCAGCCTGAAGCCGTTCCTTCTCACCCTGGCGATCGTTGACGACATCGGCGCGATCGTCGTGATCGCGATCGCGTACTCGAAGGGAGTCGACCCCGGCGCGCTCGCGGCAGCGGCCCTGCTGCTCGTGAGCATCGTCGCGCTGCAGCGGATCAACGTTCGCTCGTCGTTCGTGTACGTCTCGCTGGGGCTCGCGACCTGGCTCGCGGTCCGCGCCTCGGGCGTGCACCCCGCGATAGCCGGTGCCGCCCTCGGGTTCGTCACGCCGGCGGTCCCGTTCCAGCGGCCTCGCACGGTCAGCGAGGAGGCGCATCGCACAGCGGATGAGACGCTCGATGAGCCGTTCCCGCCGGACGCCGACGCCCACCACTGGCTCCGGCTGGCCGGCCTCTCGCGCGAGGCCGTCTCGCCGCTCGCCCGGCTCGAGCACGCCCTGCTGCCGTGGACGAGCTTCGTGGTGGTGCCGCTCTTCGCCCTTGCGAACGCCGGGGTCGGCCTCTCCGCCCGCGCGCTCTCCGACGCGCTGCACAGCCGGGTGACGCTCGGCGTGGTCGCGGGCCTCGTCCTCGGGAAGCTCGTGGGCGTCGTCGGCGCCTCGCGGCTCGCCCTCCGCCTCGGCGTGGCACGGCTGCCGGAGGGCGCCTCGTCACGAGATCTGGTGGGCGTGGGCGCGGTCGCCGGCGTCGGCTTCACGGTGGCGCTGTTCGTCACGGAGCTGGCTTTCCCGACGGGCTCGCCCGCCGAGGCGGCGGCGAAGGTCGGCACCCTCGTGGGGTCCTTCCTCGCCGGCGCGATAGGGTACGCGATCCTTCGGGCGTCCAGGTCACGAAGCTAGCTCTCCTCCTGCCCCAGCTCCTGCTCGGCCTCCTGCTCGGCCATCGCGATCCCACGCGGGCGGCCCAGCCGGTCCCAGAGCCGGAAGAAGAAGAACGCGATCGCGAGGGAGACCGCGAGCGAGGCGATGGGGTACCCGCGGCGCAGGTTGATCCCGATCGTGAAGGTCACGGCGATCGCGCCGACCGCGTTGACGGCCAGGTGCCACCGGTTCGACTCCTGGAGGCTGAAGCGGATCATGGCCAGGAGCCCCGCGAGGAAGCTCACGAACACCGCCACCGCGTAGAAGAGCACGAGCTCCTGGTCGCGCCCCCCGGCCCCGAGCACGACGGCCGCCGACACTCCCAGGTACACGACCACGCTCCAGTACGGCGTGTGGTGCACGTTCGTCCGGCCGAGCGACGCCGGCAGGATCCCGACCTGCTCGCCGCCGCGTCGGGTGTGGCGCGCGAGGGCCTTGAGCAGACCCGGCCCGGCCTGGAACGACGACGACGCGGCGGCGAGCAGCAGCAGCGAGCTGGTGAGCTGGAACAGCGCGAACCAGACGCCATCGCCCGAGGCGTTCCGCGCGACGTCGGCGATCATCGTCGAGCCCGCGCGAGGGATCCCGACGCGCAGCCGGACCGCCAGGACCGCGATCGAGAGGGTGAGCGCGGCGGTGATGAGCACGGTGAGCCAGAGCGTGACGTGGCCGAACCGCTCCTTCCGGCGCTGGTCGAGCTGCCCGAGCTGGGCGATCGCCGAGGCCGGCGCCTCCACGCCGGTCGCGAGCGCCATCGCGACGGGGAAGGCCAGGAGCACGGTGAGGAGACCGACATCGCCGCGCGCGCCCTCGACGACGGCAGCGCCGTGAGACGCGGGCGAGACGAACCCGAGGAGGATCACCGGCACGGCTGCGGCCAGGAACGCGACGGTCATCGTCGCGAAGACCCTCCGCCCGAGATGGCCGAACCACGTGAGGCCGGCCACGAACACCAGGAGCCCGAGCGCGATGGCAACGCGCCCCCCCGCGAGCCGGGGGAAGTAGGCGATCACCGCGGAAGCGGCGGCCGCCACGCTGATCGAGATCGTGAGCACGAAGTCCACGATCAGGGCCCCGAGCGGGAAGAAGGCCCACCCCTCGCCGAACGCCGCCCCGGCCGCCGCGACGGCGCCGCCTCCTTCCGGGAACCGGCTGATCAGCTGGTCGTAGTTGACCTTGACGACGTAGATGATCGCCAGGACGATCGACATCGTGAGCACGAGCAGGCCCAGATGCCCGTGCAGGGCGCGCAGGGCGGCCTCGATCGCGTAGGCGATGGACGAGACCGGGTCCGCCATCACCGCGAACGCGAACGCGAACAGCAGCATGCCGGTGCCGACCGGGCGAGGAACCCTGGTGGGGCGGCCCCCTTCCCTCATGTGGCCGCCGCCGAACGTAGAACGAGGAGCAACCGGAACCTCCTGCCGACCAGGCTTCCCGGCGCTCCTCTGAGTCCGAGGCGGATGCTACGCGCAAGTGGGACCTGCCCGCAAGACCCGAGGCCCCAACCCGCAGGGCGCGACGGCGGTTTCCTTCCTATACTGCCCGGGTTCCCCGGCCGGTCCGGATCCGGTCCGGGATGTGGACGGCGTCGTTCCCCTTCGTTCGAGGAGGTTCCAGACTTGCACCTGCTGGCCCAAGAGAGCGGCCCGATCCCCGTGGTGTTCGGAGCGTTCGAGAACAAGTCGCTCTGGGCGATCCTCGTGATCTCCCTCTGTGCCCTAGCGTTCGCGTATTACCTGGTCCGCGAGGTGCTCGCCGCCCCGGAGGGCACGGACAAGATGAAGGAGATCGCGAAGGCGATCCAGGAGGGCGCCAAGGCGTACCTGTCCCGACAGTTCCGCACCGTCGGGGTGTTCCTGGGGATCCTCACGGTGGTGCTGTTCTTCGCGCTGCCGGCTCCGAGGAACGCCGAGCACTCCGAGATGTTCATCAAGGTCGGGCGCTCGCTCGCGTTCATCCTCGGCGCCGGGTTCTCGGCGCTCACCGGCTTCACCGGGATGTGGCTCGCGGTCCGCGCGAACGTCCGCACGGCCAACGCCGCCCGCGAGTCGGGACTGCGGCGAGCGCTCCGCATCGCGTTCCGGGCCGGCGGCGTGGCGGGGATGTTCACCGTGGGCCTCGGGCTCCTCGGGGCCACCGTGATCCTCCTGGTGTACAAGGGCGACGCCACCAGCGTGCTGGTCGGTTTCGGCTTCGGCGGCGCGCTGCTCGCCATGTTCATGAGGGTGGGTGGCGGCATCTTCACGAAGGCCGCCGACGTCGGCGCCGACCTGGTCGGCAAGGTCGAGCAGGGCATCCCCGAGGACGATCCGCGCAACGCCGCGACGATCGCCGACAACGTGGGCGACAACGTGGGCGACTGCGCCGGGATGGCCGCCGACCTGTTCGAGTCCTACGAGGTCACGCTGGTCGCCTCGCTGATCTTGGGCGCCGCGGCGTTCAACGGCTCGAAGATCGGAGCGATCGCGGGTGTGATGTTCCCGCTCTTCGTGCGCGCGGTCGGCGTGATCACCTCGATCGTCGGCATCCTGTCCGTCTCCCCGCGCTCAGAGGAGGAGCACGGGATGAAGGCGATCAACCGCGGCTTCTTCCTGTCGGCCGCGATCAGCGCGGCCGCGGTGTTCGTGATCTCGACCGCGTACATGAAGAGCCCGCGGCCGGCGATCGCCGTGGCGATCGGCCTCGTGCTGGCGAGCGTGATCCAGCTCATCACCCAGTACTTCACGGACACGAAGTTCAAGCCGGTCCAGGAGATCGCGGAGGCCACGGTCACCGGCCCGGCCACGACGATCCTTGCCGGATTCTCGATCGGTCTGGAGTCGACCGTGTGGTCGATCATGGTCATCGCCGGAGCCGTGATCGCCGCGTTCTTCCTGGCCGACCCGCACTCCACGAACCTGCTGGCGGAGCGGCTCTACTTCATCTCCCTGACCGGTATGGGGATGCTCACGACCGTGGGCGTGGTCGTGTCCATGGACACGTACGGCCCGATCTCGGACAACGCGCAGGGCATCGCGGAGATGTCTGGGGAGTTCGAGGGTCGCCCGGCCGAGATCCTCGGGGGCCTGGACGCTATCGGGAACTCCACGAAAGCGATCACGAAGGGCATGGCGATCGCCACCGCCGTGATAGCGGCCACCTCGCTCTTCGGTTCCTTCGAGGAGGCGCTGAAGAGCGCCGGCTTCGACTTCCAGGGGATCCGGGTTGACCATCCCGACGTGCTCGTCGGGTTGCTGCTCGGCGGCTCGGTCGCGTTCCTGTTCTCCTCGCTGGCGATCCGCGCGGTCGGCCGCGCGGCGGCCCAGGTGGTCGTCGAGGTGCGGAACCAGTTCCGCGACCACCCGGGGATCATGACGTACGAGGAGAAGCCGGACTACGCGGCCGTCGTCGACATCTGCACCAAGACGTCGCTCCGCGAGCTGATGACGCCGGGTCTGCTCGCCGTGCTCGCCCCGGTCATCGCCGGGTTCTTCCTGAAGGCCGAGGCGCTCGGCGCGTTCCTGGCCGGCGCGATCCTCACCGGGCAGCTGCTGGCCGTGATGCTCTCCAATGCAGGCGGAGCATGGGACAACGCGAAGAAGTACATCGAGGCGGGTCATCACGGCGGCAAGGGGAGCGAGTCCCACAAGGCCGCCGTCATCGGCGACACCGTGGGTGATCCGTTCAAGGACACGGCCGGTCCCGCGCTGAACCCGCTGATCAAGGTCATGAACCTCGTGGCCTTGCTGATCGCGCCGCTCGTCGTCTCGCACCAGAACGACGTCGGGCTGCGGGCGGTGGTCGTGGTGGTTGCCGTCGCAGGCCTCGGCTACGCGATCTGGCTGTCGAAGTCGCGGAAGTCCGAGCTCGGGGACGAGATCCAGAAGGCCGACCGGGCTGCTCCGGTGACCGGCTAACGACGCGGACGGAGGGGCTCATCGGCGTGCTCCGTCGCTTCCTGGCCCGGCTCTTCGAGAGCGACGAGGCGCGCCTGGCGGACGAGGTCCGCGACTGGGCCAGGAAGATCCCCGGCTGCGTGCTGATCGCCGATGCGCAGTTGCGAGATCGTGTGAAGCTCGCCGGCGTCGTGAACCGCATCACGGTCTTGCCGATGGAGGGCAACGAGTCGCTCGAGGCGCTCGTGTCCGACGGCACCGGTGAGGTCACGGTGGTCTTCATGGGTCGCCGCTCGATCCCCGGGCTGACGCTCGGCACGCGCGTGGTCGTGGAGGGCATGCTCGGCGAGCAGCGGGGGAACCGTCGCATCGTGAACCCGCGGTTCGAGTTCTCGCGTTGACCCCCCCGGGGGGGGGCGTCCGGGAACTATGGTCGGCTCCAACCGGCTGATGCTCCCCGGGGATCGGGGGACGCCCCTTTCGGCCGAAGGTCTGATGGTGCCGCCCGAGATCCCACGCTATCTTGTCGGCATGACACGAACGGGACGTTCTCTGACGGCAGTCTTCGCGGTGTTGGTCGTGGTCGGCACGGTCGTGAGCGCAGCCGCGGCGGGCAATAGCACGCCGCACGCGACGCCCACGGCGTCCGAGAGCCCGGAGCCCGAGCCCAGCGACTCCCCCGACGCGCAGGTGGCGGACCAGCCCGACTCGGGTGGCAGCTCGCAAGGCGGCGCCGACTTCTCAGCGTGCGTGGGTCTCACCGGGCTCGAGAACGCGATCTGCCGCGTGACCGCGAACCAGGCGGCTCATCCGCAGGCGGTGGGCCTGGCGACCGCCCTCTCCCACCTTCAGGCGAACCTGGCGAGCCACTCGTCGGGCGCGCAGGGAGCGTCACACGGGCAGAGCGGTCTGCACGGTCCGGCCGCCGCCGGCGGCTGATCCGCGCCTGTCCTTCGGCCCTTCCGGTCCTCCGGTCCGGGCTAGAGCTCGCCGACGCCGCCGATCGGGTCCCTCGGCGTGGCACCCGACATCCCCTCGCCCACGACTGCCGCGCGCAGCTGCGACTCGCACTCGGGGCTCGCGAGCGCGAGCACCTCGTCTCCAGCCGCCAGCGCCGTCTCGGGCTGCGGGATCACGACGTGGCCCTCTCGCAGGATCGCGACCACTGCGGAGTCCGGCGGCAGGCGCAGCTCGTAGAGCGGCCGGCCGATGTTCGGCGACCCCTTCGGGAGGGTCATCTCCACGATAGAGACGCGCCCGCCCTCCAGTCGGATCAGCCGAACCAGGTCACCGACGCTTACGGCCTCCTCGACCATCGCCGTGAGGATGTGAGGCGGCGAGACGGCCGCGTCCACGCCCCACTGCTCGTTGAAGAGCCATTCGTTCTTGGGGTGGTTCACGCGCGCGAGCACACGTGGGACTGCGAACTCCTGCTTGGCGAGAAGGGATGTGACGAGGTTGTCCTCGTCGTCGCCGGTGGCCGCCACGACGACCTCGGCCTTGCTCATCTCGGCGGCCTCGAGCACCCACGGCTCGCAGGCGTCGCCCAGGATGACCCTCACGTCCGGCGCCCAGGCCTTCAGCTTGTCGGCGAGCTCTCGGTTCTGCTCGATCAGAGTGACGTCGTGGCCGCGCTCCGCGAGGTCGACGGAGAGATGGCGTCCGACAGCGCCACCGCCGGTGACGATGACCTTCATCTCAGTGATGCTCCTGCGGAGGCGCCAGCAGCTCGTCGATGAGGCCCAGGCCGTCCTTCGACATCACCACTGCGAGGTAGTCGCCCTCCTGGAGCGTGCTCTCGGCCGTGGGGATGAAACCCCCTCCGCCTCGCGACACGCCGACCACCAGGATCTTGCCCTCCACGTTAAGCGTGTTCGCCGGCTTGCCGACCATGTGGTCCGGCACCGGCACCCGCAGGCGCACGAGATCGCCGCCGCCGAGGCTCTCCCGCACCTCCTGGCGGTCGTGGAACAGCATGAGCTGGATCTGCTTGACTCCCCACTTCGTGGTGGCGACCGTCGGGATGTTGAGCCGCTCGTAGATCTCTGCACGCCGCGGGTCGTAGATCCTCGCTATCACCTTGGGCACGTGATACCGCTCCAGGGCCACGCGCGCCGACACGATGTTCGAGTTGTCTCCGCTCGAGACCGCGACGAAGGCGTCGGCGTCCTTGATGCCGGCCTCCTCCATCGTGTCGCGGTCGAACCCGAGCCCGACCACGTTGCGGGCTCCCTCTCCGGGCGGGTAGCGGTAGAAGGCCTCGGGGTCCTTGTCGATGACCACGACCTCGTGGTCGGCCGCGAGGAGGTTGAGGGACAGCTCCGACCCGACACGACCGCAACCCATGATGACGACCCGCATGACGGTCGCTTAGCGTAGCCGACCGGCGCGACGATGACAGGGAGGCACGAGGCCGGAAACGTCCGAAGGTCCGCCGACTGGAGGGAGTCGGCGGACCCTCGGCGATCTCGGAGGATGGGACGGGAGCCCCGAGGCTCCGGACGAGCGGCCCCGGGTCGCGCGGGGGTGAGTCGCGTGACCCGATGCCGTTCCGTCCCTCCTCGATCAGGTTCGCTGCCCGGGCGTGAGGGATGCGTGAAGGTTGCCCGCGGAAGCGTGAAGATCGCGTGAAAGCCGTTAGCGTGGACCCGTGAAACGGGACCTCTCCGAGCACAGATCGTCGCCCCGACTCACGTTGCGGGGCGCGCTCGTATCGGCCCTCACCCCGATGGTCGCGACCGGCTTGGCGCTGCTCCTGGCCCAGCGCGGACCCTCGTCTGCGGTCGCCCTCTACATGCTTGCCATAGTCGGCGCAGCGGTGACAGGCGGGTTCTGGAGCGGTCTGATCGCGGCCACCCTCTCCGCTGTCGTGTTCGGGCTCACCTACGATCGGTACGCGTCCGGGATCGACCAGGCGGGTGACATCGTAGCGGCGATCGTCTTCGTCGCGGTCGCGCTGGTGCTGGGCTTGCTCGTGGGCAGCGCCTCCGAAGAGCGTTCCCGCGCGGGCCGACGCGAGCGAGAGGCGCAACTCCTGTCGCACCTAACGACGAAGCTGCTCTCGGGTGAGGTTCCCGATCGCGTTCTGGACGACTTCGTGTGGGTGCTGCTGGACCCGCTGGGCCTCGCGACCTGCGAGATCGAGGCCCACCTGGACGGGTCCGAGGTTCGCGCGCGCGCGGAGCGCCCGGGGGTCGCGGGCGGCGGCCCCAGCGAGGTCGTGCCGCTCGTGGTCGGCGACATCCCCCTCGGCACGCTCACGGCGGAGCGTCCCGCCGGCCGGCGTCCCCTCACGAAGGACCAGCGCTCCCTGCTGGAGGCCGCCGCCCGTCAGGCCGCCGCCGCGCTGGACCGGGCGAGGCTGGACGCGCGCGCGCGCATGGCGCAGCTGGACGCCGAGACGAACCAGCTCCGCGCCGCCATGTTCTCGAGCGTGACCCACGAGTCTCGGTCGACCCCGTGCAGATCGACCAGATCCTGACGAACCTCGTGGAGAACGCGCTCCGCTACTCGCCGGCCGGCGCCGAGGTCGAGGTTTCGGTCACGTCGAACGGTGACGCGATCCGAGTACGAGTGGCGGACCGCGGCCCCGGGATCCCGGCGGAGGAGCGTGAGCGCGTCTTCGAGGCCTTCTACCGTGGTACCCAGCGGCCCGAGCGGCCGGGCAGCGGGCTGGGCCTCGCGATCGCGAAGGCGGTGGTCGTCGCGCACGGAGGCCGCATCTGGATCGAAGGTGTCCCCGGCGGCGGCGCCGCGGTGGTGTTCGAGATCCCGCTCGAGGCGGAGGCTCTATGAGCAGGGTACTCGTCGTGGACGACGAGCCGCAGATCCGCAGGGCGCTCCGGACGAGCCTCGAGGCGCACGGCTACGAGGTGGTGGCCGTCGGCACCGGCGAGGAGGGTGTGCTCTCCGTGGCCGGGACCGCCCCCGACCTCGTGCTGCTCGACCTCGGGCTCCCCGACATCGACGGCACTGAGGTGATCCGGCGGGTCCGCGCGTTCAGCGACGTCCCGGTGATAGTCCTGTCCGTCCGGGAGGCCCAGCACGACAAGGTCGCCGCGCTGGACGCCGGCGCCGACGACTACGTGACGAAGCCCTTCGCCATGGAGGAGCTCCTGGCGCGCGCCCGAGCGGCGATGCGCCGGGTCCTGACCGAGGAGCCGGCGGCGCCCGTCCTTCGCTACGGCGACCTCGAGATCGACCTTGCCCGTCGCCTGGTGCTCCGCGGGAGAGAGGCGCTGCACCTCACGCCCACCGAGTACGGGCTGCTGGAGGCGCTGGCGACGAACCCCGACAAGCTCCTCACGCACCAATGGCTCCTGCGGCGGGTGTGGGGTCAGGGCTACGGAACCGAGACCACGTACCTGAGGACGTACATCCGCGCTCTGCGCAAGAAGCTGGGGGACACCGCGGCGTCGCCGGCCCTCAT
>JACQDK010000091.1 GCA_016201135.1 Actinomycetota bacterium
AGGTACATCACGGCCACCCGGTCCGAGACGTGCTTCACAACCGACAGGTCGTGGGCGATGAAGAGGTAGGTGAGGTTGAACTCGGTCTGCAGGTCCTCGAGCAGGTTCAGGATCTGCGCCTGGATCGAGACGTCGAGCGCCGAGACCGGCTCGTCGCACACGATCAGCTTCGGGCGAAGCGCCAGCGAGCGGGCCACCCCGATCCGCTGGCGCTGGCCACCGGAGAACTCGTGGGGGTACCGGTTGTAGTGCTCGGGGTTGAGGCCGACCAGCTCCATCAGCTGCTGAACCTCGGACTTCACCTTGTCCTTCGGCACGACCTGGTGCAGCCGGAAGGGGTCGCCGATGATCGAGCCGACCGTCTTGCGGGGGTTCAGCGAGGCGAACGGGTCCTGGAAGATCATCTGCATGTGGCGCCGGAGCTCCCTGAGCTCGCGCCCGTGAACGCGGGTGATGTCCTGTCCCTGGAAGGAGATCTCACCCTCCGTGGCGTCGTACAGGCGCATGATGACCCGCGCCAGCGTCGACTTGCCGCAGCCGGTCTCGCCCACCAGGCCCAAGGTCTCACCGGGGTAGACCTCCAGGTCCACCCCGTCCACCGCGTGCACGTTGCCGACGCGCTTCTGGAAGATGATCCCGCGCGTGATTGGGAAGTACTTCTTCACTCCGCGAAGGCGGATCAGCGGGGTGCCCGACCTCGGCTCGCCCGACACCGCCGGCTCCTGCACCTGTGCGCTCATCGGTGGAGGGCCACCTCCTCCTGGAAGATCCGTTCCTTGTCCGCGAGCAGCAGGTGGCACCGCGAGGCGTGGTGGCCGTCGCTCGGGATGAGCTCGGGCTGCTCGGTGCTGCAGCGGTCGAAGACGTAGGGACAGCGAGGGTGGAAGGCACAGCCGGACGGAACGAAGATCAGCGACGGCGGCAATCCCATGATCGGACGCAGCCGCTCGGTGCGGTCGGTGTCCATCCTGGCTATCGAGCGCAGGAGCCCCCAGGTGTAGGGGTGATGCGGCCCGTAGTAGATGTCGTTGCGAGTTCCGGTCTCCACGACCTTGCCCCCGTACATGACCTGGATCTGGTCACAGTGCTCGGCGACGACGCCGAGGTCGTGCGTGATGATCACCACCGCCGCGTTGAACTCCGACTTCAGGCGGTCGATCAGATCGAGGATCTGGGCCTGGACGGTCACGTCCAGCGCGGTCGTGGGCTCGTCGGCGATCAACAGGTCGGGGTTGAGCGATAGGGCCATGGCGATCATCGCGCGCTGGCGCATGCCCCCGGAGAACTCGTGCGGATACTGGTGCGCGCGCTCGTCCGGGCGCGGGATCCCCACCCTGCGGAGCATCTCCACCGCCTGGTTGTTGGCGTCGCGCTTCGACAGGGGCTCATGTGCCCGGATCGCCTCGGCGATCTGAGCGCCGACGCGGTAGTAGGGGTGCAGGGAGGTCATAGGATCCTGGAAGATCATCG
>JACQDK010000093.1 GCA_016201135.1 Actinomycetota bacterium
CTCGCGGGACCTCCTCGCGCTCGCCGAGCCGCCCGCCGGGGGACGGGCGCTCGACGTCGGCGCCGGCACGGGCGTCACGGCCGCCGCCGCCTCCGAGACGATGGGCCCCGAGGCGCTCGTCGTCGGGGTCGACCCGTCGATCGGGATGCTGCGAACCGGCGCCGGGCGCAGGCCCGGCCCTCGCGCCGCGGCCCAGGCGATCGACCTGCCGTTCCGCGACGCTACGTTCGACCTGGTCACCGCGACCTTCGTCCTCGCGCACTTCACGAGGTACCAGACGGCGCTCTTCGACATGGTGCGCGTGCTGCGCCCGGAGGGCCGGCTCGCACTCTCGACCTGGGCCGACGGGCGGGACGAGCTGACGGCCACCTGGGAGGAGCTCATCGAGACGGTCGTCCCCCGGGAGGTCCTTCGCTCGGCGGTCGACCGGGCCGCCCCGTGGCACGACCGGTTCAAGCACCGGGCCGCTATCGAGGAGGCGCTGCTGGACGCCGGGCTCCACCACGTTCGGACCGAGCCGGCCCAGTACCGGTTCAGGTACACGATCGACGAGTACCTCGACGGCCTCTCGACGTTCGCGGCCGGCAGGTTCGTGAGCGAGATGCTCGGCCGCGACGGCTGGGGCTCGTTCCGCGAGCGAGCCAAGCGCGTCTTCGCCGAGCGCTTCTCAGACCCGCTGAACGACTTCCGCGACGTGATCCTCGCGGTCGCGTCGAAGCCCTAGCTGAGGTCGAGCACGCGGAAAGGCTCGGCGAAGGCCACGCCGGCCTTCTCCCCCGCCTCTCGAGCCTCGCGCTCCAGGAACTCCTCGAAGTGGCGGATCCCCTCCGCGAGCTGGCTCTCGTGCGCGGCGAGCGCGTCGACCTTCTGCCGGAAGAACTCCGAGATGTCCTCTGAGTGGTTGGGCTCGTTCGTCCAACCGAGCCAGACGTCGGTGACCTCCTGGACGTCGAGCCCCTCCGCGAGGTGCTCCTCGAAGAAGTGCGGGTTCCCAGCTCCCGGGAACACGCTGTCGAGCGAGATGGCCCCGGCCGTGCGGTGATCAGAGTGGTTGTAGTAGCGGTTCTCGAAGAAGACGGCTGTGGGATCGCACGACAGGACCGTCTCGGCGCGGACCTCGCGGATCCGCCGGACGACGGCCTCGCGCACCGCGCCCGTGTTCTCCAGCTCGCCGTCGTGGATCCCGAGAACCTGCGCGCTCGCGAGCCCCAGCACGCGCGCGCCCGCCTCCGTCTCGGCCAGTCGCGCCCGCGCGAGGTCCACACGGTCCCGGGTCGGGTCGGCGGAGCCGCGATCGCCGTTCGTGAGGACCAGCAGGTGCACCTCGCGGCCGGCGGCCGCCCACTTGGCGAGGGTGCCGCCGGCTGCGATCTCCGCGTCGTCGGGGTGCGCGAAGACCGCCAGGACGGGCCCCGTTCGCGGCTTCGGCGGCTCGGGCTCGGACACTGCCCTACTTCGTGGATCCGTCCATCAGGAAGCTCACCAGGGTGCGAACCGGCACGCCCGTGCCGCCCCTTGGTCCCAGGTCGTTCGGCTGCTCGGCGAAGGCCGGCCCGGCGATGTCCAGGTGCACCCAGGGCGTGTCGCCCACGAACTCCTCCAGGAACAGGGCCGCGGTGATCGCGCCCCCGTAGCGGTTCCCGATGTTCTTCACGTCGGCGACGGAGGACTCGATGTGCTGCTTGTAGTCCTTCCAGAGCGGGAGCTGCCAGATCTGCTCGCCCACGGCCTGCCCGGCCGCGCGAACGCCGGCGATGAGCTCGTCGTCGTTGCCCATGGCCCCGGTGATGTCGGCGCCGAGCGCCACCATGCACGCGCCGGTGAGCGTGGCGGCGTCGATGATCGCCTTCGGCTTCTTCTCCGTCAGGTAGGCAAGCGAGTCGGCCAGGATCAGCCGGCCCTCGGCGTCGGTGTTCAGCACCTCGGAGGTCTTTCCCCCGCGATGCCTCAAGATGTCGCCGGGCTTGGTGGCGGAGCCGCCCGGCATGTTCTCCGAGCATGGGATGGCTGCTATCACGTTCACCTTCGGCCGGAGCAGCGCGATCGACTTCATCGTGGCCAGGATCGACGCGGCCCCGCCCATGTCGTCCTTCATCGTCTCCATGCTCTTGGCGTCCTTGATCGAAAGGCCGCCGGAATCGAACGCGATGCCCTTGCCGGTGAGCGCGATGGGCGCCCGGTTGCCGGCCCCCTTGTACGAGAGCTCGATCATGCGCGGAGGGTTCACGCTGCCGGCTCCCACGCCGAGGATCCCGCCGAAGCCGCCCTTCTTCAGCTCGGCTTCGCTCCAGACCTTGCAGGTGAGGCCGACCGCCTTGGCCATCTTCTGCGCCTCGCGCGCGATCTGCGCGGGCGGCATGTCCCCGGCCGGCGTGTTCACGAGGTCGCGCGCCCACGCCACGGCCTCCGCGATGACCTCGCCGCGGGCCACGGCGTCGCGGCCCGTCTTCGCGACGACATCCCCCACGATCACGGCCTTCGAGAAACCCTTCGGCGCGTCGTCCTTCTTCGTCTTGTACCGGTCGAAGCGGTACGCGCCCAGCGCGAGCCCTTCGACCGCGGCCTGGGCGGCCTCCGCGTCGCCGGGGAAGACCAGAGGGAACGCCGTCGCCACCGAGCCGAACCTGGCAAGGGAGGGGGCCACTCGGCCGAGGGCCTTGCGCAGGGCCGTGACGGTGAACTCCTTCCGCTCGCCGGCGCCGACGAGCAGGACCGCCCCGGCGGCGAACCGGTCCCCGGATCGCTTGGGCACCAACAGGTTCTCCCCGGTCTTGCCAGTGAGCTTCGCCGCTGCGTAGGCCCGATCGAGGCCGGTGTCCTTGACCCCCGGGCCCGGATCGGGGCCCTTGAACACCGGCAGGACGACTACGTCCGCCTTGACCTTCGCGGGGGACTCGGTCGAGTACGAGAACTGGGCCACGTCGGACTCCTTCGGATGCGGACGGCCGGCCAGTCTACCCAAAGGCAACCTACCGACGGGCGGGTACGCTGGGGCGCGATGGAGACGAGGAACCTCACCGACCTCGTGCGCTTCTCCGAGGACGGACCCCGCCGCGAGGCGCTCTTCGACTCGGAGCACCTCTTCTCCCAGGTGGTCTGCCTCCAGGGGAACCAGATGCTCGGCCCTCTCGTCGATCCCGCGTCCGAGGGGCTCGTCGCGATACTCGCCGGAGAGGTGGCCGTCCAGATCGGGAAGGGCCGAGCTCGCCTCAAGCAATGGGAGACGGCCTTCGTGGCGCCTGGCCAGGATCTCACGGTGAGGAACGCCTCCGCTGAGCCCGCAGTCATGCTCCTGGTCCTGGCTCCGCCGCCAGGAGGCGAAGATGGCCCGAGCCAGGTCGGCGCGGGCCAAGCTCCCTAGCGCCGTCGCCTGAGCACCGCGAGCGACAGGCCGAACGCCACCAGGAACGAGGGGGCGCTGCCCCCCACGGCGGACCCGCCGATCAGCGGCAGCGGAAGGTGCAGCGCGTCGAACGCTCGCCCGAGCGCGCCGACCCACCACGCCGGACCGGTCGGCAGGCACCACTGGTACATCACGAACCCGGCCAGCCACGGCGCGAGCGCCCGCGTGCGGAAGCCCGGGGCCGCCCCCTCGAACATCTCCGCCTCGCCGTAGCGCCCGCGACGCAGCACGAAGTAGTCCGCGGCGAACACACCGAACAGCGGAACGAACACGGAGCCGATCAGGAACAGGAAGTACTCGAAGGTCGCGGCCGAGTTCCGGATGAGCGCCGCGAGCGCGAACCCGACCGCTCCGACGGCGACGATGAGCCACCGCTGGGAGAGCTCAGGCCGGACGTTCTGCGCCGACACGGCCGACGAGTAGATGTTCGCCATCGCCTGGTCGCTCTCGCCCACGAGGAGTGCGAGCAGCACCACGGCACCGCCCGCGAGGGCCGCGATCTTCGTGCCGATGTCCAGGACGTCGGGCGCCGAGCCGGCCGCCAGCACGAGCAGGGCGCCCAGCGCGTAGAACCAGACGTTGCCGACCGCGTAGCTCCAGAACGTGCCGGCGAACGATCGTCCTCCTCCGCGCCCGAACCGGTTGTAGTCCGCGACGAGCGGCAGCCACGAGATCGGCATCGCGATGACCAGGTCGACCGCGGCCCAGAAGGGCAGGCCGCCCCGGCCCGGAAGCCGCCAGATCGCGCCGAGCTGGCCGGCGGTCACCACGCGGAACGACACCCACACGGCGACGGCCAGCACGACCCAGAAACCGAACCGCTCCAGCCAGCGGCGCACCGCGAAGACGGGGCCGGCGAGCGCCAGGGCGGTGCACACGACCGCCACGACTGCGACCCAGAGCGTGTATGAGCCCACACCGAAGAGATCGCGGCCGACCGCGTTCGCCACGCGCCCCATCGCCCAGAACTCGAACCCCGTCCATCCGATCAGCTGCACGAGGTTCACGGCCGACGGCAGGAACGAGCCGCGGACGCCGAGCACCGGCCGGAAGAGCACCATCCCGGGCACTCCCTCCCTGGTACCGGCCAGCCCGACGAGCGCCAGCGGGACGCACCCGACCAGCGACCCCACCACTATCGCGAGGAGCGCTGCGGGAGGAGCCAGGGCTGGCACGAGCAGCGCCCCCGAGACGAGCACCAGCAGCCCGATCGACAGGTCTCCCCAAAGGACGGCCAGATCGCCCGCGCCCAGGCGCCGAAGGCCGGGCGGCACGGGGCGGATGCCCCACGCGGGCGCCTCCCGTTCGAGGATCTCTTCCAGACGCTCGGTGACGCTCGCCATCGTCGCTCCCTCCGCCGGTGTTGCCCGGATCAGGTTCGAAGGGTCGCCGGCTCCGGTCGAGGCGGTCACACCGCCCGAACCCCCAGCCGGCCTCTCAGCCCGGTTGCACCGGGCTCCCCTGCTGTGGACACTCTATGCGGTCCCTCATGCCTCGACCCGCGTCGATTCGATCGACCGCGGCACGGGTCCCCCCGGGGTGCGACGAACGGGGCGCGCCCCGGGATACGCTTCCCGCCGGAGCTGTGGGCTATGGAGGGACGGATGGGCGAGCGTGGAGCGGCGGTCGCGGCCGCGCTCGTGACTGCGTCGGGGCCGCTGCCGGCTCGCGGCGCGGCCGCGCCCGCCGCGGCGGTCCCCGACGCGGGGCTCGCCTGGGACGACGAGGGCATGATCGTGTACGCGGGCCCCTCCTCCGGCCTTCCCTGGCCGGCCCGCGTCGGTTCGCCGGAAACGGGGTGCCTGGTCCCGGGCTTCGTCGACTGCCACGTTCACCTGCCGTTCTTCGGGTGGCGTTCGGACGAGTTCGAAGCCCGGCTGCGGGGCGTCTCCTACAGGGAGCTGCACGGCGAGGAGGGAGGCATCTTCCGGAGCTCGCGGATGCTCGCCGAGGCTCCCGACGAGCGGGTACTCGCGTTCTGCCAGCGCCTTGTCGCGGAGATGGCCGCAAGCGGCACGACCGCGCTGGAGCTCAAGACCGGATACGGGTTGTCGGTGGAGGCGGAGCTGCGCCAGGCCCGTCTGGCGCGGGCGCTCGCCGAGCGAGCGCCGCAGACCTGCACGGTCACACTGCTCGCGTGCCACGCAGTGCCGAAGGGGCTCTCACGCGCGGAGTGGGTCGCCGCGGCGTGCGAGGAGCTGATCCCGGCGGCGGCGGCCGAGGAGCTGGCCGACGCCGTCGACGTCTACGTCGAGGACATCGCGTTCTCGCTCGAAGACCTCGAGCGCGTGGCCGAAGCCGCGGCGGCGGCCCGGCTGCCGCTCCGAGTGCACGCCGACCAGCTCGGGCCCTCGGCCGCCGCGGAGGCGGCCGTGCGCCTCGGCGCCCGTAGCGCCGACCACCTGAACCATCTGAGCCGCGACGGCGTGGAGGCGCTCGGAGCGGCCGAGGCGACCGTGGCGGGGCTCCTGCCTGCCTCGACCTTCTTCCTCCGCGCACCGGCGCCTCCGGTCGCCGCGCTGCGTGAGGCCGGCGCAGCGATCGCGATCGCGACCGATTTCAACCCCGGGACCTCGCCCGTCTGCTCGATGCCGGAGGCGATCGCGATGGCGTGCACGGTGTACGGGCTCGAACCGCTCGTCGCGCTCACGGCATCGACCGCGAACCCGGCCTGGGTGCTCGGGCTCGGCGACCGCCTCGGCACCTTGGAGCCGGGCAAGCGCGCCGACTTCCTCCTGCTGGAGGAGGCCGGGTTCGCCCAGGTGCCGTACAGACCCGGGCACGACCCGGTCGTGGCCACGTTCGTGGGCGGTCGGCACGTGGCCGGCCGCGTGCTTCACTGATCCGCGGCTCGCCCCGCCGGCTGCGACGCTGCCAGGAGCCTGCCGTCGCGCACCATCGCAACGACGGCCTCGATGTTGGCGCCGAGCGCTCGATCCTGCGACAGGAACGGGACCGCCGTGCGGATCACGTCGCGCACCGCGCGCGTTGCCGGCGCCGGCACGAGCGGCGCGCGGAGGTCGAGCGCCTGCGCGGCCGCGATCGCCTCGATCGCCACCACGAGCTCGGCGTTCGTCACGATGTCCCGGGCGTGGCGGGCCGCGATCATGCCCATGCTCACGTGGTCCTCCTGCCCTGCGGAGGACGGGATCGAGTCGACCGACGCCGGGTGCGCGAGCGTCTTGCACTCGGACACGAGCGAGGCCGCGGTGTACTGGATCATCATGAGACCCGAGTTCAGGCCGCTCCCCTCCACCAGGAACGCCGGGAGGCCGTTGGACGTCTTGGGGTCGAGCATCCGGTAGAGACGGCGCTCCGAGATCGACGCCAGGCCCACCGTCGAGAGCGCGAGCGCGTCCAGTGCGACCGACACCGGCTGGCCGTGGAAGTTCCCGCCCGAACGGACCTCGTCGTCGGCGGGAAGGACGATCGGGTTGTCGGAGACGGAGTTGGCTTCGTCCTCCAAGATCCCCCACGCGAACCTCACCACCTCGCGCGTGGCGCCGTGCACCTGCGGGGCGCAGCGGAGCGAGTACGCGTCCTGCACAAGGTGCGGGCTGTCGCGGTGCGACGCCATGATCGTCGAACCGGCGAGCAGCCGGCGCAGGTTCGCGGCCGCCTCGCCCTGGCCGCGGTGGGGGCGCAGTCGCTGCAGGCGCTCGTCGAAGGACGCGTCGGTGCCAAGGAGGCCCTCGATCGACATCGCCGCCACGGCGTCTGCGGTCTCGGTGAGGCGAGCGACCCGGTTCAGCGCGAGCACCCCTACCGCGAGCATGCCCTGGGTGCCGTTCACCAGCGCAAGGCCTTCCTTCGCCTCCAACGTGAGCGGGTCAAGCCCGGCGCCCGCGAGGACGTCGCCGGCAGGAACCGTGCCCGGGCCGTCCTCGGCCAGCAGGTCCCCCTCCCCGATCAGCGGGAGCGCGAGGCAGGCGAGGGGGGCGAGATCGCCGGAGGCCCCGAGCGACCCCTGCTCCGGCACAGCCGGGATCAGGTCGAGGTTGAGCATCTCGACCATCCGCTCCACGACGACGGGCCGCACGCCGGAGTAGCCGAGGGCCAGCACGTGCGCCCGGAGCAGGAGCATCGCGCGCGCCTCGTCGCGAGAGAGCGGCTTGCCCACGGCCGTGGCGTGAGACCGGACGATGCGGCTCTGCAGCTCGGCGGCCTCCGAAGGGTCTATCCGGGTGTCGGCGAGAGCTCCGAACCCTGTGGTGACGCCGTAGACGGTGCGCCCGCCCGCCACCGCCCGCTCGATCACAGCGCGAGCCGCCCGCACGCGATCCGCCGAAGTCTCGGGGAACGCGACCCGCTCGCCGCCAGCGACTGCGACGACGTCCGCAAGCGTAAGCGGCTCCCCAACCAGGACCGGCACGGCCGCAAGGCTACCGCGCCGGCCGGACCGCTGCCGCCAGGCAGAGATGCAGCGCCCTCGGGCCGGCCGTGCTCAGGACCCGAGCATCGGGATGCGAACGCCGCGCTCGCGCGCGACCTCGGCGGCCTCCTCGTACCCGGCGTCGGCGTGGCGCGCCACGCCCGTCCCCGGATCCGTCGTGAGCACGCGCTCCAAGCGCTCGCGCGCGTTCTCGCTGCCATCGGCGACGACCACCATCCCCGCGTGGATCGAGTACCCGATCCCCACGCCGCCGCCGTGGTGCACGCTCACCCAGTGAGCCCCCGCCGCGGTGTTCACGAGCGCGTTCAAGATCGGCCAGTCGGCGATCGCGTCGGATCCGTCCTTCATCGCCTCGGTCTCGCGATACGGCGAGGCGACGCTGCCGCTGTCGAGGTGGTCGCGCCCGATCACGATCGGCGCGGCCAGCTCGCCGCTCGCCACCATCTCGTTGAACTTCAGACCGGCGAGGGCGCGCTCGCCGTAGCCCAGCCAGCAGATGCGGGCCGGGAGCCCTTGGTAGGCAACCCTTTCCTCGGCCATCCGGAGCCACCGATGCAGCCGTTCGTTCTCGGGGAACAGCTCCGCGACCGCTCGGTCGGTCTTCAGGATGTCCTCGGGGTCGCCGGAGAGCGCGACCCAGCGGAACGGGCCCTTGCCCCGGCAGAACAGCGGCCGCACGAACGCAGGCACGAACCCCGGGTAGGAGTACGCGCGGTCGTGCTCGAGCCCGCCTATCTCGGCGCCGGCCCGCAGGTTGTTCCCGTAGTCGAACGTGATCGCTCCCGCGTCCATGAACCCGACCATGGCCCGGACGTGCTCGGCCATCGAGGCATACGCGCGACGCTGGTACTCCCCCGGGTCCCTTTCGCGAAGGGCCGCGGCCTCGTCGAGGGCGAGTCCCGACGGGACGTAGCCCCCCAAAGGATCGTGCGCGCTCGTCTGGTCGGTCACGACGTCGGGGCGGAAGCCGCGGCGCAGCAGCTCCGGCTCGACCTCTGCGCAGTTGCCGATCAGGCCGATGGAGACGGCCTCTCCGGCCGCCCTGGCCTCCTCGACCCACGCGAGCGCCTGATCGATCGAGTCGGTCTCGCGGTCCAGGTACCTGGTCTTGACCCGGCGCTCGATCCTGGCGGGGTCGACCTCCACGCACAGGGCGACGCCTTCGTTCATCGTCACGGCGAGCGGCTGCGCGCCGCCCATCCCGCCCAGCCCTCCGGTGAGCGTGACCGTTCCCCTCAGCGTCCCTGAGAAGTGCTGCGTCGCGCACTCCGCCAACGTCTCGTACGTCCCCTGGAGGATCCCCTGCGTTCCGATGTAGATCCACGAGCCAGCGGTCATCTGGCCGTACATCGTGAGCCCAGCCCGCTCGAGCTCCCGGAAGGTGTCCCAGTCGGCCCACTTCGGCACGAGCATCGAGTTCGAGATCAGCACGCGCGGGGCGAGCTCGTGGGTCCGGAACACGGCGACGGGCTTCCCGGACTGGACGAGGAGGGTCTCGTCGTCGGCCAGATCCTTCAGCGTCGCCACGATCGCGTCGAAGGCCTCCCACGAACGGGCCGCCCGCCCGGTGCCGCCGTAGACGACCAGGTCCTCTGGACGCTCGGCGACGTCCGGGTCCAGGTTGTTCATCAGCATCCGCATCGCGGCTTCCTGGGGCCAGGAGCGGCACGAAAGTTCACCGCCTCGGGGCGCCCGAATCTCGCGTGCTCCCATCGATCAACCTCCGGCTCGACCGAGCCGATGATACGCCCGGGCCCTCGGCCGGGGATGTTTGAACCTGGTGTACTGGCCGGATACGGTTCCTCGGCCCGAGGCTGTGCCAGGCCATAGCCATGCGAGGCCGCGAGAGAAGGAGCGCCGACCTGAGCATCAGGGTGCTGATCGCCGACGACGAGCCGGAGCTCCGACTGGCGCTCGCCGAGCTGCTCCTTCACGAGGACGGGCTCGAGCTCGTGGGTGCGGCCGGCGACGCGGACGAGGCGATCGAGCTCGCCACCGAGCGCCGTCCTCACGTGGCGCTGGTCGACGTGAAGATGCCCGCGGGGGGAGGGCCGAAGGCCGCGCGCGGCATCCTGCGCGCCTCCCCCGAGACCCGCGTCATCGCGCTGTCGGCCTTCGAGGATCGCCAGACCGTGCTCGAGATGATCCGGGCGGGCGCGGTCGGCTACCTGGCGAAGGGCACGGCCGGCGAGGCGATAGTCAACTCGATCGCGCAGGTCGCCCGGGGAGGCACGAGCCTGTCAGCGGGCGCCATGGACGACGTCGTCCGCGAGCTCAGCTCGCAGCTTCGGCGCGAGGAGATCGAGGTGGAGGGCCGGGTCGCCCGCATGGACCGGATCCGGCGGTTCGTTTCGGGCAAGGGACTCTCGGTGGTGTTCCAGCCGATCCTGGACCTGCGGACGCGTTCCATGGTCGGCACGGAAGCTCTAACCCGGTTCGACGCCCTGCTGCACCGTCGCCCCGACGAATGGTTCGCCGAGGCCCACGAGCTTGAGCTGGGCGTGCCGCTGGAGCTCGCGGCCCTCCGGCTAGCGATCGAGGCCCTGCCCCGCCTGCCCGAGCTGCTCGACGGCCCGTATCTGTCCATCAACTGCTCCCACCGCGTCGCGATGAGCGCCGAGCTCGCCGAGCTCCTCTCGCCGCACGGGCCCCGGATCGTGGTGGAGATCACCGAGCACGAGCGCGTGGAGGACTACGCGCTGCTCTCCGCGGCGCTCGACAGGCTGCGCGCGACGGGGGTCCGGATCGCGATCGACGACGCGGGTGCGGGTTTCGCGAGCCTGCGCCACACGCTTCAGATCGCCCCCGACATCGTGAAGGTCGACATCAGCCTCACGCGCGACATCGACAAGGACCGCGCCAAGCGCGCGCTCACTTCGGCGCTGATCTCGTTCGCTGACGAGCTCGACATGTCGATCGTCGCCGAGGGCATCGAGACCCGGGAAGAGCTCGCCACGTTGCTGGAGCTCGGCGTGCCGTTCGGGCAGGGCTTCTACTTGGCCAAGCCCGAGCCGCTGGACTGAGTGCCTACGACGTGCGACGGTCGATCGCCCACGACGAGCCGGGAGTGAGCTTCGTGAAGCCCTTCATCTCGGTCGCGATCGCCACCGCCTCCGCGTAGTGCGCGAAGGCCCTCCGGGCGGTCGTCGCGATCCCGATCGAGATCGCGAGCAGAGGGAACTGCTGAGGCTCGCCCCGACGGTTCGCCACCGCGAGGTAGCCGCGCTGCCGATCCTCTTCGTCGTGGAGCGCGGGCGACTCCAGGTCGAATCGCCGCACGATCTCATCCGCCAGGTCCTCGGCCAGGGCCGGCGACGTCACGATCACGAAGTCGTCTCCGCCCACGTGCCCCACGAACGCCTCTCCCTCGGCCAGCTCTCGGCAGACCTCCTCGATCAGCCGAGCGGTGAACTGGATCACCTGGTCACCGCGCATGAAGCCGTAGTGGTCGTTGTACGCCTTGAAATGGTCGAGGTCGGCGTAGAGGATCGCGAACTCGGCGCCTCGCTCCACCCTCGCCTCGATCTCCTCCTCGATCCGGACGTTGCCGGGGAGGCCGGTGAGCGGGGACTGCGCCCGCATCTCGCGCGCGCGCCGGAGCACGCCCCGGATCCGCGCCAGAAGCTCGGGCGTGTCGAACGGCTTGACGATGTAGTCGTCCGCGCCGATCGCGAAGCCCTCGAGCTTGTCGGCCGAGAGACCTCGAGCGGTGAGCATGATGATCGAGACCGCGGCCGTGCGGGGATCCTGCCGCAGCCGGCGGGTGAGCTCGAACCCGTCCATGTTCGGCATCATCACGTCGGCCAGGACGAGGTCGGGGCTCCGCTCCTGCGCCAGGTTGAGCGCGGTCTCGCCGTCGTTGGCCACCCGGACGTCGTACGCGGCGGCCTTCAGCTCTATCTCGAGCAATCGCGCGATGAAGGGATCGTCGTCGACGACGAGCACGCTCTCGCCGGCCACGGATGAGTTGTCTTCCACGTAGTCGGTCACGCTTGTCCCCCGGCTGGTGCGTCCGTCCTCCTGGAATCGGCAGCTTACTCCCCAAGGTGTAGGCCGCCCGGGAGGTCGAGACCGGAACCCCGTCCGCCGCCCCTCCGACGTGGCACGATAGGAGGGTCGCGCGGACCGGAGGGCGGTCGGGAGGATGGACATGCAGGTGCTCGACTCGTTCCTGGATGCCGTCGGGGGCACCCCCCTCGTGCGGCTCTCCCGCGTCACCCGCGGCCTGCGACCCACGGTCCTGGCCAAGCTCGAGATGCTGAACCCCGGCGGCTCGGTGAAGGACCGTATCGGCCTGCCCATGATCGAGGCGGCCGAGCGGGCGGGGCTCCTGGGGCCCGGCGGCACGATCGTCGAGCCAACCTCGGGCAACACCGGCCACGGACTCGCGATCGCCGCCGCGATAAGGGGCTACAAGTGCATCTTCGTGATGCCCGACAAGATGAGCCAGGAGAAGGTGGCGCTGCTGCGGGCCTACGGCGCCGAGGTGGTCATCACGCCGACCGCCGTGCCTCCCGACTCGCCCGAGAGCTACTACCGCGTCGCCGACCGCCTCACCGAGGAGATCCCCGGCGCGTTCCAGCCGAACCAGTACTTCAACCAGGAGAACCCGTCCGCCCACTACCGGACGACCGGGCCCGAGATCTGGGAACAGACGGGCGGTGCCGTCGACGTGCTCGTGTGCGGGGTCGGGACCGGCGGCACGATCACCGGCACCGGCCGCTTCCTGAAGGAGCGCAAACCCGACCTGCTCGTCGTGGGCGCAGACCCCGAGGGCTCGCTGTACTCCGGGGACGAGGTGCGTCCGTACCTGACCGAGGGGATCGGCGAGGACTTCTGGCCCGAGACTTTCGACCCCTCGATCGTGGATCGCTGGGTGCGGGTGTCCGATCGGGACGCCTTCCGCCTGGCGCGGGCGGTCACGCGCCAGGAGGGGATCCTGGTCGGCGGGTCCTCCGGCACCGCGGTCTTCGCGGCGCTCGAGGTCGCGCGCGAGATGGACGAGGGCGCGACGATCGTGGTCCTGCTTCCCGACACCGGTCGCAACTACCTGTCGAAGCTCTACTCGGACTCGTGGTTGCTGCAGTACGGGCTGCTCGAGAAGCGCGAGACGATCCAGGTGGAGGACGTCCTGGACTCGAAGTCCGGACCCGTGCCTGCGCTCGTCACGGTGGGAGCTCACGAGAAGGTTCGTCATGCCGTCGACCTCCTGAAGGAGTTCGGGATCTCGCAGGCCCCGGTCACCAGCGGTGACTCGGTTGACGTGTCGAGGTTCGTGGGCTCGATCCGCGAGCGGGAGCTGCTGGACCGAGTGTTCCGGGACCCCGACGCCCTCCAGGCCGACGTCTCCGAGGTCATGGGCCCGCCGATCCACATGGTGGAGTTCGACGACCCTATCGAGATCGCGTTCCAGGAGCTCCAGCGCGACCCCGCGGTGCTCGTGACCAAGGCGGGGCAGGCCCTCGGCGTCCTCACCCGGAGTGACCTGCTCGAGTTCCTCGCCCATCGAAGACAGACCCCCTGAGCCGTGCGCGCGCTCGGCATCGACGTCGGGGTGGACAAGGGACTCGATCTCGTGCTGATGGACGAGCGCCGGGTCCCGCTCCAGGTGGTGTCGAAGGCTCGACTGGCCGACGTGCGGCGCGTCGTCACCGACGGGAACCCGGACGTGGTGGCGATCGACTCGCCGCCCAGGTGGGCCGCATCCGGGAAGGCCCGGCTGACCGAGAACGAGCTCGCGCACCTCAACATCCACGCGTTCCGCACGCCGTCGCCCGAGCACTCGGAGGGGCCGCAGTTCGACTGGATGCGAGCCGGGATGCAGGTGTACCGGGAGGTCGAGGGCCTCGGCTACCCGCTGCACACCGGCGGCAACTTCCGTCGCCGGGCGATCGAGGTGTTCCCCCACGCCTCGGCGACGGTGCTCGCCGGCTGCCTGCCGCCGAAGGGCGTGGCCAAGCGCGTGTGGCGCGAGCGCATCCTGAGGATGCACGGCGTCCGCACGCAGGAGCTCACGACCGTGGACCGGCTGGACGCGGCGCTCGCCGCGCTCACCGGGCTGCTCGCTCTGGAGGGACACCACTGCTCGCTGGGGGATCCGAGGGATGGGATGATCGTGCTCCCGGTCCGCGCCCTTTCCCCGAAGTACCGGCGCGGGGCCCTGGCCGATGACGGCTCGGACCGGCTGTTCCGCCCCTGCGCCTGCGGTGCGTGCGACGGGTTCGTCCAGGCCCCGACGGAGTTCGCCAGGGGGCACGACGCGAAGAGGAAGTCCACGCTGTGGCGGCAGGTGCGCGACGGCCAGGACGCCATCGAGGAGCTGAAGAGGCGCGGATGGAGACTCCCTCCGGAGATGGGATGAGGTTCGAGACGAAGGCGATCCACGCCGGACAGGACCCCGAGGCCCTGTACGGAGCGGTGAACGTCCCGATCTACCAGACGTCGACCTACGCCCAGGAAGACGTGGGCCGGCCGAAGGTCTGGGACTACGCTCGCGGCGGGAACCCCACGCGCGAGGCACTCCAGGTCGCGCTCGCCGCCCTCGAGGGAGGCGAGCGCTGTTTCGCGTTCGGCAGCGGCCTGGGCGCCGAGTCGACCCTCCTCCTCACCTTCCGGCCGGGCGACCACGTGGTGCTCGCGAACGACGTGTACGGCGGCACGTACCGGCTGCTGTCGAAGGTGATGGGGCCGTGGGGACTCTCGTTCACGACGGTCGACCTCACCGACGAGGCGGCGCTGCGCGCTGCGCTCACCCCCGTGACGAGGCTCCTGTGGATCGAGACGCCGTCGAACCCGCTCCTCAAGATCGTGGACATAGCTGGGGTGGCCGCGATCGCGCACGAGGCGGGCGCCCGGGTGGTGGTGGACAACACTTTCGCGACGCCGGCGCTCCAGCGCCCTCTCGAGCTGGGCGCCGACGCCGTGGTCCACAGCGTCACGAAGTACGTGGGCGGGCACTCCGATCTGATCGGAGGCGCGATCGTGACCAGCGACCCGGAGTGGATCGAGCGCGTGCCCTACCTGGTGAACGCCGTCGGGGCGGTGCCGGGCCCCATGGACTGCTACCTGGCCCTGCGAGGCCTCAAGACCCTCGCGGTGCGCATGCGCGCGCACTGCGAGGGCGCGAGGGCGGTTGCCGGCTTCCTGTCTGCGCACCCTCGCGTGACGAAGGTCCACTATCCGGGCCTCCCGGATCACCCCGGCCACGACGTCGCAGCCCGGCAGATGTCGGACTTCGGCGGCATGGTCTCCTTCCAGCTCCCTACGCCCGAGGACGCCCTGGAGGTCGCTCGGAGCACCCGGGTGTTCTTCCTGGCCGAGTCGCTCGGAGGGGTCGAGTCTCTGATCGAGGTGCCCGGTCCGATGACCCACGCGAGCGTGGCCGGTTCGCCCCTGGAGGTCCCCGCGACCCTGATCCGACTCTCGGTGGGCATCGAGCACCCCGACGACCTGATCGCGGACCTGGAGCGGGCTCTCGGCTGAATCGCTCGCGCGCTCGCGCTACCGCGCGATCATCAGCTCGTTGCCTCCGGCGGTAGCGATCGCGACCTCGCGGACGCCCTTCGGCGCCGCATCGACCACTCGTATCGGGACGTCGGCGCCGCCGAGCCAGCCTCTCATGCGCGCATCGTCGCCGGCGACCTCGACGCGAGCTATGCCGGTGACGGGAACGCGGTGCTCGACCACCGCTCGACCCGGGTGCAGCTCGGAGGGCACGTCCCACGAGATGAAGAAGGGGAGCCAGGGCTCGCGAGACGGCGCCTCGATCCCGGCGCCTCGCCAGGCGATCACCGATCCGTCGGGGCGCGTGCGGGACCCCGGCACAACGTCGAGACCGAGCCGCTCCGCCGTGGACCCGATGTCGTCGGTCGCCAGGCAGGCCGAGAACCAGCGGTCGCCGCCCGCGGACAGGTCCAGAAGGGTACGGCCCAGGACCGTCGAGGCCCCGACGGAGGGATCGACCACCGCGAGGAGCTCCACGTAGTCCTCGCCGAGGGGCACGATGCGGTTCGCCGTTCCCCATGCCGGGTGGTGTCCGCCGCTGACCGAGGCCAGACCGTGGTCCTCCCAGAGGCGCTCGGCCGCCGCGTCCAGGTCGCGGACCGCCATGACGACGTGATCGATCCTCAACTCGAGCTCTCCACCTTGGACTTCAGCATGTTCATGCCCTTCTGGACGGCCCCCCGAACGAAGAGGGCGAGCACCACCGCGAACATCGCCTTCCTGGCGCCGCTGAGGGGTGGGCCGGTCATCGTCTTCGTGACGACGGTCCGCGAACCCTGCGGCGTGAGCTCGAAGCGGTTCGTCCACTCCTGCTTGGCGTCGTGGGAGACGACCTCGAAGACCCTGTTCGGCTCGCTCACGACGACGCGCCCCTCCATCGCGTGCTCCTTGTCCTGCGGCAGCCACCCCACGGACCGGAACGTGCTGCCGACGGCGCCGGGCTCTCCGGTGAGCCACTCGACGCGATAGGGCTTCGGGGACCATTCCGCGTGCTTGCCGAGGTCTGCCACCCAGGGCCAGACCCTCTCGGGCGTCGCCTCGATCGTCACGGTCCAGGTGGGCGTGTCCGCCATGGCTGTACCCCCTTCGCTCCGCTGGCGGGCTCGATCCCCGCCGATCCCCGACCCTATGGCTCCCCCTGCGGGGGCGTCAACGACGGCGGCGAGCGCCGAAACGCCTGGTCACGAGGCCTTGAGACGCTTCAGGTACGCGATGGTCGAGAGCGCTCCGGCGGGAGTCTGCTGCTGAACGACACCCACCAGCTCCCACCCGTCCTCGCCGAACGCGTTCAGGATCTCCCCGGGGTTGTGCTCGAGGAGCGGTGCCACGAAGTACTCCCACTGCTGCATCGTCAGTCCCCTTCCAGTCGACTCCGCTCGTGCCTGATGCACAGACCCATCACGACATCGAGGCCTGCCTCGGTCGCGATCGTGGCGGCCTCCTCGTTGACTATCCCCTCCTGCAGCCAGAGCGCCCTCGCGCCGATCGCCACCGCCTGGCGCGCGACCTCCGGTGCCTCCGCTGCCCGGCGGAACACGTCGACGATGTCCACGCGCACGTCGTCGGGGACGTCCAGGAGGGTGGGGTACGCGCGCTCGCCGAGCACCTCGGTCTCCTTGGGGTTGACCGGGATGATCCGATAGCCGTTGCGCTGAAGGTACTCCGCGATGTCGAACGAGTCGCGCCATGGCTTCGACGAGAGCCCGACGACGGCCACGACCTTCGCGTCGCCCAGCAGCGCACGCAGCTCCCGGTCGATCGGTTTCGTCACCCCGAGATCAGCCACGGCGTCTCCTTCCGCATCAGGTCGAGCAGATCGTGCAGCATCCGTCCCGTGGCGCCCCACACCGTGCCTCCATCCATCTCGTAGACCCATCCTGCCCAGCGGCGCCCGTCGGCACGTTCCCAGTCGACCTGTCGCTCGACCGCAGCGAGCTCCGCCAGCGCGAACACGAGCACGTCTTCGATCTCCCCGTCCGAAGGGGTGAACGCCGGAAGATCCGTGAGCATGCCCACGAAGGGCACGACCAGGATGCCGCTCACCGTCGTGTGCACGGGAGGCAGGGCGCCGAGCACCTCGGGGGCGGCCGGGTCGAGCCCGATCTCCTCGTTGGCTTCCCGGAGCGCCGTCTCGACCAGCGACTCCCCAGGGTCTTGGATCCCGCCGGGGAAGGAGATCTCGCCCGCGTGGCGCGAGAGCCCGCCGGCCCGGACCGTGAAGACGGCCGACGGCTGGGCCCCGTCCACGACCGGGGCGAGCACCGCCGCGAGCCGGTCGCCCGGCGGCGGCAGCGGGGAGGGATCCTGGTCGAGAGCCGAGCGGAGAGCGGAGCGCGGGTCCGGAAGCATCGGACGGCCATCGTAGCCGGGGATGGTGGAAGCCCATCGGAGGGCGGGGCGCCGCTCGCCTCAACCATCGGCGCGGTCGTATCCTTTTCCCGTGCAGGGAACGGCCGGTGTGATCTCGGTGACGGAGAAGGCGGGGCGGAAGGCACGCTCGCTCGCCGAGAAGGAAGGGCGCCCCGAGGCCCTGCTGCGCGTCCGGGTCACCGCCGGCGGCTGCTCCGGCTTCCGGTACGAGCTCTCCTTCTCCGACGCGCCCTCGGAAGGGGACCACGTGATCGAGGCGCCCGGAGGCATGCGGGTGCTGGTCGACCCCAAGAGCGCCGCCATAGTCGAGGGCTCCACCCTGGACTTCAACGACGCGCTCCTCGGAGGGGGCCTGCGGATGATCAACCCCCGGGCCAGGGACGAGTGCGCTTGCGGGGACTCCTTCTCGATCTGAGCGCCTCCACGCAAGCCGAGCCCAGACCCGGCTCGTAGTACCCCGACCGACACACTTCGGGAGGGCCGATCATGAGGAACCCGCTTCGCGCCGCCGGCGCCGTGCTAGCGGCCAGCATCGTGCTCACTTCCTGCTCGAGCGGCACGGGCTCCGGGGGGAGCTCCGGGGCGCCGGCGCCCTCCGGTGAGGGCAGCGGCTCGTCGACCACCATCACGATCGGCTCCGACCAGGCCAACAACCACGGCGAGAAGACCGTGACCGGAGAGAGCTCCGTCGAGATCAAGCAGGACAACTTCTTCTTCGGCCCCACGGTGCTCACCGGGTCCGCCGGGCAGGCCTTGACGATCCACCTCTCGAACGACGGCTCCGCGCCGCACACCTTCACGATCGACTCTCTCAACATCGACGTCGAGCTCCAGCCCGGCGACAGCAAGGACGTGCAGGTCACGTTCCCCCAGTCGGGGTTCACGGAGTTCTACTGCCGGTTCCACCGCGCGTCGGGGATGGTGGGCGAGCTCACCGTCTCCTGACGGGAGGCATGTGGACCCCCTCCGAGCCCATATACTTGCGGCGGCATGGCCTCGTCCGCGGACAAGACGCAATGGCGTGACCTGTACCACGAGGTGGTCACGACCGGCCTTTGCACCGGCTGCACAGCCTGCATCGTCGCATGCCCGTTCCACGTCCTCGGCTACGAGAACAACGTCCCGCTCCAGCTGCAAGAGGACGGGCCCGACGCGTGCGCCCACGGCGAGAAGGGCTGCGACATCTGCACCCGCGCGTGCCCGCGGTTCCGCGAGTGGGAAGGCGAGATCGACCAGACCCTCTTCGGGCAGACCCGCAGACCCGACGAGCTGATCGGGCACTACCAGGACATCGTGCTGGCGCGCGCCACGGACCAGGAGGCGCTCGCGCACGGCCAGGACGGCGGCGTGGTGTCGGCGCTGCTGATCTGGGGGCTCCGGAACGGCGAGATCGACGGCGCGCTCACCTCGAAGCTCTCCGACGAAAGGCAGTGGGACGCCGAGCCCACCGTCGTTACCGATGCCGCCGGGGTGCTCGCGACCGCCGGCTCGCGCTACACATACTCCGCGAACCCTCTCGCGCTGATCA
>JACQDK010000024.1 GCA_016201135.1 Actinomycetota bacterium
CGCCCGACCGCGCGGTGGCCATCCACCTGAACGGGGTGCTGCTCGACAGGGACGCGGTCAGCGCCGAGGTGGACGTGAAGCGCGGGCGGGTCGCCGTGGCTTCGCTCGAGGTGAGCGCGATCGGGGGCGTGCGTAGCGCCATCGGGCATGCGGGCGATCCGCAGGGCGTGACGTACCTCCCGGTCGCCGGGAGGGGAGGACAGTCCACGCTGGTCGTGATGGTCCCTGGTACGTCTCAGGCGCTCTACGACGCGACGCTGCTCTCGTCCCAGCCCCCTGCTCCCGCGGGGGGACTCACCCAGCAGGAGCAGAGCGCCCAATCCTCCCGGACGTACCCGGTGCTGTCCCAGGGCGCGTCGTCGGTGAACATCGCCACGACCGGGGCTCCGGTGGTCGCGATCCGGCGCGTGGCGGGCCTCGAGATCGACACCGGCGCGACGGGGGGCGTGAACTCCCCGGCGGCGGCGTGGGTCGTCACTCCCACCGTGGCCTGCGACGTCAGCCGGCCTGGCCTCGCGCTGTCGAACCCGGGCGGGACCCCGGTGGTGGTCGTTCTGCACCTGCTGCCGCGCGCCGGGGAGCCCGCTCCACCCGACGCGACCGTGCAGGTCCCCCCCGGCAGCACGGTTGGGGCGCCGGCGGACTTCCTAGCCGCCGATCCTGCGGCCGCCGTGCTCGTGACGACGGAGGGAGGCACGATCGTCGCCGCCGGCACCTCCTCCTCCTGCGGTAGGGATGGGTCCTCCTCGTTCGCCGTCGCGGTCGGCGTTCCTGTGCCCGCAGGGGCGCTGCCGTGAGCCCCGATCCGGTCGGGGGGTATCATGACCGCGCATCGGGAGGAGGCTGGGTGGCTCGCGGGAGGCATTCGAAGAAGCGGGTCGGCAAGGGCGTGAAGGTGGCCCTGATCGCGGTGTGCCTCCTGGTCCTCACGGGGGGCGGCGTCACCTACGGGGCCTACCGGTACGACCTGGCGAACCTGGACCGGATCCTGCCGGGCATCTACATCGACGGCGTCGACGTGTCGGGGATGACCCGCGACGAGGCGATCGCGGCCGTGAGCGAGCACGCCACGGCGAAGCTCTCCTTGGAGATCAGGGTCACGGCAGCGGACCTTCAGTGGCAGACGACCCCGGGGCAGCTCGGCATGAGCGCGGAAGTGGAGACGGCGGTCGATCAAGCCCTGTCCGTCACCGAGGTGACGGATGCCGCCCAGCGGGTCTGGCACAGGCTCCGCGACGAGCCACTGAACGTGACGATCGATCTGGGGTATTCCACGAGCCTGGAGTCCGTGCGGACCTTCGTGGGCCAGGCGCTCGACGCCGTAACGGTCTCGCCGCGGAACGCCGCGCTGACCGTGGTGGATGGGAAGGTGGTGCGCCGCCACGCGAAGCTGGGTCGTACGCTCGACAGCGCCACCTCGAGGCAGAGGATCCTGTCCGCGCTCCACGACGGCGCCACCTCGATCGCTCTCCCGACGTGGACCGTGAAGCCCAAGGTGACTGACCGGACCCTGGGTCTCACGCTCATCGTGCGCCGGGACGTTCACCTGCTGTACGTGTACGACGGGTTGCGGGTCGTGAAGAAGTATCCGGTCGCGACCGCCGCCGCTGGGTACGAGACCCCGCCGGGGCACTGGAAGGTGGTCGACAAGCAGGAGAACCCCACCTGGTACAACCCGGAGCCGAACACCTGGGGCGCCGGGTTGCCGCTATCCATCCCGCCGGGGCCGGGCGACCCGCTGGGCACGCGCGCCCTGTACTTGAGCACCCCCGGGATCCTGATCCACGGGACGTACGACGTGACCTCGGTCGGCACGAACGCCTCGCACGGATGCATCCGGATGCTGATGCCTGACATCGAGGAGCTCTACCCGCTCGTCAAGATCGGCACCCCCGTCTACATCATCTGAGTTCTTGTCGCTCTTTCTAGGGCAGGACCCTTGCGCGCGGCTGCCGCGGCGAAGTAGATTGCCGTCGTACCCCG
The DNA here is from genome assembly GCA_016201135.1 of Actinomycetota bacterium. Lineage (GTDB taxonomy): Bacteria > Actinomycetota > UBA4738 > UBA4738 > HRBIN12 > JACQDK01. The sequence goes on from JACQDK010000024.1 coordinate 1,984, forward strand.
TGGAGACGTGGAAGGGGCAACCTGGAAGCGCCACCGCGGGGTACATCTCTATTTCCAGGTTCCCGGCCGAAGGTGCTTTGAAATCACACGGATGTGATCTAGCCTCCCCGCAATGCGAACCTGCGCAAAGATGCGTTGCGGTGCCTACCCGGCGGCGACCGTCGCTCTCGCCTACGCCTCCCGCGAGGTCGTGATAGATGATCTCCTCCCCGAACGGGATCCGAACCTGCTGGATCTCTGCGGGGAGCACGTGGAGCGGATGGTGCCTCCGCGTGGCTGGACCGTCCGGGACCTGCGCACGCTCGTCCCGGCCGCGGCCGAGTAGCTCCTCCGAACGGCCCACGACCTTCGTCTGGAGGCCTCGCCCATGTGGGGGCCGCAAGGTGGGCCCACGGCTGCCGGCGTGCGCCGCCGGGGGAGGGAAGGCGCCGCCCACAGGGCTCAGGGAAAGGGTTCCGGAGTGCTATGGCCCCCGACCGCTCCACGGCCGAAGCTGTAGGTGTCATGCAGACCAGCGGAACTTGCCCGAACTGCAAACAAGGCGACCTCATCACGATCTCGATGACCGTGAGCGGCCGCGATCTCTCCTTCACGACGTGCCACCTCTGCGAGGCGAAGTGGTGGCACCGCGACGGCGAGGAAGTGCCCCTCCGTTCCGTGATCTCCCAGGTCGCGCAGAAGTCCTGACGGTCCGCCGTCGGTAGGATGCGGTGACCTTGTCACCGCAGAAGGACCTCTCTCGCATCTTCAAGGCCTACGACGTGCGAGGCGTCGTGCCCGACGAGCTCGATGCCGACGTGGCCCGCCGGGTCGGGGCCGCCTTCGCCGGATGGACAGGCGCTTCCAAGGTGCTCCTCGGCCGGGACTGCCGCCTGTCCTCGCCGGAGCTCGCTGGAGCGATCGCCGACGGCATCACCTCTCGCGGCGCCGACGTGATCGACCTCGGGCTCGCGTCGACCGACCTCGTCTACTTCGCCGCGGGCTCGCTCGACCTCCCAGGTGTGATGCTCACCGCGAGCCACAACCCCAAGCAGTACAACGGGATCAAGTTCTGCCTGGCCGGCGCGAAGCCCGTCGGTGAGGACACGGGCCTTGCCGGGATCCGCGCGATCGCGGAGCGGGAGGACGTTCGGCCGGTGGCCTCTCGCGGCGAGGTGGAGCGGAGGGATCTGCTCGACGCCTACGTCGACCACGTCCTCACCTTCGTGAACGTCGACCGCGTCCGGCCCCTGACCGTCGTCGCGGACACCGCCAACGGCATGGGAGGGCTCGTCGTTCCCGCCGTGTTCGAACGGCTACCCGTCACCCTGCACCTCCTGTTCCCCGAGCTGGACGGGACGTTCCCCAACCATCCAGCCGATCCGATCGACCCGAAGAACCAGGAGGACCTGAGGGCCGCGGTGCCGGCGCGAGGTGGCGACGTCGGGTTCGCGTTCGACGGAGACGCCGACCGCGTGTTCCTCATCGACGAACGGGCGCAGGACGTCTCCGGCTCGCTGGTCACCGCCCTCGTCGCCAAGGCGATGCTGCGGCGCGAGCCGGGCGCCAGGATCGTCCACAACCTGATCTGTTCGTGGACCGTCCCGGAGGTGATCCGCGAGAGCGGCGGCGAGCCGATCCGGACGCGGGTCGGGCACTCCTTCATCAAGCAGGTGATGGCCGACACCGGCGCGATCTTCGGGGGCGAGCACTCGGGCCACTACTACTTCCGCGACAATTACCGCGCCGACTCGGGGCTGATCGCGGCCGTCGTCTGCCTCGGTTAGCTGTCCGACGCAGGCGTCCCGCTCTCGGAGCTGCTGGCGCCCTTCCGGCGGTACGTGGCGAGCGGCGAGATCAACTCGCGCGTGACCGACCAGCGAGCGAAGCTCGAGGAGCTGGCGGCTCGCTTCTCCGGGGGCCGGGCGGATCGCCTCGACGGGCTCACGGTAGAGTTCCAGGACTGGTGGTTCAACGCGCGACCGTCGAACACGGAGCCGCTGCTCCGCCTGAACGTGGAGGCCAGGACCGAGGACCTGCTCGCCGAGAAGACCGCGGAGCTTCTCGGCGTGATCCGGGGATCCCTCCGAGGTGACGGGATCGGATCGGGCGCGGGAGACGAAGGAGGAGCCGCATGACCGTCGACCAGGCTTTGCTGGAGATCCTGGTGTGTCCGAACGACCGGGGGGACATCGACTACCTGGAGGCCGAGCAGATCATCGTCTGCCGGACCTGTGGCTACCGGTACCCGGTTCGCGACGACATCCCGGTGATGCTGATCGACGAGGCCGAGAAGCCCCCGGGCAAGAACGAGAAACCTCCCGGCAAGAAGAAGAAGTGATCGACCTCGACGACGTCAGGGCGCTCGCCACGGGCGATCCGAGCGGGATGCTCGGGACCATCGCTTCGCTGCCGGCGCAGTGCCGGCAGGGGCACGCGATCGGGTCCGCGACGGAGGGGCTTCCCTCCGCCGACGGGATAGCGAACGTCGTATTCAGCGGCATGGGGGGATCGGGCGTGGCTGGCGATGTCCTTCGGGCCCTCTTCCGGAGCCGGCTCGGCGTGCCGATCGATGTGAACAGGGGCACGGAGCTCCCCACCTACTGCGGCCCCCACACGCTCTTGGTCGTGTCGTCCTACTCCGGGAACACCGCCGAGACTCTCGGCTGCTTCCGAGAAGCGCTCGACCGGGGATGCCGGATCGTCCCCGTCACGTACGGGGGAGCGCTAGCCGACGTCGGCTGGCGGACGACGTTGCCGAGACGGCGGCCGAGCTCGAGCTCCTTTCGCAGAAGCTCGGTCCTCAGGCGCCCACGATCCGCAACGACGCCAAGGAGCTGGCGCGCCGGATCGGGGATCGGTTCCCGGTGATCTGGGGCTCGGAAGGCATCGCGTCGGTCGCCGCATCGAGGTGGAAGACGCAGTTCAACGAGAACGCGAAGACCCCCGCGTGGTCGGCGACACTCCCTGAGCTCGATCACAACGAGGTGGTCGGGTGGACGCACCCGGCGGGGCGGTCGTACTTCCTGATCGTCCTTCGCCATCCCGGGGAGCGGGCCGAGGTGGCGGTGCGGTTCGCCCCGTCGGTCGCGATCGCGGAAGAGGCGGGTGCGGCGGTCGAGGAGGTGTGGGCGGCGGGCCGGTCCGGGCTTGCCCGGCTCTTCTCGCTCGTGATCATGGGCGACTTCGTGAGCGCCTATCACGGGCTCGCGCGCGGCTGGGACCCCACTCCGATCGCCTCCATCGACCGGCTGAAGGCCGCCGTAGCGGAGGCAGGACGGTGAGCGCGACTCCCGCCCCCCCGGGCGGCGTCGCCGCCGGGATCGTGGCCGAGATCCGGGAGCGGACCCGCGCGGAGCCGGTCGCCGGGCTGGTGCTCGGCTCGGGTCTGGGCGAGACCATCCGGATCGTGAAGGAGCTGTCCGGCGCGTCCGAGGGCGTCGAGATCCCCTTCGGAGAGCTGCCTGGGTTCCCGCCGCCGTCGGTGTCGGGGCACGCCGGCAGGCTGTGGATCGGCGAGCTCGGTGGGAAGAGCGTGGCGATCTTCCAGGGGCGGATCCACTACTACGAAGGCCACGGCATGCCACTCGCGTCGATCACCTCGCAGGTGTCGGCCGGGCTGGGTGCGCGCACGATGGTCCTCACGACGGCCGCAGGAGCCGTCGACACCTCGCTGGAGGCCGGCACGCTCGTGGTGGTGCGCGACCACATCAACCTCATGGGAACGAACCCCCTGATCGACTGGCGGATGCCGGACGGCTCGCCTGCGTTCGTCGACGTGTCGCGCGTGTACGACGCCGGACTCTCGGGGGCGGCGCTAGCCGCCGCGGGCGCGCATCCTGGAGAAGGCGAACGCCCGAAGGTGCGCGAGGGCGTGTACGGTGCGGTGTCGGGCCCGGCCTACGAGACGCCGGCGGAGACGGAGTTCCTGCGCCGGGCTGGGGCCACGGTGGTCGGGATGTCGATGGCGCCCGAGGCCGTGGCCGCGCGCGCTCTCGGCATGCGCGTGCTGGGGCTCTCGTTCGTGACGAACGCGGCGGGGGCCTCCGTCTCGCACGAAGAGGTGCTCGCGGCCTCGAAAGCGGCGGCGGCGGCGATCGGCCGCGTGCTGTTCGATCTGCTGGAGCTGCTATGAGGAGAAGGGACCGGCGATGGGATGTGACGTGAAGGATCTCGGCCTTGCCGGGAAGGGGCGCGAGCGGATCGAGTGGGCGGCGGGCGAGATGCCGGTCCTTGCCCTGATCCGGGAGCGGTTCGAGAAGGAGCGGCCGCTCGAGGGGATCCGCGTCGGGGCGTGCCTGCACGTGACGACCGAGACGGCGAACCTGATGGAGACGCTCGCCGCGGGCGGGGCCGAGGTGGCGCTCTGCGCCTCGAACCCGCTCTCGACGCAGGACGACGTGGCGGCCGCGCTCTGCGAGCAGGGCGGGATCCAGACCAACGCGATCAGGGGTGAGGACACCGAGACCTTCTTCCGGCACATCAATGCGGTGCTGGACACGCGCCCCCACATCACGATGGACGACGGCGCCGACATGGTCAGCGTCCTGCACAAGGAACGCCAGGATCAGATCGCGGAGATCCTCGGTGGCACCGAGGAGACGACGACCGGCGTGATCCGGCTGCGCGCGATGGCTGCCGACGGCGCCCTGCGGTACCCGATCGTCTCGGTGAACGACGCCGACACGAAGCACCTGTTCGACAACCGGTTCGGGACCGGCCAGTCGACCATGGACGCGATCATGCGGGCCACGAACCGGCTGCTGGCCGGGCGCACGATCGTGGTCTGCGGCTACGGGATGTGCGGACGAGGGGTCGCCTCTCGCGCGCGCGGGATGGGAGCCCACGTGATCGTGACCGAGGTGGACCCGACGCCGGCGCTGGAAGCGATGATGGAGGGCTACCGGGTCATGCCGCTCCTGGAGGCGGCGCGCGTCGGGGACATCTTCATCACGGTTACGGGGGACAAGGCCGTGATCCGTCGCGAGCACATGGACCGGATGAAGGACGGCGCGATCCTGGCGAACTCCGGGCACTTCGACGTGGAGATCGACAAGGAGGCGCTCGGCACGATCGCCGAGGGGCGTGTCCGGCGGATCCGCGAGTTCGTGGACGAGTACACGACGGGCGACGGCAGGCGCCTGCACCTCCTAGGTGAAGGGCGTCTCGTGAACCTGGCGGCGGCCGAGGGACATCCGGCTGCGGTGATGGACATGTCGTTCGCCAACCAGGCCCTGGCGGCCGAGTGGGTCGTGAAGAACGCCGCCTCCCTCTCTCCGCAGGTCTACGAGGTGCCTCGCGAGATCGACAAGGAGGTGGCGCGGCTGAAGCTCCGCGCCATGGGAGTCGAGATCGACACCCTCACCGAGGAGCAGGAGGAGTACTTGCGGTCGTGGCAGGAAGGGACGTAGCCGACTTCGTCGACGCCGGGCGCACGCTCTTCTCGCTCGGGCTCGTGAAGGGGAGCGAGGGGAACCTGTCGACCTGGGACGGCGAGCGCCTGCTGATCACCCGGACCGGTTCCGAGCTGTCGGCGCTGGGCGAGCGCGACGTTCTGACGGGCACGCTCGACGAGCCCCCCGAGGAGGCCTCGTCGGATCTGGCGCTCCACGTGGCCCGCTACCGGCGGCGCGGCGCGGGAGCGGTTGCCCACGCCCACCCTCCGGGCTCCGTGCAGGAAGGCGCGGCCGAGGGGACTCCGCACGGGGCTTACGCGTTCGCTTCGTCGCTCGCCGAGGCCGTGGCCGCGATCGTGCGCGATGTGCGGGAGAGGTCCTCGTGACCCGGCGGCGGATAGTGCCGGTCGAGTGGCGTGGTGACTCCCTTGCCATCTTGGACCAGCGGGAGCTGCCCCTGCGCGAGACGTCGCTCGTCTGCCGCACGGCGGACGAGGTCTGCGAGGCGATCCGC
>JACQDK010000096.1 GCA_016201135.1 Actinomycetota bacterium
CGTAAGAGGAGCGCCGCTTCGAGCTGAATCGACCTCCGAAAGGAGGATTCGACGATGCGAAAGGTTCTGATCACACTCGCCGCGACCGTCGGGCTGCTCGTCCTTCCGGCCCCGGCGCTCGCCCGCCACGTCAAGGTCTTCTGGACGGAGGACCAGGCGGTCGAGTTCGTGCTCGACGACGACCGGGCGGTGCTGAACAACGTCGACAGCGGCGCCTGCCACGGACGGGGCATCGCCCGGCCGGCCGCGGACGGCTCCGGCCAGCCCGGCTACAAGCACCTCGCGCTCAGCGCGGACGGCGGCTTCAAGCTCACGAACGACTCGACCGACTGCCCGGACTACTCGGCCCAGACCTCGACCGGGTAGCTACTTGGCCGGCCCGGCGAGGCCGGCGAAGCCGGCGAGCAGGCCCGAGAGCTCCATCGGGATCACGAGCTTCGTCGACTCGCCGGCGCCGACCTCCTTCAGCGCCTCGAGGTACTGGAGCCGCATCGTCTTCTCGTCCACCCCCTTGGCGGTCTCGAAGATCTTCTGGAGCGCGAGCGCGAAGCCCTCGGCCCGGAGGATCGCCGCCTGGCGGTCGCCCTCGGCGCTCAGGATCGCGGACTGCTTGTCGCCCTCGGCGACCGTGATCGCCGCCTGCTTCGTGCCCTCGGCCTCCGTGACGACGGCGCGACGGGTCCGCTCGGCCGACATCTGCCGCGTCATCGCCTCCTGCACCGGGGGCGGCGGCGTGATCTCGCGCACCTCGGCGTTCGTGACCTTCACGCCCCAGCGCTCGGTCACCTCGTCGAGCTTGCTGCGCAGGACGTCGTTCATCTGCTCGCGCTTGGAGAGCACGTCGTCGAGGGGCATGTCCCCGACGACGCTGCGCAGCGTCGTCGCCGCGATGTTCTGCGCCGCGCCCGCGAAGTTCTGCACCTGGAGCACCGAGGCGACGGCGTCGACGACCCGGTAGAAGATGATGAAGTCGATCGTGATCCCGGCGTTGTCCTTCGTGATCGCGGTCTGGTGGGGGATCTCGAGGTACAGCTCGCGCAGATCGACGATGACCGGCCGGTCGAGGAACGGGATGAGGAAGATCAGGCCGGGGCCGCGCGTGCCGACGCAGCGGCCCAGGCGGAAGAGGACGATCCGCTGGTACTCGCGGACGATCCGGACGGGGAAGATGACGGGCATGGCGCCTCCTTCTCGCTACGGGACCCAGCGGTCGCCCGCGGGTGTGATCTGCAACTCGTGCGTCCAGCCGCGCGGCGACTGCTCGACCAGATAGCGGATCGCGCGCACGACGTCGCCCTCCGAGGCCGAGGCCTCCGCGGGCTGGCCGGCGAGGTAGCCCGCCGTCTTCTCGCTCTCGATCGTCGCGTCCACGATCAGCAGGGCGACGTGGACGCCGCGCCCGCGGAGCTCCTGGGCCGCCGACTGGGCGAGCGCCCTGGTCGCGAACGCGCCCGCCGCCCAGGCCCCGCGATCGGGCATCCCGCGCCGGGCCGAGCCGCCGGTGATCTGGACGAGCGTCCCCTCGCCCTGCTCGACGAGGACGCGGCTGCCGACGCGGATGACGTTGAAGACTGCCGGCAGGAACCCGGCCACGTAGGGCTCGAGCGCGTCGGCCGACGTCTCCGCAAGCGGCCCGCCGCCGAGCCCGCCGCGCGGCGCCGGCGTGATCGCGTTCACGACGAGGTCGATCGGCCCGAACCGCACCCGCGTCTCCGCAAAGGCGCGCTCGACGTCCTCCGGCGAGGCGGCGTCGGCGACGATCCCGAGCGCGTCCGGCACGGCCTCCCGCAACGCCGCGACCGTCCCCTCGCTACGCGCGACCGCCGCCGCGTTCCAGCCCTCGCCCGCAAGCTCCCTGGCGAGCGTCCGCCCGAGGTTCCGCGCGCCGAAGACGAGGAGGGTCGGCGTTAGACGCAGTCCTTGAGCCCCTGCGCCTCCGGCAGGGACTCGAGCTTCTTCAGCGTGTTGTTCTCGATCTGGCGGATCCGCTCGCGCGTGACGCCGAAGGCGCGGCCGACCTCCTCGAGCGTGCAGGGCTGCTCGCCCTTGAGCCCGAAGCGGAGCTCGATCACCTTGCGCTCGCGCTCGGGCAGGGAGTCGAGGGCGCGCTCGATGTCCTCGCGGCGCAGCGACAGCGACGCCGAGTCGAACGGCGACTCGGCCGCCTCGTCCTGGACGAAGTCGCCGAGCTCGGACTCCTCCTCCTCGCCGATCGGCTTCTCGAGCGAGACCGGGTGCTGGGCCATCCGGAGGATCTCCCGCACCTCCTCGGTGGTCATCTCCAGCTCGGTCGCGATCTCGTCCGGCCGGGGCTCGCGCCCGAGCCGCTGGACGAGCTGGCGCTCGATGTGGACGACCTTGTTCAGCTTCTCGACCATGTGCACCGGGATGCGGATCGTGCGCGCCTTGTCGGCGATCGCCCGCGTCACCGCCTGGCGGATCCACCAGGTCGCGTAGGTCGAGAACTTGTAACCCTTGCGGTAGTCGAACTTCTCCACCGCGCGGATCAGCCCGAGCGACCCCTCCTGGATAAGGTCGAGGAAGGACAGGCCGCGGCCGAGGTAGCTCTTCGCGATCGAGACGACGAGGCGCAGGTTCGCCTCGATCATCTGCGTCTTCGCGGACATGTCCCCGCGCTCGATCCGCTTGGCCAGGTACACCTCCTGGTCGGCGGTCAGCAGCGGCACCTTCCCGATCTCGCGCAGGTAGAGGCGCAGCGAGTCGAGCGAGGGCTCGACGGTGAGGTCGAGCTTCGGGCCCTTCTCCTCCTCGGCGAGCGCCGGCTGCTCGTGCGGCGGGTGCTTGTGCTGCTCCCCCTCGACCAGCTCGATCGAGTGGTCGATCAGGTAGGTGTAGAAGTCCTCGATCTGCTCCTTCGTGAGATCGACCTCTTCGAGGCCGGCAACGATCTCGTCGTAGGTGAGAACCCCTTTCTCCAGGCCGTCCTGAACGAGCTTCTGGAGCTCTTCGATCTCAGGCAGAGAGATGTCGACGGTGAGCATGGACCTCGGCTTCTTCGCGCAGTCGGTGGACGGAACACTTCGACCTTCAACGCAATCGAGCCGGTCGGCAGAGCATCCCGGCTCCCCACTCGTGGGCGGGATGTTAGCCGAGGTTCGGGGAAGTGAGAAGGGTAAATTTCGCCGACGCGCCTGTAGCCTTCCGCAGGATGGAAACGGGCCTCGCCGGGAAGCGCGTCCTGGTCACGGGCGCCTCGGGCGGGATCGGCTCGGCGTGCGCGCGGGCCTTCGCGGCGGAGGGCTGCGAGCTCGTCCTCCACTACCGCCGGGGCCGGGAGCGGGCCGAGGCGCTCGCCCGGGAGCTCGGCGGCGCGACGCTCGCCCAGGCCGATTTGACCCGCGAGGACGACGCCGACCGGCTGTTCGCCGAGTCCGGCGACCTCGACGTCTGCGCCTCGGTCGCCGGGGTCTGGCCCGAGGAGGACGTGCCGGTCTGGGAGCTGCCGTTCGAGCGCTGGCAGGAGACGATCGCGGCGAACCTGACCGCGACCTTCCTCACCGCCCGCGGCTTCCTGCGCGGGGTCGCCCGGCGCGGCCACGGCAGCCTCGTCCTCGTCGCCTCGACCGCCGGCCTCTTCGGCGAGGCCGGCCACGCCGACTACGCGACGGCGAAGTCGGCGATCGCGGGCGGGTTCCTGCTCAGCCTCAAGAACGAGGTCGTGCGGGTCGGCCCTCGCGCGCGCGTGAACGTCGTCTGCCCGGGCTGGACGGCGACGGAGATGACGCGCGCCTCGCTCGCGGACACCTCGCTCGTCGAGCGGGTGACGAGGACGATGGCCCTGCGCAAGATCGGCACGGCGGAAGACGTCGCGAGCCAGGTCGTCGTGCTCGCCTCCGACGAGCTCTCCGGCCACGTCACCGGCCAGGTGGTCGTCGTCGCCGGCGGCATGGAGGGCCGCGTCCTCCACGAATAGGAAAGGGCGAGGCCGCCGCTGGCCCCGCCCCTATCGGACCCCTCTCTCGGCCCCCGCCGCATCGGGGCCGGGGCCGGGAATCCGTCCTGCCGGAGTATGTGCGGCTCTGAGGTAGTTGATCCATCCCCCTTTCGTGGTTGATTCGGCCGCTTGACAGTGCCCCGTCCGGCGGGTGCGGTGATGACCCGGCGAGCGAAAAGCAAGCCGGAGAAGGACGCAGGGAGCACCCATATGTAGGTCAGTTGGGTATCCGGTTCGCTC
>JACQDK010000095.1 GCA_016201135.1 Actinomycetota bacterium
TAGGCTCCTCCGAAGAGCTGACAACTCAGCCGAAGGAGGCCTACACCCGTGACCGAACGAGTATCGCCCACCGAGCGCATCCGCGCACAGATCGACGAGCTGTTCGCCACCGAGGGGGACCTCGGGGAGACCCTGGAGCGGGTGGCCCGCCTCGGCGCCCGGCTGCTGCTGCAGTCGGCGCTTGAGGCCGAGGTCACCGAGTTCCTCGGCCGGGGCCGCTATGAGCGCCGGGCCGTGGCCAAGGCGGCCAAGGCCGGCTCCCGCAACGGCTTCGCCCCGTTCACCGTGAAGAGCACCGCCGGGCCGATCACCCTGGAGCGCCCCAAGCTTCGGGGCACTGACATGGCCTTTGCCTCCCGCCTGCTCGGGGCGGGGGTGACGAAGACCAACGCCCTGGAGTCCCTGGTCATCGCCGGGTTCGTCCGGGGCCTGTCGGTCCGCGACGTGGAGGCCACCCTGGCCGATGCCCTGGGACCGGAGGCCACGGTGTCGCGCTCCACAGTCTCCCGGATCTGCGAGGCCATCAAGGACGAGTTCGACCGGTTCAAGAACCGGGACCTGTCGGAGATCTGCCTCGAGTACCTGTTCATCGACGGGAGCCACTTCCGGATGCACCCTGGGACCAAGGCCGAGCCGGTCCTCGTGGCCTGGGGCATCGACACGACCGGGAAGCCGCATCTCCTTCACCTGGAGCCGGGTGCGACCGAGTCCACCGACTCCTGGGCGGAGTTCCTTCGCGGGATGGCCAAGCGGGGCCTTCGCCCACCCCTGCTGGTGATCTCCGACGGCGGCCCCGGCCTCATCGCCGCCGTGGAGATCGTGCTCTCGGCGAGCCTGCGTCAGAGATGTCTGATCCACCGCGCCAGGAACCTGCTGGCCAAGGTCCCCAAGCATGCCCAGGGCCCGGTGAAGGCGCAGTACTGGGCGATCTTCGACGGGATCGAGGCGGCGCCCGGCGACCGGGCCGTGGCCGAGGCCACCCGGCGGGCCAGGGCGTTCAGCGCAAAGTGGGGCAAGCTCTACCCGGCGGCTGTGGAGTGCCTGAACGACGGGTTCGAGCATCTGACGACGTACCTGCGGTTCCCCCGCGAGCACTGGAAGCGGATCCGCCACTCCAACTTCATCGAGCGGACGTTCGGGGAGACCCGCCGGCGGGTGAAGGTGATCGGACGCCTTCCCGGGGAGCGGAGCTGCCTGTCGCTCGTGTGGGCGGTGCTCGACCGGGCGAGCCGTGGGTGGCGCGGCGTGGACATGAGCCCCCGCGCCGTTCGCGTGCTGCAGGATCTCCGCCGGGAGCTGTTCGGACCGCCCGCTCAACTGGAGCGAGAGGAGGTGATCGACGAGGCTGTCGTACCCGCTGCGTAGCATGTCCACGAGGAGCTACGCCCGACGGTCATTTACACCGGCCGTGAGACGCCACCGGCGAAGATTCAAGGGGCGAACCACCTAGGGGGCTCGCGAGGTCCCGCGGCGTGCCCGTTCTGGGCCAGCAGGCGACGCCTCTCCAGCAACCCGGCCCGTTCCGGCACGCGTCCGGGACCTCTCAGGTCCTGGAACGGATCTTCGTGTCCTACGGGAGAGTCGCGCTCCCAACGAAAGCGGGTGGCTCTGGTGCTCCTGACCTCGAGAACTCAAGGGGGGCGCCAGGGCGACGATACCCAGAAGTGCCATGGGTACGATCGACGAAGAGTCAGGCTGGGCGGCAGGCGGCACCAAGAAGCGGACATGGCATGGACAACCACGCGCGGCCCGAGGAGGCAGCTTCCGAACCCTGGTAATCGGGAGCCTCGTCCTGCTTCTTGTAGGGCAGGCGCTCGCCATCGGAGTGGCGTTCGGACGCGTTCACGCACTGAGTGCGGACATCGATGCCTTCCGAGCGGAGCAGTCGGGGTCACCTTCGTTAGCCGGTCGCGTCGCGGACCTTGACACTCAGGTTCAGGAACTCACAAGCGACGCGGCTGGTAACGCTGATCTGCAGAATACCGTTCTAGCGCTCGATGTAGAGGTTCAGACGCTCCACAAGGATCTCAACAAGGTTCAGGACGAGGTTGCCGCAGCGCAGTTCGCCTCGGACACGACAGATCTAGAGAACCGGGTCTCGGCCCTCGAGGACTGCATGAACACCCTGTCTTTTGACCTGAGTCAAGGAATCGACTTCTTCGGCTGCTAGCACGAGTGCCTGGGGTCGTTGCCCCGTTGAGAGGGTGGAGATTCTTCGGAGAAGACCGACCGACGCGGCCACCGTGTCTTGGGCACCCTTGGGCACGGTGCTCAAGGCGGGGGTGGCGCCCGCCGAAACATCGGGTACGTCGTTCCGGGGACCGTGGCCGCGAGGCCGCGGGGAACACGCTGGGAGGGCTGGTGGAGGGGATCGGAGACGTGGGCGGGGTCCGCGCGCGTGACGGGCGCACGCCGATACGTGGCGCGGCGCTCGCCTGATGGTTCTTGGCGGCCATCGGCGCCGTGTCCGTGCTGTCCCTCGTCGTCGGTGGCGGCGCGCACGCGTGGCTCGACTGGATCATCGACATCGCCGCGCCCACCGCGATGGCGGTCGGGATCCGGCGCAACCGCCCGTCGCGTCCGGGGCTCTGGTGGGCGCTCACCGCCGGGCTCGTCCTCTTCGCCGCCGGAGACATGATCAACGACTTCTCGCTCCACTTCCAGCCCGGGCTGCGGTCACCTTCCCCCTCCAACGTCTTCTATCTGGGCGGCTACGCGGCGATCGTGACGGGCCTCTGGGGGCTGGGGGCGCGGCGGGGTTCCGGGACGGACGCAGGTCGCGGCTGGCTCGACGGCCTGATCGTCGGGTCCGCGGCGGGCTTCTTCGTCTGGTTCTTCGTGATCGACCGGTACGAGGCGACGGTGTTCACGTCACTGTCGTCATCGGTCATCGTCGCGTATCCCGTGCTCGCGCTCGCGAGCGTCCCGGCTCTCGCGAGGCTGTTCTTCGCGCCCGGGAAGCCCACGACCTCCTTCCGGTTGCTCGAGGCGGGATCGGTCCTCCTGCTGGCGAGCAGCATCGGCTACGCGGTCACCGTCGCGAACGGCGATTCGTTCGTGGAATCCTGGATCGGCGCGGGCTGGATGCTCTCGTGCGGGGTGTTCGCCGCGGCGGCGCTCCACCCCTCGGCCGCCCGCGCGTTCGACCGGTCGTCCGATCAGGGCAACGGGCTCACTCGCCTCCGGGCGTACGCGCTCACCACGATCGTCCTCTCGCCGTTCGCGACAGCGGTGCTCACCCACATCGTGGGGGGACGCGTACAGTGGGGCCTTTTCGCGGTCGGCAGCGGGCTGCTCGTGGCCATGGTGATGCTCCGCATGGTCGGCCTCGTCGGACAGGAGGCCGAGTTGCGCGAGGGCCGGGCCCGCCAGGACGAGCGGCTGCGGCTGATGCACCGGATGACCCGGCTCGCGGAGAACGAGCGGTCGAAGATCGCGGCGGAGATCCACGACGGCGCTGTGCAGCACCTGTCGAGCGTGGGCCTCCAGACCGAGCGGGCGATCCTGCGGGTCGGTCGCGGCGAGACCGCGGAGGCGGAGGCGATCCTGCGGACGGTGAGCGATCGGCTCTCCGAGGAGGTCCGGGAGCTGCGCCGCGTGATGGCGGGGCTCCGGCCTCCTGTGCTGGAGCAGATGGGTCTGGAGGCGGCGATCAAGGACCTCGCGGATCCGGCGGCCTCCGCTGCCGGCTTCGAGCTGACGCTGGACCTTCAGCTCGCCAGCCGGCCCGATCCCGACACCGAGATCGCCCTCTACCGGGTGGCGCAGGAGGGCATCGCGAACGTCGCCAAGCACGCCGGGGCCCGTCACGTGCGCGTGGCGGTTGCCGGGTCGTAGGACTCCGCGTACGTGGAGGTGACCGACGACGGCCGGGGCTTCGTCCCCAGGGCCGAGATCGGCTCGGACGAGACCGGGAAGCACTTCGGGCTCCTCGCGATGCGGGAGCGCGTGGCCATGCTCGGGGGAACGCTGGACGTGGAATCGCGGCCCGGATCGGGCACGCGGGTGCGAGCCTCGATCCCCATCGAGGGACAGGAGGAACGGGGATGATCGGGCTACGAGAGCGCCCCTTGCTCGTCCACAGCACCGGCGTCGTAACCGTGGACGCGGCGCGAAGGCCAACTTCCTATGAGGCCCCGGTCCGCGTGCCGGCGCCGGTCAGCATGGAGGCTCAGCCGATCCGCGTGCTGGTCGTGGAGGACGACGACATGATGCGGGGCGCGCTCGTCGACCTGCTGGCCGACTTCGGTTTCTCCGTGGTGGGCGATGGCTCCGACGGGCTCGAAGGGGTCCAGATGGCGGAGAGGCTCCAGCCCGAGGTGGTCCTGATGGACATGCGCATGCCGAAGCTCGACGGGATCGAGGCGACACGCATGATCAAGGAGCGCGATCACAACGTGCAGGTAGTGATCCTCAGCGCCTACGACGACGCCGGGTTGAGGGGAGGATCGGAGGACGCGGGGGCGACGTGCTACCTCGTCAAGGGGTGCAGCCCCACCCTCATGTCGGACGTGCTCCGCTCCGCGGGGGACATCACGCGCGGGCTCAGGTCGCGGGGGGAACTGAAGGGCTTCTGATCGCTCGGCGAGTCTCAGCCTGGGCGGGCTGCGCCGACGAAGTAGCTCCAGTAGACCGTCCGTACCGCCACCTCGCCGCCCGGGCCCGAATGGGACGCGTCGATCATCTCGCCGTTCCCGATGTAGAGCCCGACGTGGCTGATCGGGGTGTAGAAGAAGACCAGGTCGCCGGAGGCCAGCTGGTCGCGGGAGACGTGCGGCAGCACGGCGTATTGATCTGCCGCGGAGTGCGGGAGAGAGACGCCGGCGTGGCCCCAGGCCCACATCGTCAGGCCCGAGCAGTCGAAGCCGACGTTCGGATCGGCCGCGCCCCAGACGTACTGGGTGCCGATCACAGATCGGGCCGCAGCGATCGCGACCTCTGCGGCGGACGCGTTCGGCGGCGGCGTGAAGCCGCCGTAGCTCCCACCCGATCCGCCTCCGTTCAGGGCCTGCTGGGCTTGCTGCTCGGCCAGGCGCTCGGCCGCCAGCGCGGCCTGGTAGCCCGTGTTCAGCTTCTTGTAGAGGGCTGCCTGCTCGGCAGCCGCCTTCTTGATCCCGTCGATCTGGCCCTGAAGTGCGTCGCGCTGCTGCTGCTGCTTGGCCAGGGTCGTCCGCAGCTCGGCCGCGGCCCACTTGGCCTTAGCGCTCGCGGCGGCTGCCTGCGCCGCCAGATCCTCGTCGCTCTGGGCGACGGCGCCCATGTACTCGATCCGGTCGGAGAACTCGGTGAAGCTGGACGCACCCAGGATCGCGTCGAGCTGGCTGCCCATCCCCGTGTAGGCGGCGACGGCGCGCTGCGAGAGCTCGTCCAACGCCGCCTGGGCCTGCGCGTCGGCGTCGGCCTTGGCCTTCCTCACGTCGGCGAGCTCTTGGAGGGTCTGCTGGTAGGCGTTGCGGGCCTGGTCGTACCGCTCGACAAGCAGGGAGATCTTCTGGTCCAGAGCTTGAAGCTTCGCCTTGGCGGCCTGGACCTGCGCTTTGGAGGGAGCCGCGGTGGAGGCGGAGACGCTTCCGAGGACGGCGGAGAGCACGAAGACGGCGGCCACTCCGAGCCGCAGCATCCGTACGCGCTTGGCTTTCATCTGCCTCCGAGTCTCCCCACGGGAAGGGCCCCCGCCGCGGGGACCCCGACCGAGGCTAGCGGGGGCTCCCGCGTTCGTCAATCGCGGGATGCGCTGGTGGGGAACCCCTCCAGCAACGCGGAGGCCGGGGACGCGCCCCGGCCTCGCTCTCGGTCGGGACGGCGGGATTTGAACCCGCGACCTCAGCGTCCCGAACGCTGCGCGCTACCAAGCTGCGCCACGTCCCGAGGAACGAGAGTCTAGCCGGTCCCGGCGCCGGGGCCCAAGGGCGGTATCGTTCACCTTCGATGCCGGTCCTCTCGTACCTGCGTTTCGCTCTGGCGGCCGGCGCCGACCGCGAGGCGTTCGAGCGCGATCTCGCCGCGATCCGGGATCTCGCCCGGCTCCAGCCCGGCCACCGGTGGGACGAGGTCGGCCGGGACCCCTGGGACGAGAGGAAGTACCTGGTCGTCACCGAGTGGGACGAGGTGGACGAGGTGCGCGCCTTCGAGCACCACCCCGAGCACGAGGCGATCATCCGGCGGTGGGAGGGTTCGTACTCCGAGGACTTCCAGCACCGTAGGTTCGTACCGTGGGTCCGCCCCGACGACCGGGAGGAGGCGCCCCGCTCGTGAGGATCGGCCAGCTCTGCCCGCCGTGGCTCGCCGTCCCGCCCAAGGGGTACGGCGGGATCGAGTGGGTCGTGGCGCTCTTGGCCGATGGCCTCGCGGAGGCCGGCCACGACGTCACGCTCTTCGCGACCGGCGACTCGGAGACGAAGGCGAAGCTGGAGTACGTCTTCGAGGAGGCGCCGGGCAGCGCCGCGATCAACGACATCGTGCTCGATGCCACACACACGATGTTCTCGCTTCGGGACGCGGCTCGGAGGTTCGACGTCCTGCACGTCCATTCGCCGTTCAGCGCGCTCGCCGCGGCAGTGGAGACCGCAGTGCCGACCGTTCACACCCTCCACGGCTCCTTCACGCCGGAGATGAAGCGGCTCTACGGGATGGTCGCCGAGCGAGCGTGGTTCGTGGCGATCAGCGAGGCGCAACGGCGCTTCGACCCCGACCTCCGCTACGGCGGAGTGGTCTACAACGGGATCGACCTCGAGAGATACGCGTACACCGAGGACAAGCAGGACTACGTCCTGTTCCTCGGCAGGGCCGCGCCGGAGAAGGGATGGCTCCGTGCGATCGAGGCCGCGAAGCTCGCCGGCGAACGCCTGATCTCGGCCGTGAAGATCGCCCACTGGACCGAGGAGGAGGAGTGGGAGCAGCGGATAAAGCCCGCGCTCCCGGGCGGCGCCGAGGTGCTGGGCGAGATCCCCCACGACGCCAAGGCCGAGTTGATCGCGAACGCGAAGGCCGTGCTCTTCCCGATCGCCTGGGACGAGCCGTTCGGCCTGGTCATGACGGAGGCGATGGCGTGCGGGACGCCCGTGATCGCCACGCCGCGTGGCTCCGTCCCCGAGGTGATCGTCGACGGCGAGACCGGGTGGATCGTGAGCGTCGAGAACTACGCGGAGGAGGCGGCGGAGCGCCTCGGCCGGCTCGGCGAGATCTCGCCGGCGGCCTGCCGCGACCGGGTGGACCGGCTCTTCGACAAGCAGGCGATGGTGCAGGGCTACGAGCGGGTCTTCGAGGAGATCCTGGCCGTGGGCTAGACGGGCTTCCGCCGCAGCTCGAGCAGCGTGGCCTCGGGCCGGCACAGGAACCGGAACGGGGCGTACTTGCTCGTGCCGAGACCGGGGGAGAGCGACATCCGCGAGCCGCCCATCAGAACCAGTCCGCTGACGAGGCGCCGCGGCATGGCCGAGTTCGTCACCAGCGCTCCGACGAACGGAAGCCGGACCTGCCCCCCGTGCGTGTGTCCGGCGAGGATCAGCTCGTAGCCGCACGCGGCGGCCTCCGGTGAGGAGTCGGGCGAATGCATCACCGCGACGCCGAAGCGCTCTTGCGCCGTGCGCGGCGCGAGACGCAGGTCGTGGCGCTCGATGTGCGCGTCGTCGAGGCCGAGCAGCTCCATGGAGAGCCCGCCCACCGAGATCGACCGGTGGACGTTCGACAGGTCCTCCCAGCCGTCGGCGAGGAGCTGCGCCACGAGCTCGGGAGCCCGCCCGCGCGCCGCGCGCCGCCGCCTCCGGCCCCGCGACAGGAAGTAGCGCGCGTAGTTGAGCGGCCGCGGGACGAACAGGTCGTTCGACCCGAGGACGAACCAGGAGGCGAAGCGTCCGCGGACTGGACGCAGGGCAGCCACAGCCGTCTCCACCCCATCGGGTTCCCCGAGGAAGTCTCCGGTCACGACGGTCACGTCGGCCCTGGGCAGCGTCCCTAGGAAGCGCGCCTTCCTGGTGTCTGCCCGCACGAAGTGCAGGTCCGACAGGTGAAGCATCGTGAGCTGCGGGGGACCGGACGCCGGTAGGATGTCCAGTCGGTACCGCACCAGCCTGTACCAGTGGCGTTCGACCAGCACGCCCCAGGCGACGCAGAGCACGCCGACGGCGGCGATCGCGAGCAGGACGGGTAGCACGGGAGGCAGTCTACGGTGAGCGATCCAACGCTCAAGGCGCAGGTCACCGAGGACATGAGGACGGCCTTGAAGGCCGGCGACAAGCTGCGGCTGGGGGCGCTCCGGATGTTCCTCGCCGCGATCCAGAACAAGGAGGTCGAGGGCGCACGCGCACGCGAGCTCTCCGACGACGAGGTGCGCGAGCTCGCCGCGCGGGAGGTCAAGAAGCGCACTGAGTCGATGGAGGCCTTCGAGGCAGCGGGTCGCGACGAGCTCGCCGACAAGGAGCGCGCGGAGCGCGAGGTCCTGTCGGCCTACGCCCCCGCGCGCCTCTCAGAAGCCGAGGTCGACGCGCTCGTCGAGGAGGCCCTTGCCGCCACCGGGGCCACCTCCGCGAAGGAGATGGGCAAGGTGATGGGGCTGGTCATGTCGAAGGCCAAGGGCCGCGTCGATGGGAACGCCGTGCAGCTGAAGGTCCGGGCGCGCCTGGGCCGACGAACCCGGCCGCCTCGAGCTGCGCGGTGGCGTCGACGACCGTGGCGCCCACGACGTCGGGCACCGCTGCCTTGGGCGCCTTGCCCGAGCTCACCGAGATCGTCACGAGCGAGCCCAGCTCGAGGGTGGTGCCCGCCTTAGGAGCCTGGTCGACCACGGTCCCCGCCGGCTCGAGCGATGCCACCTTCTCGACGCTCGGCGTGAAGGACGCGGCGACGAGGTTCGCCTGCGCCGGCTTCGATCGCATCCCCACGACACGCGGTACCTGCCCCATCTCCGGCGGAGGCGGAGGCGGGAATCCCACGACCGGCATCCCGGCCACCACGCGAGACATGTACGTGTGCCAGATCGGCGCCGCCACGGTGCCGCCGAAGACGGAGGTGCCGAAGTACGGCTCCATGGAGTCGGCCGTGAAGGGGAAGCCGACCCACACCGAGGTGGAGACCTGCGGCGTGTACCCCACGAACCAGGCGTTCGAGTAGTTCTCGGTGGTCCCCGTCTTGCCGGCGACCGGGCGACCGAGGCCGGCGGCCGTGCCGGTGCCGTGCTGCACGACGCCCTCCAGCATCGCCGTGATGAGGTGCGCGATGCCCGGCTTGATCACCTGATCGCATGCGAGCTTGTGCCGGAAGAGCGTGGAGCCGTCGGAGGCGAAGACCCGCGAGACCGCGAACGGGGTGCAGTGCACTCCGTCGTTGGCGAACGTCTGGTAGGCGCTCGCCATGTCGAGCGGAGACACCTCCTCGGTCCCCAGGGTGATCGAGGGCACGCCGACCAGCGGGGCCGTGATGCCCACCTGATGGGCGGCGTCGGCGACCGCCTGTCCCTGTCCCTTCAGCGACAGCTCGAGCTGGGCGAAGACCACGTTCACCGAGTCGGCGGTCGCCTGCCACAGGTTGAGATATCCCTGGTCGCCGGCGCCCTCAGCGTTGCTCACACATCGGCAGGCGTTGTTCCACAAAGGGGTGTGGAACGGCGACTTCGACGAGAACACGCTGCCGGGCGGCACGTGCTGCTCGAACGCCGCCGTCAGCGTGTACGGCTTGAACGAGGAGCCGGGCTGGCGCACCGCCGTCGCGAGCTTGATCTGATCCTTCTCGTAGTTCCGCCCCGAAAGGAGCGTTCGGATCGCGCCCGTGTCGTTCTCGATCGACACGATCGCCACGTCGGGCTCCTGCGAGAAGTGCGGGTTAGCGGGCGTGATCGCCCAGGGCTGGTTCGCGGCCTTCTGCGCGTAGCGCTGCCAGTCAGGGTTGAGCGTCGTGTATATCTTCAGGCCTCCCTGGTAGAGCGTGTGGGTCCGTTGCTTCACCGTCTTGCCGAAAGCGTCGAACTCGCCGTCGGCGTTCGCGAGGATCTGACCTGTCACGTACCGCAC
>JACQDK010000100.1 GCA_016201135.1 Actinomycetota bacterium
CTGCATGCTGCGTGGGTGCGCACCAAGGTCAGCCTGTCGGGCTATGCTGGAGCGGTCACCGACGCACACGCCGCGTCGCGCGACTTGCTCACCGAGCGCGAGCGCGAGGTGCTGACGGTCGCGGCCGAGGGCCTCACCGCCCGCGAGATCGCGACGCGCCTGGGCGTCCGCGAGCGGACGGTCACGACGCACCTCGGCAGGATCTACGGGAAGCTCGGCGTGGGGAGCCGCCTCGCGGCCATACGCATGGCCGCGCAGTCGGGCCTGGTCTCGGTCGGCTCGCCCGAGTAGCGCCGGGGCCCGCGCGGATCGCTCGCGCAGATCACCGGGTGACGCGGACGAACAGGTACCCGTCCTTGTCCTGGTACACCAGCTTCCAGGCCGGGTCGATCCGCATCCAGCCGATCAGGGGGCCGGACTGCGACTCCTTCAGCACGGCGGCGTCCACGTGGTACCGATCGAGGATCTGCTGCCATCCCTGCTGGGCGCCGGAGATGGCGAAGTAGTCGTTCCACACGGACTCGGGGTAGATCTCGATCCGGGAGTCGACGTACACCGGCATCGACGGGACCGCCAGCTCGAACCACGATCCCCACACCTGCGACACGAAGAGCCTCGACCCCGGCGGGAGGCGCGCCTCCACCTGATCGCTCAGCCCGGCCGGCCGCTCGGTGAGAAGGGGCGTTCCGCCGAACGCGTGGTCGCCGCGTGGAACGACCAGGACGACCACCGCCAGAAGCGCGACCACGATCGCGGCGTTCGCGGCGGGTATCCCCAGGCGCGGCGTGCGCTCCGACCTGGGCAGCATCTCCGCGAGGGCGACGGGCGCGACCAGGCCCCACCACAGCACCCCGCGGATCGCGGGGAGTGCGAGGAAGAAGAAGAAGGCAAGGCGAAGGAGGGTGAGCCACGGCACCTGCTGCTCCCGGCGCGCCAGGTAGACGACGAGGGCGGCGACCGACACGAAGAACGATCCTCCCGCCCACGTGTTGAGTGTGGTCGGCTTCCACTCGACGATGAGGTTGCGGACCGTGGGGTTGGTGCCGATCTCCACGGCGTAGGCCCATACGCGCCACCCGAACGGGTTCACCAGGGACGCGGCGAGCGACCCGCCGGTCACGAGTAGCGTCCTGCGCGCGACGGGGTCGTGGTCCCGAATGTCCTCGAGCCACGCGAGTCCCAGGAGAACCGGGGCCAGCACGAAGCTGCCGTGGATGTTGGCCCAGACGGCCACGAGCGGGAGCAGGACCCACAGCAGACGCGGTCTCTTCCGCCGGATCGCGACCAGCCACATCGTGACGCAGAACAGGGCCACGCCGAACATCTGGGGCCGCATCGCCAGGTGGTACAGGGAGAGCAGGAACGCCAGGGTCGTCAGCAGCGCCGCCCGGCGGAGGGACGCGCCGGCCTGCCGGCAGGCGAGGAACACCGCTCCGTAGGCGACCGCCGAGAGCAGGCCCCTCAGGAGCCCCAGCGCGGCGAACCCGCCCGCGCGGTAGGCGAGATCCAGCAGCACCTGGGCTCCCAATTGCTGGTTCAGCCACGCCGCCCCGCCGGCGGAGAACGTGAAGGTGTCGACATCGAGCAACCGGTGGGTCCGCAGCATCCAGTCGCCCGCCCTGAGGTGATAGGCGAGGTCCACCGTCGACATGGACGCGACAAGGACGCTGATGACAGGGACGACCAGCGCCACGACGACCCAGACGTGGTCCATCGTGAGCGTGATCCGTCCGGGTGCGTTCCTCGGTGAGCTTTGCACTGCGACATCCTAGGGGTAGCATCGGCCGCAGGCTCCGTTTCCGCAGCAGATAGGAACCATATACGTAGAACTACGTAGTCAGGCTCCGGGAAACTCGGAATACCCGGATGCCCCCTGGGGCACTACCGTTTCACCCGGCGACGTATCATCGCCGGGCCCGAGAGGGCTTGCAGGTCTCGGAGGAAGGGGGTGAACCTATGTTCCTTCGTATGTACGCGGGGGTGCAGACGTGGTGGAGCGATCTCCGCACGCGTGTGCGCGAGCAGGAGGGTGCGACCGCGGTGGAGTACGCGCTGATGGTGGCGCTGATCGCAGCCGTGATCATCGTGGCTGTGGCTTTCCTCGGCCACGCTGCGTCCAACACGTTCAGCACGGTGGGAAGTGCCGTCAACGGCGCGTCCTAGGAACCGACCGCAAGGTCGAGCGGCCACCGGCCGCTCACTCTCCTGGAGGCGGAGGGGAGTGAGGGGCCGGTGACGGCACGGAGCCGGAAGGTGCGCATGAGGATCAAGGGGGTCGGAAAGAGGCTGCAGCGGCAGGACGGCGCCGCAGCGGTCGAGTTCGCGCTCATCGTGGGCGTGCTCTCGCTGCTCGTGTTCGGCATGATGGAGTACGGGCTCTTCTTCCTTCAGAGCCAGACGCTCAAGGCGGGGACGCGCGAAGGCGCGAGGCAGGCCGCCGTCGGGGCCGACCTCACGAAGGTCAAGCAGGCGGTGTCCGACGGCTCAGCCGGTGCGATCTCGCCGACCTCGTCGGCGATCACGATGACGGGGCCCGATCCGGGTTCGCCGTCGAGCGGCTGCGACGGCAACTCCACGCTCGGCAACGAGGTCACGGTGAACATCGACACGGGGACCGGATCCACCTACCCGGCCGGGCTCTCGTCGGCCACGATCCAGTCCTTCCAGATCGACATCCCGTTCATGCCTCACCTGGACCTGCACCCAACGCTCTCGGGAACATTCCGATGCGAGCTCTAATGCTTCGACGCCTGCACGATGACCGCGGCGCGACCGCGGTCATCGTGGTGATCGCCCTGGTCGCCATCTTCGCGATGCTGATGCTCACCGTCGACGTGGGAGGCCTGCTGTACAAGCGTCGTGAGCTGGTCAACGGCTCCGACGCAGCCGCCCTGGCCGCCGCGCAGACGTGCGCGAACCCCACGGACCCCTCGAAGCCAGAGACGATGGCCGACACCTACGCGACGGCCAACGTGAAGGGGCTGTCAGCGAGCGGCGTGGCGAGCCAGACCAACATCATCGACATGGTGGGGTGTCAGACGAGCACGTCCGGACACGTCACCGTGGAGTACTCGATGCCGCAGCAGCTCTACTTCGCGGAGGTGCTCGGCTTCGGCAAGACCTCACCCGTCAGAGCGCGGGCGACGGCGGCTTGGGGGGTGACCGGTGGTGCCAATCCTGTCCCCATCGTTCTCAACTTCGGCACGCTCCAGGGGCAGGGTTGTGACGTGCCTCACATCCCCCCCGGGACCACGTGCTACTTCTGGTTCGACAACGGGCTGTTCGTAGGCTCCAACTTCGGGATGCTCGACCTAGGTAATGGCTGGGATGTCACGTGGGGAGCTGCCTGGACCCAAGCCGAACTTCAGTCGTTCAACGGCTGCAACGAGGCTGGCGGCGCCCAGCAGCTCGCGGATTGGATCTCGGGTGCCGTCCTGTCGCACGTGCAGACGAACTACCCGAACCCGACCTACGTGTGCTCTGACAGCGGCACCCCGGACCAGAAGGTCTGGGGCAGCCTCGGAGCCCTCGCGGACAGTCAGGCGATCCGGGACTTCCCGATCAACTACATCGGGTGGGGCTCGCCCACATCGGGCGCACCGGATCAGGGTCAGGTCACGAAGGCGGGATCCGTCAGCCTGTACGACATCGTCGGGTTCGCGCAGCTGCAATTCGTCGCCCTGCTCGACGGTACGACGGCGGGCGGTGTTCCCCCGACCGTCTGTGACCAGAAGATGAACCTCACCAAAGGGCAGTCGTACCTGTTCTCCAGCATGGGCCCCGGCAACGGGTGTCCGACCACGACCCCGACGACGGTCACGGACCTGACGGTCAACGGCGGCACCACCGGGTTCACTCAGAACGGCAACACCGGCTTCACGTGGAACGCGGCCGATGTCAAGCAGGCAGAGGTCAAGTACACGTGGTCACTGTCCGGGCAATGCGGGGTCCCGCCGGCAGGTGTCGGCGGTGGAAACGCACACTGCCTGATCTTGAAGTGGAACGGCTCGACCGTGGGCGGGGACTACCCTGGCGCGGGGGCTGATTTCGGACTCCGGTCCGTGAGGCTCTGCGACTTCACGATCAAGGACTCCTGCCCGCCTGGGTCCTAGGTGTAAAGCCGGCGGCCACGGCTGCCGTAAATTAGGAGACGAGAGACCAGGAGCGCCTACAGGGGCTTTCGAAAGGAGAGGTTTCGATGAGGTCACGTGGTCTGGTGGTCGCGCTTGCCTTGCTCCTCGCCATCGGGGCGACCGCGGCGGTGTTCCTCTACGTGAACGGCGTGAAGGACAACGCCATCAACAGCGGCGAGATCACCGAGGTCGTGGTCGCCACACAGCCGATCCCGGCGAACACCCAGCTCAACCCGCTGATCGATCAAGGCGTCTTCGTCATGACGAAGATCCCGACGAGCGCGGTGGTGCAGGATGCGGTAACCAACATCACCGACCTCCGCGACCGCACGGCGATAGCCCCGATCCTCACTAACGAGCAGATCCCCACCGAGCGCCTGTCGGGCGGCCAGCAGCCGACCGGCGGCATCCTGGGCATCTGCGCCCAGTGCGTGGCCCTCACGGTCCGCGTCGACGGGCCTCCGGGCGTCGGCGGCGCGATCCAGCGCGGCGACAACGTGACCCTGTACGCGTCGTTCGACGGCGTCAAGGGCTTCTCGAGCGTCCGCGACCTGATCAACCAGATCAACGGCAAGGGCCCGGCTTCGCAGCAGACGCAGCAGACGGGCACGGCGCAGTTCCCGCCCTTCACGATGACGCTGGAGCCCACCATCAAGGTCCTCAAGGTGGAGAACCCCACCGTCTCCTCCTCGACCTCGGACACCACCTCGCAGGGCAGCGTCACCGTCACGCTCGACGTGCCCAAGTCGGACGCGGAGTTCGTGGTCTTCGCGGCGCAGAAGGGCCAGCTGTACTTCGGTCTGCTCCCGCCGGACCAGCAGGGCATCCAGGTGCCTGCTCAGTCCATCTCCCTCGACCGGCTGTTGGGGAAGAACCAGTCGTGAGCGACAACAGCGTCGTTGCCGTCGGGACGCCGCAGTCCTTCCGCCAGCAGGTCGCCCGGGCTCTTGAGATCGAGCCGGACGAGGTGGGTTGGGTCCAGAGCGCCACGGCGGCCGAGGAGTTGCTGATCAACGCGTACAGCCCCATCGACGTCCTGGTCCTTTCGCCCGAGGTGAAGGAGCCGGACGCCCTGGGGTTGGCGGAGTTCGTCGGCCGGTCCTCGCCCGGCACGGCCATCGTGCTGGTGCGCGACCACACATGGAACGGGCTCCTGCCGGCGGCGATGCGCGCGGGCATCCGCGACGTCGTCGACATGACGCAGGGCTCGGACGAGCTGCGTGACGCGGTCGAGCGCGCGGTCGCCTGGGCGGGGAACCTCCGCTCGGTCGGCGTCGTCCAGACCGAGGCCCAGACCGACCGGGGGGAGATCGTCTCGATCTTCTCCTCCAAGGGCGGGACCGGAAAGACGTTCCTCACGACGAACCTGGCGGCGGCGATCGCCGAGGCCACCGGCGACGACGTGGCCGTGGTCGACCTCGACGTGGACATGGGTGACGTCTTCACCTACTTCGGGCGGGAGCCCACGGCCACGATCCACGACCTGATGGCGCTCGGCGAAGGGGCGACCGGCGAGGACATCCGGGGGGTAGGCGTCAAGATGGCCGAGCACCTCTGGGCGTACGGCGCGCCTCCCGACCCGGCCGCCGAGGCGCCGGCCGGTGAGGCCATCGGCAAGTTCCTCCGGGCGATCCGGGCCAACTTCGGCTGGGTGATCGTGGACGCCTCGGTCGACTATTCCGACTCCGCGCTGGTCTGCTTCGACCTCTCGGACACCATCTGCCTGGTGACGGGCCTCGACGTCGTGGGGGTCAAGCACCTTTCGAAGTCACTGGACACGCTTCTGTCGATCGGCCTTCCTCGTGAGCGGTTCCGCGTCGTGCTGAACCGCGCCGATTCGAAGGTGGGACTCGACGCGGGCGACGTGGAGCGGGTGATGCGGATCTCGGTCGACGCGATGATCCCATCGAGCCGCCTGGTGCCGACGTCGCTCAACAAAGGCCGCCCCGTGGTGCTGGACGAGCCCTCTTCGGAGGTCTCGACGAGCATCCGGCAGCTCGCCGCCAAGTTCGTGGCGCGCCACCAAGGTGGGGGCCAC
The DNA here is from genome assembly GCA_016201135.1 of Actinomycetota bacterium. Lineage (GTDB taxonomy): Bacteria > Actinomycetota > UBA4738 > UBA4738 > HRBIN12 > JACQDK01. Next base: position 6,172 of record JACQDK010000100.1, read on the forward strand.
GTGGCGGCGGCGGCGCCGGCGTCGACCAAGAAGAAGAAGGGTCTTTTCTCCCGGTAAGGAGGCACCGAGATGTCCCTGGCAGACAGGCTGGCGAAGGCGCAGCAGAAGGATCGCATCGCGGAGGTGCGTATCCGCGTGCAGGAGCGCCTCGTGGAGGTGCTCGGCCCGCGCCTGTACGACTCAACCCTTTCCGACAACGAGCTCGAGGGCCTCGTCCACCAG
>JACQDK010000101.1 GCA_016201135.1 Actinomycetota bacterium
GGCTGCTTCGGCCAGGGGATCTCGACGGTTAGGGTGAGCTCGGGCACGGCAGCGTCCTTTCGTCGTTGAACGGACGCTACGTGCCCCTCCTCGTGCGGTGGGGGATTTCACCTCGGGACTGGCTCGCGGGCGACGCTAACGTCGAGGCTCCCAAGCCTTGACAGTTCTGCCGGGCGGGGGTAATCCTACTCGCGGAGTCGGATTTAGCCTCTCCGCAGGGGCGGGACATGAGGTCGGTGGAGCAAGACCCGCTGCAGGGTGCGCTGGTGCGGAGCCTGCCTGCCCCGAGCCGCACCTACCGGAGGGGCCGGGTGTGCACCACCAAGGGATGCGGAGCTCGTCTGTCGATCTACAACCCGGCCAGATTCTGCTGGCAACACGAGCCGATGCACGCCTACTCGGTGCGCGCCCCCAGGAGGCGGCGCGTGGCGGCCTAGCCCTCCCCCGAGGATCCCGCGGACCGTCTGTTTCCTTCCCACCCCGCAGGACCCCCGGGTAGGGCGCCCTTCCGCTCACGCTCTGCCGCCGGGCACCGCCACGTCGCATCTGGAGGCGGGGTGGGTGAGAGCCAAGGGCAAGGACGGGACCAAGATCCGCAAGAAGCCGCCTCAGAAGAGCATCAAGGAGAAGCGGAGGTCCCGGAAGATCAAGAAGGAAGCGCCGGACCGGTAGCCTGGACCAACCCGTTCCGCTGCGCCGTCCGGCGTTACGTTCGATACGGCGCTCGATGGTCCCGGCCTCCACGGCGAGGTCATTCGGCCGGTGACCACCCCCCGGCTTCCCTCTGAGGAACGGGAGGCGATCACCTTCCTGATCGGTGACGAGAGGAGCGGCGCGAGCGAGCAAGAGGCGCCTATCCGGGAAGTGCCAGGAGGACGGCGCCGGCCAGACCAAGCAGGATGGCCGCGTACTGCGCGCGGGTCGTCCGCTCCTTTAGCACGAGGGCGCCGAGGAGCCCGCCCAGGGCCGGGCTGGTGGCAAGGAGCGGAACGATCACCGCGGCCGGGCCCTCCGAGAGCGCCCACAGGTAGCCGATCGTCGCGACGGCCGCGAGAGCAAGCACCACCACGGCCCAGCGCATGAGCGGCGAACGAAGATCCGGGAAGGAGGCACCGGAGCGTCGCAGCAGGTAGCCGCCGACCAACACCTGCACGGCGGCCAGGGAGGACAGGGCGAACGCGAGCCACCGGGACCGGTTTGCCTCCCTGCTCCTGCGGTAGCCGAGCAGGAACACTGCGGCCATTGCAAGGACGATCCCCGTCGCCTCGGTAGGCGAGATCCGTTCGCCCAGGATCGCGAGCGCAAGAAGGGTCGTGAGCGCCGGGGAAAGACCGGTGATCGGAGAGACGCGCCCCACCGGTCCTTGCCGGATGGCCTCGGTGGTGATGCCGAACGTCGCGGCCATCAGGGCCGATACCCCAAGTGCCCCGGGCAGGGCGGACGGCGTCGGCGGGTCCGCGATGAGAACCGGCACGTAGAAGGGCAGCGAGACGAGCGCGGAGAGCAGGTAGTACTGGGGCGTCGTGAGCGTGGCGAGGACCGCCTTGGAGACGGCCCGCTGAATAGACCAGACGACGAGGGCAAAGAGCGCTGCGAACGTCCAGGGCTGCATGCGGCCGCCGACGTGGAGGCTTATGCCGCGCAGCAGGAGAGCTTGGACACGTCTCGCGTGAACGTCTGCGCGGCGAGCTTGATCCCTTCGGCCATCGTGAGATATGGGGCCCAGGTCTCCGCGATCTCGGTAATGGTCATGGCGTTCTTCACCGCGTACACCCCCGCCAGGATCACCTCCCCGGCGCTCTCGGCGAGGACGTGCATCCCGAGGAGCCGGCCGCTCTCAGCGTCAGCCACGAGCTTCACGAGGCCGCGGGTGTCGCGGTTGACCAGGGCGCGGGGCACCGCGGCTAGATCGAGCGTCCTGGATTCCACCCGATGGCCGGCGTTGGCCGCCTCGCTGGCTGTCATCCCGACGGAGGCGATCTGGGGAGAGGTGAAGGTGACGCGAGGAAGCCCGGTCCAGTCCATGATGCGACGCGTCTTGCCGATCGCGTTGTCGGCTGCGACCGAGCCCTGCGTGGCGGCGACGTAGACGAACTGGGGAGCGCCGGTGACGTCCCCGGCCGCCCAGATGCGAGGGTTCGTCGTCCCCAGGAACTCATCGACCCTCACCGCGCCCCTATCGGTCAACTCCACCCCGGTGGCCTCCAGTCCGAGCCCCGCCGTGTTCGGGCGGCGGCCGGTGGCGACGAGGATCCGCTCGGTCTCGACCCGCTCTTCGGAACCGTCTTGTTCGAACACGACCGCCCGCCGCTTGCCCGCTCGCTCGACGCGCGAGATCCCGACGCCGGCCCGGATATCGGCTCCCTCGTCTCGCAGCACCGTGGCAAGCGCGTCCGAGATCTCGGGCTCCTCGAAGGGGGTGACTCGAGGGAGCGCCTCCAGGAACGTGACCCGGCTCCCGAGGTGCAAGAACAGCTGGCCCATCTCCAGACCGATGGAGTTCGCGCCGATCACCGCGATCGACTCGGGAAGCTCCTTCAGCTCGAGCGCGGTCGTGCTCGTCAGGTAGCCGGCCTCCTCGAGGCCCGGAACGGGCGGGACCGACGGGGAGGCGCCGGTTGCTATCAGGAACCGGTCGGCGCGGATCACCTTGCCTTCGCACACAAAGGTGCCGGGGCCGGTGAACCGCCCTCGACCGCAAAGGAGCGTGAACCCGTACTCCTGAGCGATGTTCTCGTACTTGCCGGCTCGCAGCTCGTCCACGAACTCGTCTTTCGCCCGAACGAGCGAAGCGAGGTCGAGCGGGCCCGAGGAGGTTCGGACTCCCACGAAGGGGCTGTGGCCGGCTCGGTGATAGGCGTCCGCCGCGGCGAGCATCGCCTTGGAGGGGACGCACCCGATGTTCACGCACGTCCCCCCGATCGAGTTGGCCTCGCAGAGCGCGACCGAGGCGCCGAGGTCGCGAGCTCGGATGCCCGCCGCGAACGCCGCGGCACCCGAGCCGACGACGAGAAGGTCGTACCCGGCCCTTGGGGCCGGACCACTCCGGTGATCGGGGCCGGTCACCGGATCGGCCGCGTCCTCGATCTGCGCCACCCGGTAGCCGGCCTGCTCTAGAGCGCCCCTGAGCGAGGCCTCGGAGGCCGCTCCGGGCGAGAACGTTGCCTGCCCGGTCTTGAAGTCCGCGCGGACCTCGGTCGCGCCGGCCACGACCAGGGCCTCGGCCACGGCCTCGTTGCAGCCCTCGCACGTCATCCCCTGGATCCGCATCCGCTGCACCTGACACCTCCAGAACCGGTCTGCACCATCCGCAACGCTACACCTTCCAGCCAACTGGAATGTCAACGGGTACGATGGGCGCATGAGGATCGGCGAGCTCGCGAAGGCATCGGGGGTCCCGGCCAAGACCATCCGCTACTACGAGTCCGTCGGGCTTCTCCCGGAACCCCGAAGGCTGGAGAACGGCTACCGGGACTGCGAGGCGTTCGCCGCGAAGCGCCTGGAGTTCATCCGCTCAGCTCAGGCGATAGGGCTGTCACTCGGCGAGATCCGCGGGGTCCTCGACTTCCGGGACAGGGGCAACGTCCCTTGCGCCCACGTCGCCGAGCTGATCGACCGACGCGCTCGGGACGTGTCCGCGCAGATCGCCGCCCTCGAGCGTGTCCGCGCCGAACTCGAACGCCTTGCCCGCAAGGCTCGGCGACTCTCACCGCGCGACTGCGAGAAGGCGAGCTTCTGCCACATCATCGAGAGTTGAACCGCGGGGGTCTCGCGTCACGCCGCGACGGTACGTAGCCTCCCTTCGCGGCGTGCCTCGGCCTGACTCCGAGGCCGCTTCGAATCCCCCAGGAGAATCTCGGCCCTTCGACCCCGGGCCGTCCCCAGGCCGCTGCCGACGTGAGGCCTGACCCTACGCGTGCTCAGGTTCGCGCTCGCCCACGACGTGGATCACCGGCAGGTCGAAGGCGCCTTCGACGCGGTGCACCAGGTCGAACCGGAGCCAGCGCGAGATCCCCGGTGGCAGCGTCGAGAGCACGATCCCGTCGAACCGCTCGCCTCGATCCATGACGTCCTGGATCGCCTGGAGTGGGTGCTCGTCGCCCACCTCACCATCGACCTCGGGGTCGAGCTCGTGGAACCGTTCGAGCGCCGTCCCAAGGCGGCGCGCGGCGATCCCGCGGGCTTCCCCATCGCTCCACGTGTGGTTCGTCGGGGGCGTGGCTGGCACGAGCACGTGGAACCGGCAGGGTCCGTGGGACGCGAGATCGCGGAGCGTCGAGACGAGGTGCCCGCCGGCGAGGGTCTGGTTCGCAACGACCAGGTAGCGGTGCATCCGCACCACCTCCTCGCCTCGATGCTACGCCTGGTCGCGTCCCCTGGCCGAGCACTGGGACGGAAAGGTCAGAGGGCACCCCTCCGGGCGATCGGCGGGGCGACCGCCCAATACTCGTGGATGACGGTCGTCGCGGCCCGCCACGCCGAAGCTCCGAGCCGCCGCGAAGAGGTACCGCAAGGCCAAGGCTGAGGCGAGGACCCTGCCGAAGCGAGGGCCTACCAAGAGGACCTCAAGTAGTG
>JACQDK010000098.1 GCA_016201135.1 Actinomycetota bacterium
CTGTACCGCGAGTCGAACCCCTGGCTTAGGTCCGCGCCCGCATCCACGACGAGCACGCCGCTCACGTACTGATCGAACAGGGTGCCGTCCCCGGGCCTCGGATAGGCGAACGCGAGGACCGCCTTGTCGGGCACGTAGAACCGGAACTCCTTCTGGCCGAGCCACGTGATGAGGACGGGGAGCCAGCGCTGGCCGGGCAGCGCCGCTTGGAACGCCCGGCCGTATTGGTGCTCGACGGTGTCCGTGGTCTCACCGTCGTAGACGAACGCGATCCCGGTCACGTCCGACACGCGCGCCACCGCCTCCTGGAGGTCCTGGAGGGCCCCCGGCGGCGCTTCGGAGAGGTTCGCCACGTAGTGGATCGGCTCGCACGGGTTCCACCGGAAGGGAGTGCCGTCGCCCAGCGTGTTCAGGAACTTGAACTCCCCGTCCCCCTGCGAAGTGAGCGGGATCCCCCGCTGCGGTGGGGCGCCTGAGGTGGCGACGACCACCCCAGAGATCGCCAGCAGGGCTACCAGGGCGGCGGCGACCACCTTCCGGAGGCGTCTGCGACGAGGCGGGGGTGGGGGCGGAAGCGGGAGCCCGCCAGGGACGGGAGGCGGCGGAAGCTGCGCCATCGGACCATCGTACGCGGACCCGGTCGCCCGGGGACCCTACCGGTCGGCGTCGAGGAGGGCGCGGTACAGCGCGTTCGCCGAGACCCCGTGACGCTCGGCCACGGCATGGGCGGCGTCGCGCTTCCTCATGCCGCCGGCCGCGAGTTCGCGAGCCTCGTCGACGAGTGACGCGACGTCGGACGGAGATCCGCGGGGGGCGCCTTCGATGACGACGGCGACCTCACCCTTCAGCTCCGTGTCCGCTATCCGCCCCAGCACCTCCGACGCCCGGCCCCGCAGGACCTCCTCGTGGACCTTCGTCAGCTCCCGGCAGAGCGCGACCCGCCGGTCTCCGAGCGTCACCAGGACGTCCCGCAGGAGCGTCTGCACCCGCAGGGGCGACTCGAAGACCACGATCGTGCGAGGGTCGAGGGTGAGCGCGTCGAGACGCCGTGCGCGCTCGCCTTCGCGCTTGGGCAGGAATCCCTCGAAGACGAACCGGTCGGTCGGGAATCCGGACACCACGAGCGCGGCGATCACCGCCGTGGGGCCGGGCACGACGAGCACCTCGATCCCATCCTCGGCGCACGCGCGCACCAGTCGGTATCCCGGATCGGAGACGCTGGGCATGCCCCCATCGGTGACGACCGCCACGTCGGAGCCCTCGCGGAGCGCCTCCAGCAGCTGCGCGGTGCGCTCGCGCTCGTTCCCCTCGAAGAACGAGACCAGCCTTGCCTCGACGCCGAAGTGGGCGAGGAGGCGGCCCGTGCGGCGGGTGTCCTCGGCCGCGACCACGTCCACAGAGGCGAGCGTCTCGCGGGCCCTGTCGGTCATGTCGCCCAGGTTCCCGATCGGCGTGCCCACGAGGAAGAGCCGGCCCTCCACGGCATCGATGGTCCCACGCGGCGGCGCGGCGGGCATCCGCCGACTCCGAGATGGGGCGGATAGGCTTGCGCCCGTGGCGCGGGCGCGACAGACGCACAGGGACTACTCGGGAACGCCGCTCCCCAAGAAGCTGGGGGTCCGCGAGGGCTCCCGCGTCCTGATCGTGAACGCGCCCGGCGGGTTGGACGACGCCCTTCGCCCGCTCCCTGCCGGAGCCGGGCTCGTGGCTCAGGCATCCACGGATCTCGACGTCATCGTGGTGTTCGCCACGTCGCAGGCCGACCTCGAGCGCAGGTTCGCCAAGCTCCTGCCGTCGCTCGCGACGAACGGGCGTCTGTGGGTGGCCTGGCCGAAGAAGGCATCCGGGATCCCCACTGACGTCACGTTCGGATCGGCGCAGGGAGTGGGCCTGGGCGCCGGTCTAGTCGACAACAAGAGCGCATCCATCACCGACGACTTCCAGGGCGTCCAGTTCGTGTACCGGCTGAAGGACCGCCGCCGGTGACGGCGGCCTCAGCCTTCGCAGTTCAAGCGGGTGCTCGCGTTGAGACAGACGTCGAGGCCGTCTGAGCCGTCGGCGAAGTCATTCCCCTCGTTCCCGTCCAGGACGTCGTCGCCCTCGCCACCGAAGAGCATGTCGGCGTTGAACCCGCCGTACAGATGATCCGCTCCCCCACCGCCGTCGAGGGAATCCTCGCCGTCGCCGCCGTAGGCGAAGTCCGGACCGGAGCCGCCGGTGAGCGTGTCGACCCCGTTGCCTCCGTGGAAGGCGTTGGTGCCGGGCCCGCCGGTCAGCTGGTCGGGGGCGCTGTCACCCATCAGGAAGTTGGTACCTCCGCCCGAGGCCAGCACGTCGCTGTCGTCCCCCCCGGATATGAGGTCCGAGCCTCCTTCGCCGTCGAGATGATCTCTCCCCGCCTCACCGAAGAGGCCGTCGTCACCCGCGCCGCCCATGACGACGTCGTTGCCGGTCCCGCCGACGATCGCGTCGTTGCCGGGTCCGCCGCAGATCGTGTCGTTCCCGCCGAGCCCGAGGATCACGTCGTCACCGCGGAGGCCCGCCACGACATCGTGCGAAGGGGTGCCGACGAGCAGGTCGTTCCCGGGCGTCCCGACTATCGTCGCCCGCTCGCCGTGGCAGCGCGCCGTGCGGCCGGACGGCTTGCTCGCGGTCCGAGGGCTCCTCGACTCGCAACCGGATGCGGTCGCCTCGAGACAGACGTCGGTCCCGGCGTTTCCCAGCGCGACGTTGGGCCCCGACCCGCCGTCGATCACGTCGTCGCCGGAGCCTCCCGCGAGGCGATCCCTCCCCGAGCCGCCCCACAGCTCGTCCGACCCCGGCCCACCGTCCAGGCGGTCCGATCCGTCGCTCCCGTAGATGATGTCGTTACCAGCGCCACCCGACAGCGTGTCCGCTCCCGGATCGCCGTTCAGGACATCGTTGCCCGACCCGCCCGTGAGCGTGTCCCGGCCCTGTCCGCCGCTGAGGAGGTAGTCGTTTCCGGGCCCGCCTATGAGCCGATCCGCTCCTTTATCTCCGTGGCCTCCGGTCATCAGGTCGTCCCCGCCTCCTCCGATGAGGACGTCGTTCCCGTGCACCCCGAACAGACCGTCATCCCCCGGACCTCCGCTCAGCCGGTCGGCCCCTCCGAGCCCGATGAGGTCGTCATCGCCCGAACCGCCGCAGATGAGGTCGTCCCCCTGGCGGCCGTTGATGGAGTCGTTGCCGCCGAGCCCGACGATCACGTCGGGACCAGGAGTACCTATGAGGCGGTCGTTCCCGTCGGTGCCGACGATCGTGGCGTCCCGGCCGAAGCATTGAGGGACCGTTGACTGTAGGCCCCAGGACGATGACGGGATCGGAGGAACGGCGAACCACGACCAGCCGAGCGAGAGGGCGAGCACCAGTCCGGCGCGCGCCGCAAGCCGCGCCGACCTCCGGGCCGTGCGCGCGAAGGATGATCCGGCCGCGCAGATCGGTGACGGTCCTCGCTCGGAGATGGAGGTGGGCGTCGTCGATCGGATGGGGAAGCCTCCGCGGTTCGGACCCGGGGACGTTAGCACGGACTGCGCCGGTGGGGTCCTCCGGACGGGAGACGGCCCGGTAGGCTTGCCCGGTGCTCGGGCTCGCCCAGAAGCTGAACCGGCCGGTGTTCGCCGTCCTCGCGGTGGCGATGATCGCCGCCGTGCCGCGCTTCACCGGCCTCTCCAGCCCCGATGCCCGCGTCTTCGACGAGTTCTACTACTCGAAGTCGGCGTGCATCCTGCTCGGCGAGCCGAACCACGTGTGCGGCGTCCAGAGCTCGGACGAGAAGTACTGGCGCAAGACCCAATGGGACGTGGGGTCCTGGGTTCACCCGCCTCTGGGCAAGTGGATGATCGCGATGGGCGAGAAGCTCTTCGGGGCCGACTCGCCCTTCGGGTGGCGGTTCTCGTCGGCGGTCGCCGGCACGCTGATCTGCGTGATGATCGCCGGCATCGCGCAGATCCTGTGGGGCCGGCCGATCTGGACCTTCGTCGCCGGCCTGCTGGCATCGGTCGAGAGCCTCGACTTCGTCCTGTCGAGGCTCGCGCTGCTGGACATCTTCGTCGCGTTCTGGGCGGTGCTCGGCTTCTTCTGTCTCTTGCTCGACCGGCGGTGGATCGATCGCCGAACCCCGCCGGACGAGATCGGGGGCGCGCAAGTGCCCGCGCCGGTGCCCGCGGAGGTGCCCGCGGAGGTCGGTGCGGAGGTCGGTGCGGAGGTGCCGCGCCCGCGGCGCGTGCCGTCCCCGGTCTGGAGACCGTGGCGGTTCGCCGCGGGCGCGGCGTTCGGAGCAGCGGCGTCGGTGAAGTGGTCGGGGGCGTTCGCGATCGCCGGTGCGGTGCTCCTCACGTACGCGTGGGAGACGTCGCGCCGGCGCAGGCCGGGCGCCAGGCGACGCAGCTCGTTCTTCCGCGCGTTCGCGTGGGAGACCTTCGGGATGCTGCTCGCGTTCCTGATAATTCCGGGCGCCGTCTACGTGAGCACCTGGCTCCCGTGGCTACACCACTTCGGCTGGAACTTCTCCCGCTGGTGGGCGGATAACCAGGTGGCGGCCTGGGACTACCACCGGAGCCTCACGTGGACCGCGCTCGATCGCAAGACCGGCCGGTACACGCCGACCCACCCGTACTTCTCCCACGCGTACACGTGGCTCGCGATGACCCGACCGGTCTCGATGTTCGCGAAGCGGTATGCCGGGACGCAGCGCGAGATCCTGGCTATCGGCAATCCCGTGATCTTCTGGGCGACAGCCTGGACCCTGCCGTACCTCGGATGGAAATGGTGGGGGCGGCACAAGGACTGGCGCGCGGGGCTCGTCCTGGGCGCGGTGCTCGCCCAGTACCTGCCGTGGTTCGCCGTCAGCCGGCCCCAGTTCTTCTTCTATATGTCTCCCGTCTCGCCGTTCCTGGCCCTGGCGGCCGCGTACGCCGCTCGCGACCTGTCGGACATGACCTGGATACTGCGAGACGAGGCCACCGGCGCCGTCTTCGAGTCGACGAGGCACCCCTACCGGCCCATAGCCTGGGGCCTCGTGGGGCTCGCGGTCGGCATGTTCTGGTGGTTCTACCCGGTCCTTACGGGCGCGCCGATCTCGATCGATCACTGGAACCTGATCGTCTGGTTCCGATCCTGGATCTGACACCTGCGCAAGGCTCACGTTCCACGGGCGGCATCGGTACCATCGGGCCGTGCCATCGCGTGAGCGCCTGTTCATACCGATTGCGGACGGCGTCCGCCTGAACGCGACCCTCTGGTTCCCGGACGGGGACGGGTCCTGGCCGGCGGTCCTCGAGGCGCTCCCATACAGGAAGGACGACCTCACCGCCTCGTCCCGCCCCGAGTACGCGCGCCTGGCCGAGGCCGGGTACGTGGTTTGCCGGGTGGACCTGCGCGGCACCGGCACGAGCGAGGGCGTCGCCGAGGACGAGTACCCGGCGGTCGAGCGCTCGGACATGGCGACCGTGATCGGCTGGCTCGCGACGCGCGAGTGGTCCACCGGGGCCGTCGGCATGTACGGCACCAGCTACTCGGGCTTCAACTCGATCCAGGTCGCGATGGAACGCCCGCCGGCGCTCAAGGCGATCGTGCCGATCTACGCGACCGACGACCGCTATGGGGACGACGTGCACTACTTCGGCGGCGCGCTGAAGCAGCTCGACCTCGTCGACTACCCGACCTACATGATCGCGATGAACGCGCTGCCGCCGGTGCCCTGCATCTTCGGTGACGGCTGGCGCGAGGAGTGGGAGCGCCGGGTGGAGGCGACGGAGCCCTGGCTGATCGCCTGGCTCGAGCATCAGCGGTACGATCGCTACTGGAAGTTCGGGTCGCTCTGCGAGGACTACGGCGCGATCGAGGCCGCGACGATGATCGTGGCTGGCTGGGCGGACGGCTACACGAACAACTCGCTCCGAGCGATCGAGCAGCTGCGCTGCCCCAAACGCCTGATCCTCGGGCCGTGGGCTCACTCGCCCACCGAGACGTCCGTGCCAGGCCCGAACATCGACCTCGTGCCCGAGATGGTCCGGTGGTGGGACCGCTGGCTGAAGGGCATCGACAACGGCGTCGATCGAGAGCCGCAGATCGTGCTGTTCGCGAGGCGCTCCACGAAGATCGCGGCCCAGACAGAGGAGATCCGCGGCGAGTGGCGGTTCGAGCCTACCTGGCCACTGGAGCGGACGGCGCCGCGAGTGATGGAGCTCGCGGGTGCGCGGGGACCGCATGGCCAGGGTCCCGACGAGCTCGCCGTCAGCGGCGACGTGGGCTGGACCGGGTGGATCTCGTGCGCCGCGTACCTGCCTTACGGGCAGCCAGGCGACCAGCGGCCCGACGAGCCTCGTTCGCTCGTTTACGACTGGGGACCGCTCGAGGAGGAGCTCGAGATCCTCGGGCATCCGGTCCTGGAGGTGGCCGTGTCATCGTCGGCGCCGATCGCCTGCCTGTCCGCGAAGCTCTGCGACGTCTTCCCCGATGGCTACTCGTCGCTCGTAACTCGCGGCCTGCTGAACCTCACGCACCGGGACTCGCGCGAAGAGCCCTCGCCACTGGAGCCGGGGCTGCCCTACCGCGTGCGGCTGGAGCTGGAGGTGACGTCGTGGATCTTCGAGCCGGGCCACCGGATCCGGCTGGACATCGCCGGCACGGACTGGCCCAACGCGTGGCCACCGCCCGAGCCCCTCACCCTCACCGTGGAGCGGGTGCGCGGGGCGCTCCTCCTCCCGGTGCCGGAGGGGCCGCCGCCTGTGACGGAGCGGCCGTCGCTTCACGCGGCGTCGGCGCCCACGCCGGTCGATCGGCGCGAGGGCGGCGACGTGACCTGGCGTGTGGAGCACGACGTCCTCGCCGGCGAGACGCGCGCGGTGGTCGGGCTCTCGATCGACCACACCGCGCACGAGGACACGCCCGCGTTCGTCGAGCGATACGCGGGCACCGTCGGTGTCTCGACCGGTGACCCCGGCCGGGCGTGGGCCGACGGCGGGAGCCGGTTCGAGATCCGCTGGCCCGAGGCCACGGCCGCATCGGAGGCACGCACCAGGATCGAGAGCGACCGCGAGCGGTACCTGATCGAGATCGAGCTCCGCGTCAGCGAGGACGGGAAGGAGCGATGGGCCCGCAGATGGTCGCGCGCGATCCCGCGCGACCACCAGTAGCGGGCTCCTACGAGAAGCCCGGCAGATGGCTCCGGAAGAACACGTACCCGAGGCCCGCGCCGGCGTCCAGCAGCAGATGCGCCACCACCAGCGGCCATACGCGGCGCGTCCTCACGAACAGCCAGCCGAAGAAGAGTCCCATCGCGAGGTTCCCCGCGAACCCGCCCCAGCCCTGATACAGGTGGTAGCCGGCGCGGAGCAGGCCACTCCCGAGGATCGCTGCGGCCCCGCCCCACCCGATCTGCCGCAGCCGCGTGATCAGGTAGCCGACCACGATGACCTCCTCGAGCAGCGCGGCCTCGGCGGCGTTCAGGAGGAGCAAGGGAACGGTCCACCAGTGGCCGAGCGGCGGCGCCGGCACCACGAACCGGTTCACCCCCAGCGCCACCGCGCCCAGGTACACGCCGACGCCCACCGACCCCACGACCGCGAAGAGGAACGCGCCCCGCACCATGTCCTGGAGCGGCCGGTCCCAGCCGAGCCCTATCGCGCCCGTCCCCTCGCCGGAGCGGCGGACGAGATGGAGCACGAGGTACACGGGCCCGAGCCCGAACACCACGCCGACGATCTGGCGGAGCAGCTCGTTGCTCTGGTTCACCGACGCGACCGTGACACCCCTCAGCGGAGCCTCGAACAGGTCCAAGATCGCGTAGACCGCGCTCGCGAGCAGCGAGAGCACGAGGACCACCAGGACCTCCTCGGCCAGGGTCCGCCGGTCCAGCGCGGGCGGCGACTGCTGCTCCACGCGGCCCACTGTAATGTGGTGCGGCGCTCAGGCTTCGCCGGTCGACGGGCTGCGGGCACCGATCCGGGGAACCTCGTGCGCCGCTCCGTGCGTCTCAGGGCCATGCGCCGAGCCGTCCTCCCGCTCGCGATCGTCCTCCCGGCCCTGATCTCGTGCTCGCGCGGGATCCCGGCGCCGGGAGCGGAACCGGACGTTCTGTCAGGCGTCGTGATCGCGCGGAACAGCGACGGGGGGCACGCCGCGACCGCCCCCGGCGTCGAGGTCGGCGTCTTCCGCAAGGCGGTCCCCGCCGGCGGGCCGATCGTGTATCCCCCGCCGGTGCCCGTCGCCACCGCGCGCACCGACGCGAGCGGAGTCTTCCGGTTCCGGGGGCTCGAGGCGGGCAGGTGGTTCGTCCAGGCGATAGGCGCGCCGGGATACGCGCCGGGCGGGTGGGTGAGCTACGACCCGACGGCCGGAGCGACCATCACGCTGTACGCATGCCGCGACTGCCCGGTAGCCCTCTGACGAGCGATCACGAGAGCGAGACGTCGACGAGGATCAGCTCGCTCGTCACGACCGCCTCGATCGCGAGCTCCGGCTCGTCGCGGATCCTCGCCGCGTCGCCGGTCGCCATCGCCTCGCCGTTCACCCGGACGTCACCGGAGATCACGTAGAGGTAGGCGCCGCGCCCCGCGGCAAGGCGGTGCGGCACCGACCGTCCCGGCGAGAGCCGCGAGACGAACACGTGCGCGTCCTGGTGCACGAGCACCGCGTCGCCGCCGTCGCCGCTGATCGCCGTCAGCAACCGGTCGGTCCGGTCCTGGGTCGTGAACACCTTCTGCTCGACCCCCGGCTCGAGGCCCTCCTCACGGGGCACGATCCACATCTGGATGAACCGCATCGGATCGGTCTCGCTCGCGTTCTGCTCGCTGTGCCAGGCGCCGGAGCCCAGCGTCATGCGCTGGACCGATCCCGCCGGAAGCGGTCCGGGCGGCCCGCCGATGTCGTCCTGGTGCCGGAACGTGCCCTCGACGACGTACGTGAGCCCCTCGACGTCGCGGTGCGGATGCAGTGGCCAGATCGCGCCCGGGACCAGCCGGTCGTCGTTGAAGACGCGGAGCGTCCCGAACCCCATGTACTCGGGGTCGTGGTAGGTGTCGAACGAGAAGTGCCAGCGGGCACGGAACCAACCGCCGTCGACGTCGGAGATCTCGGCGTCTCGCCGGATCGAGATCATCCGAGCTGGAGCACGGGGCAGGTCAGCGTTCGCGTGACGCCCTCGACCTCCTGGATCGGCATCACGACGGTCTTCGCGAGCTCGTCCAGGTCCCCGGACTCCGCCCGAGCGATGACGTCGTAGGGTCCGGTGACGCCGTCGACGGCGACGATCCCCTTGACGTCCCCGAGCGAGGTCGTGACCTGGCTCGCCTTCCCCACTTCCGTCTGGATCAAGATGTATGCGGTGACCACGGAGTCCCTCCCGGCTCGACCAAGAACCGATTCTAGGTCAGGAACCCGCTGCGGCGCATCTCGCATGCTCAGGGCAGCCGGCCAGCGCGCGGTGCCGGCTGTCGGTCACGGCACGCGGCCGGGCTCGGGCTGGATGCCCGGCCCCACTACGGGAACCGGAGATGGCCGCGAGAGCGCGGGAACGTCGAGCGCGAACCAGGCGACCACAGCCCCGAGCACGGCGAGGACGGCGGCGCTCGAGAACAGCACTGTCGGCCC
>JACQDK010000099.1 GCA_016201135.1 Actinomycetota bacterium
CAAGGACGTGATCGGCAAGATGGCGGCCGAGTTCGCCAAGCGCCAGGAGGAGGCCGGCGGCGCGCCCGATCGCTCGGCCTGGCTCGGGCAGCTGCGCGACTGGCGCGAGGCCCACCCCTACCGCTACGAGCAGCCCGCCGACGGCCCGCTGAAGCCGCAGTTCGCGATCGATCGGCTCCAGCGTGCCGTCGGCTCCGACGCGATCCTCGTGGCCGGCGTCGGCCAGCACCAGATGTGGGCCTCGCAGTTCTGGAAGTTCGAACGGCCGCGGCACTGGATCAACTCGGGCGGTCTCGGAACGATGGGCTTCGCGGTCCCGGCGGCGCTCGGCGCGAAGACCGGCGCCCCCGACAAGCGCGTGATAGCGATCGACGGCGACGGCTGCTTCCAGATGACCTGCCAGGAGCTCGCGACGAGCACGACCGAGAAGATCCCCTTCGTCACGGCCATCATCAACAACGCCAACCTCGGCATGGTCAGGCAGTGGCAGGAGCTCTTCTACAAGGAGCGGTACTCGGCCGTGTACCTGTCGTACGACACGCCGGACTACGTGAAGCTCGCCGAGGCCTACGGTTGCGTGGGCCTGCGCGCGGAACACCCCGACGAGGTGGACGCCGTGATCGAGAAGGCGCTCTCCGTCGAGGACCGGAGCGTCGTGATCGACTTCCGGGTGGACGACCGGGAGATGTGCTTCCCGATGGTCCCGGCGGGCGCCTCGAACGACGAGATCATCCTGGGACCGGAGGGTCTGAAGCCGGCCGTCGACCCTGCGGAGGCACCGATCGCATGAGCGTCCACACCCTCTCCGTACTGGTGGAAGACAGACCCGGCGTGCTGACGCGGGTTGCCGGCCTGTTCGCGGCGCGCGGCTTCAACATCGACTCGCTCGCGGTGGGCCCGACCGAGGAGCCGGGCCTATCGCGCATGACGATCGTCGTCAACGTCGAGACGAAGACGTTGGAGCAGGTCACCAAGCAGCTCAACAAGCTGATCAACGTGATCAAGATCCTGGAGCACGAGCCCGACGAGACGGTCGAGCGAGAGCTCGCGCTGGTCAAGGTGAAGGCCGTTGGGGAGTCGCGCGCCCGGATCATGGAGATCTGCGACGTGTTCGGGGTCTCGGTCGCCGACATCACCCACCACGCGCTCACGATCGAGGCCTCGGCGTCGCCGAAGAAGCTGGAGGCCTTCATCGACCTGCTCCGCGACTTCGGGATCGTCGAGCTCGCCAGGACCGGCCGGGTGGCGCTGGGCCGCGGGGACCGCGGGATCCGCGAGCGGGGGCTCAAGGCGGCGAAGGCGGCCGGCGCCGAGGACGCCCCCGATTGGACCGGCGGCGGCGTGTAGCCGCCCGACAGGGAAGGAACCCCAACGCCATGGCCACGATCTACCACGAGAAGGACACCGACGCGTCCGCCCTCTCGGGCGACGCGGTCGCGGTGCTGGGCTTCGGCAGCCAGGGCCACGCCCACGCGCAGAACCTGAAGGACTCCGGCTTCGACGTTCGCGTGGGGCTCCGGCCCGGCTCGAAGTCGTGGTCGAAGGCCGAGGAGGCGGGCCTGCGGGTCCTCGAGACCGCGGACGCCGTGCGGGAGGCCGGCGTCGTCATGTGCCTCCTGCCCGACACCTCGCACGCGAGTGTGTACGCGAGCTCGATCGCGCCCAACCTGACCGACGGCAACATGTTGATGTTCGCCCACGGGTTCTCGATCCACTTCGGAACGGTCGTTCCGCCCGGCGGGGTCGACGTCACGATGATCGCGCCGAAGGGCCCGGGCCATCTGGTCCGGCGCACGTACGAGCAGGGGATCGGCACCCCAGCGCTCGTGGCCGTGCACCAGGACGCGACCGGCAAGGCGCTCCAGCGCGCCCTCGCCTACGGCGCCGGGATCGGCGCGGCGCGCGCCGGGATCATCGAGACCACCTTCAAGGAGGAGACCGAGACCGATCTGTTCGGCGAGCAGACCGTGCTCTGCGGCGGCATCTCGGAGCTCGTCAAGAGCGGGTTCGAGACCCTCGTCGAGGCCGGCTACCAGCCGGAGATCGCGTACTTCGAGTGCCTGCACGAGCTGAAGCTCATCATCGACCTGATCTACGAGGGTGGGCTCTCGTGGATGCGGTACTCGGTCTCGGACACGGCGGAATGGGGGGACTACCGGAGCGGGCCGCGCGTGATCGACGACGGCGCGCGCGCGCGCATGCGGCAGATCCTCTCGGAGATCCAGAGCGGGGAGTTCGCGAAGGAGTGGATCGGGGAGGCCGAGGCCGGCTTCCCCCACTTCCTCGCCCTGCGCAGGGAGGAGCACTCGTCCCAGCTCGAAAGGGTGGGGCGGGAGCTCCGGAAGATGATGCCCTGGCTGGACTCCGAGAAGAAGGTGGCTCCCGATGACTGAAGGCGACGTAGGCGACGTAGGCAACAGGGTTCGGATCTTCGACACCACGCTCCGCGACGGCGAGCAGGCTCCCGGCATCGCGCTCACCCGCGCCGAGAAGGTCGAGATCGCCGAGCAGCTCTCCCGCCTGTCCGTCGACATCATCGAGGCCGGATTCCCGATCTCGTCCCAGGGCGAGTTCGAGGCGGTCTCCGAGATCGCCTCCAGCGTGCGCGGTCCGGTGATCGCGGCGCTGGCCCGTACGACGGAGGGGGACATCCGCCGGGCCGCCGAGGCGCTCAAGGGCGCGGAGCGCTGGCGGATCCACACGTTCATCTCCACGAGCGACATCCAGATGACCGCGATGCTGCGCATGTCCAACCGGGAGGTCCTGGACGCGATAGTCGACAACGTGAAGCTCGCCGTGTCCTACACGGAGGACGTCGAGTTCTCGGCGCAGGACGCCACTCGCACCGAGCTCGAGTTCCTGCTCGAGTGCTACCGCGTGGCGGTGGGGGCCGGCGCCACCACGATCAACGTGCCCGACACGGTCGGATACGCGACGCCGACGGAGTTCGGCGAGCTGGTTCGCATCGTGCGCGAGGCCGTGCCCGACCACGTCGTGGTCTCGACGCACTGTCACAACGACCTCGGCCTGGCCGTCGCGAACTCCCTCGCGGGGATCGAGAACGGCGCGAGGCAGGTCGAGGTTGCCGTGAACGGGATCGGCGAGCGCGCGGGCAACTGCTCGCTCGAGGAGATCGCGATGGTCGTGCGCACGCGCGGCGAGCATCTGGGCGTGCGCCACGGGCTCAACCTCAAGGAGATCACCCGCACCTCGCGGCTCGTGAGCATGACGACGGGCTACTCGGTCCAGCCGAACAAGGCCGTGGTGGGCTCGAGCGCGTTCGCGCACGAGAGCGGGATCCACCAGCACGGGGTGCTCTCGAACCGCGCCACCTACGAGATCATGGATCCTGTCGAGATCGGCCTGGAGGGCAACCGGATCGTGCTCGGCAAGCACTCGGGCCGGCACGCGTTCGTCGACGCCCTGGCCAAGCTCGGGATCGCGTTGCCCGACGAGCAGCTGAACCGCGCGTTCGCCCGGTTCAAGGACCTGGCAGACCGGAAGATCTCGCTCACCGACCAGGATCTCGAGGCGATCGTCTCGGAGGAGGTCGGGGCCGGCAAGGAGGACGTTCTCGTGCTCGAGTCGCTCCAGACAGGCGGCGGCACGCACCTTGCGCCAACCGCCACCGTCCGCCTGCGCCGGGGCGAGGAAGTGATCGAGGAGTCCGCGATGGGAGACGGCATGATCGACGCGGCCTGTGGCGCGATCCAGCGGGCCGCGGGCGTCGAGGCGCGCCTGATCACGTTCAACGTGTCGAGCGTCACCGGCGGGTCCGACGCCCTCGGCGACGTCGTCGTGCAGCTCGAGGTCGACGGGCGGCGCGTGACCGGCCGCGGAGTCGCCACCGACGTGGTCGAGGCGAGCGCCCGCGCCTACCTCGCGGCGATCAACCGGGCCCTCCGGGTCGCGGCCGGCGATACGCCGTCCTCGACCGAGGTGACGCCGTGACGGGTTCGCACAGGATCGGGGTGATCGCCGGGGACGGAACCGGGCCCGAGGTCGTGCGCGAGGGACTGAGGGTTCTGGAAGCCGTGCGCGAGGGGTTCGAGACGGAGCTCGTGCCGTTCGACCTTGGGGCGGAGCGGTACCTGCGGACCGGCGAGGTCCTGCCCGACGAGGAGCTCGAGGGGCTCGCGGGCTGCGACGCGATCTTCCTGGGCGCCGTCGGGGACCCGCGGGTTCGCCCGGGCATCTTGGAGCGGGACCTGCTGCTCCGGATCCGGTTCGAGCTGGATCAGTACGTGAACCTGCGGCCGATCGTGCGCTACCCGGGCGTCCCGACGCTGGTGCCGAGCCAGACCGCTGACGACGTGAACTTCGTGGTGGTGCGCGAGAACTCCGAGGGCCTCTACAGCGGCGCCGGCGGGTTCCATCGCAAGGGGACTCCGCACGAGGTGGCCGTGCAGGAGTCGGTCAACACGCGCCACGGCGTGGAACGGATCGTTCGGTACGCGTTCGACGTGGCGCGGAACCGCCGGCGCAAGCTCACGCTGGTGCACAAGACCAACGTGCCGATCGGCGGCACGGCCCCCGACCACACGGGCAAAGGCACGATCAACCCCCTCGCCGCGATCGGCGCCGTCCAGATGATGCTCGCGCAGCTCGGCGAGCATGAGGCTGCTACCCGCGCCTACGAGGGGATCCGCTTCGCCTGCTCGAAGATGACGTCGATGCGCGCCGGCGAGATGGGCTACACGACCTCCGAGGTCGGCGACCTGGTCATCGAGGGGGCGAGCTCGACGTGAGCGAGGCCGCGCCCAGGCTCGAGGTCGAGCTCTATGACACCACGCTCCGCGACGGCGCCCAGCGCGCGGGCATGTCGTACTCGATCGAGGACCGCCTGCGGATCCTGCACCGGCTCGACCAGCTCGGCCTCCCCTTCGTGGAGGGCGGATGGCCGGGCGCCAACCCTCGCGACACCGAGTTCTTCAAGCTCGCCACGAAGGAGCGGCTGCTGCACGCCACCCTCACCTCGTTCGGCATGACCCGCAAGGCCGGAGAGCGCGCGGAGGACTCCACTGTGCTCCGCGAGCTGCTCGACACCGGCACCGAGGTGATCTGCCTGGTGGGGAAGTCCTCCGCGCTGCACGTCGCCGAGGCCCTCCGCACCTCGCCCGAGGAGGGCATCGCGATGGTGCGGGACTCGGTGGCTTTCCTTCGGGGTGAGGGCAGGCGCGTCTTCTTCGACGCGGAGCACTTCTTCGACGGATATGTCGAGGACCCCGCCTTCTCGCTGGCCGTGCTCGCGGCCGCCGAGGAGGCCGGCGCCGAGCGCCTGGTGCTGTGCGACACGAACGGCGGGATGCTCCCGCGGGACGTCGCTCGCGTCGTGGACGAGGTCCGCGCCAGGACGGGCGCGGCGCTCGGGGTGCACGTGCACAACGACACCGGCTGCGCCGTCGCGAACTCGCTCACCGCGGTCGAGCACGGCGTCTACCAGGTTCAGGGAACGATCAACGGATACGGCGAACGCACCGGCAACGCGGACCTGATCCCGATCGCCGCGAACCTCGTTCTGAAGATGGGCGCGTCGTGCCTTCCCGAGGGCGCGGTCGAGCGGCTGACAGAGGTCGCCCACTACGTTGCCGAGGTGGCGAACCTCACTCCCGACTCACACCAGCCCTACGCGGGCCGGTACGCGTTCACGCACAAGGCCGGCCTGCACACGAGCGGCGTCAGCCGGTTCACCGAGGCGTACGAGCACATCGCGCCCGCCGCGGTGGGGAACCGGCGCGGAGTGGTGGCGTCGGACCTCGGCGGAGGCTCGACGGTGAAGATGAAGGCCGCCGAGTTCGGGATCGAGCTCTCGCAGGACTCGGTCCCCGGGCTGCTCCAGGAGCTGAAGGACCGCGAAGCCCGCGGCTACACGTTCGAGGTGGCCGACGCCTCGCTCGAGCTGCTGATGCGCAGGGCCGACGGCTGGCGCCAGCCTTTCTTCGAGATCGAGAGCTTCCGGGTCCACGTCGAGCAGCGACCCGAAGACGAGGAGCCTCTCGCCGAGGCGACCGTGAAGGTCCTGACGAAGGGCTCGCGGCACATCGAGAGCGCGGAGGGACACGGCCCCGTCGGAGCGCTCGACAACGCCCTTCGCAAGGCGCTGGCGAACGACTACCCCGAGCTCGACCTGATGACGCTCGAGGACTACCGGGTGCGCGTCCTTGACGAGACGCACGGCACGGGGGCCGTCGTGCGGGTGCTGATCGACACGTCGAACGGTGAGCGCGAGTGGACGACCGTGGGGGTCTCCGAGAACATCATCGAGGCCTCGTGGGAGGCGCTCACCGACGCATACCTGTACGGGCTGCTGCATCCCCGTGAGGACCGGGAGGGCTGAGGACGTGCGGATCCGCGAGGCGACCCCCGACGACGCCCGCGCGATCGCCGAGGTGCACGTGGCCTCGTGGCGCTGGGCCTACCGGGGGCTGATCCCAGACGACTTCCTCGCGAACCTCTCCGTGCAGGAGCGCGAGGCGAGATGGCGCGAGGGCCTCTCCGATGCCGGTCGGGGCTGCTTCGTCGCGGAGGACGCCACCGGCGGCATCGTCGGCTTCGCCAGCTACGGACCGCCCGAAGACGAGGGCGCGCCCGAGGAGGCCGGGGAGGTCTACGCGATCTATCTGGACGAGGGTACAGCCGGCACGGGCGTGGGCCGCGAGCTGTTCGCGCAGGCTGCCGGCGGGCTCCGCGACCTCGGTTTCGACCGGGCGTTCCTGTGGGTCCTGGCCGCCAACGGCCGCGCGCGCCGCTTCTACGAGAAGGCCGGATGGGCTCCGGACGGCGCGGAGGCCGCGCACCGGTTCGACTGCGCGAACGAGCCCCTCGTGCGGTACACGACCGACCTCAGGGTCTGAAGCCCGCGCGCTTCAGGTTCTGCACGGCCACGAGCATCGCGATCGCCACGCCGACAAGCAGCGTCCCCGTGAGCGCCAGCCGGTGCCGGGCGCGCGGCCGCAGCCGCTTGAAG
>JACQDK010000097.1 GCA_016201135.1 Actinomycetota bacterium
CAGCCCGAGCAGCGTGTCGTGGAACTCCCTGAGGGACGTCCCGTTCGAGGTCGCGGCGGCCCTCGCCTTCTCGATCTCGATCATGCCGATCATGTACGCGAGGGCCTGGCCGGGCATCGCGATGTACCGATCGATCTCGATCACCGCGTCCACGTTCGGCACGCCGGCCTCCTCGAGCTTCGCGATGGAGGCCTCGCGTGTCCAGCCGAGCGCGTGGATGCCGGTGTCCGTCACCAGGCGCGCGGCGCGGTGAGCCTGCGCGTCGAGCATCCCCAGCCGCTCGTAGTCGTCCAGGAATAGCCCCATCTCGTCGGCGAGGCGCTCGCTGTAAAGACCCCAGCCCTCGATGAACGCGCTGCCCGCGAAGATCCCGCCGAAGCGGCGGAGCTCGGGCCGGTCCGGGATCTCCTGCTCGATCGTGATCTGGAAGTGGTGTCCGGGGTTCGCCTCGTGGTAGGTCGTTGTCGCAAGGTGGTGCACCTCGCGTTCGGGCAGCCCGTACGCGTTCGCGTAGTAGATCCCGGGGCGCGAACCGTCGGCGGTGGGGGACTGGTAGAAGGCGAACGGCATGTCCGCCTCGCGGAACTCCTCGACGAGCTTCACCTCGCAGTTCGCCGACGGGATCCTGCCGAAGAACGCCGGCGCGGCCTCCCAGCCGCGGGCGACCTGCTCTCGGGCGAGCTCCAGCAGGGCCTCGCGCGAGGGCGCCGTGTTCTTCCCACTGGCATCGTGCGCCGCGATCGCTTCCTCGGCGCTCGCGAAGCCGATGCGGGCCGCGACCTGGCGCCGCTCCTCCTGGATCTGCGCCAGGCGCTCGACTCCGAGGTCGTGCACCTCCTGGGCATCCAGCGCCAGCGTGGTCCAGGCGAGGATCTGCGCGCGGTACATCTCGTCGCCGCCCGGGAGCGCCGACAGCCCGATCGTGTCCGTCGCGTGAGGCAGGTACGCGCGGAGGGCCTCCAGGTACTTCTGGTACGCGGGGTTCACGACGTCGCGGATCGCCGCGATCACCCGCCCGCGCGCCCCGGCGTCCTCGCAGACGGGCTCGAGCGCCGGCGAGTCCTCGGTCGGGATCTCCAGGAGCCGCTCGACCTGCTTCAGCGCCCGCTCGGCCACGACCTTCGGGGAGGTGATCCCCACGCGCGGTCCCTCCTCGACGGTCTCGACGATCGCGTCCAGGAACGCCGGGATCGCCAGGAGCCTTCCCACGTACTTGTCCAGCCGCTCGGGGGTGTCGGCGCGCTGCATCGACGCCATCTCGGCCACGAGCTGCCCCGGGCCCCAAAGGTGGCTGGCCACCGTCAGCCGGTCCAGCCGATGCTCCAGGTCCGAGAGCTGGCGGCTCGCTATCGCCTCGACGACGTCGATCGTCGTCCGAAGGACCGGATCGAGCCCGGCGCGATCGATCTGCCCCACGTCCGCGAGCGCGGCCCTGTGCGCCGTCTCGCTCCTGGCGCGCCCGACCTCGCTCGGGTCCGACAGGAGGTCGTCGTACCGCTCGTCGCCCAC
>JACQDK010000012.1 GCA_016201135.1 Actinomycetota bacterium
GAGGGTGAGCGCGGGATGGATCCCGGCGCCGGCGGTGTAGAGAGCCAGCTTCCACACGGGGATACCCATCCCGCCCGCTCCCTGATCGCCGAGCCCGAGGATGCGCTCGTTGTCGGTCACGACGATCAGCCGCACGTCATCGTGGCGCACGTTGCGCAGGAGGTCCCGGATCCTCCCGGCGTCGTCGGGCGTGATCCAAAGGCCCCGAGGACGCCGAAGGATGTGGCTGAACTCCTGGCAAGCTCGGCCGACGACCGGCGTGTACACGATCGGCATCAGTTCCTCCAGGTTCTCCACGAGGACCCTGTAGAAGAGGATCTCGTTGCGGTCCTGGAGGGCCGCCAGGCCGATGAATCGCTCGAGGTCATCGTCCTTGCGCCGCAGGTGCTCCATCTCGAGCGAGACCTGCTCCTCGATGGAGACCACCTGTGCGGGCAGCAACCCGTTCAGGCCGAAGGCTTCGCGTTCCTCCGCGGTGAACGCGGTGTCCTTGTTCAGCAGGGGGTGTTCGAGCAGATCCGCGCCCCGCAAGCTCACGCGAAGGGGCTCGCTGCGCTCACGCGGCTCGTGCCCGAACTCCGGCGGGACCGTCGCGATCGTCACGGCTCTCACCTCCGGCGGACGGCGCGGGCCGTCCTCCACTTCACCATGGACCAAGCGGATCGTACCCCCCCAGGGCGGGCGTCCCGGTATGGAGGGGCCCCTAGGCCCTCCGGAGGCTCACTCCGGCTCGTACGCCAGGTTCGGGGCGAGCCAGCGCTCGGCCTCTCCGAGGCTCTGCCCCTTGCGGCGCGCGTAGTCCTCGACCTGATCCTTCCCCAGCCGCCCGACGTTGAAGTACCGAGCCTTCGGGTGGCCGAGGAAGATGCCCGAGACGCTCGCGCCAGGTGTCATGGAGCAACCGGCGGTGAGATCCATGCCGACCTCGCGCGCGCCGAGCAGGTCGAACAGCGTGCGCTTCTCGGTGTGGTCGGGGCAGGCCGGGTACCCGAACGCCGGCCGGATGCCGCGGTAGCGTTCGGCGATCATCTCCTCGTTGGAGAGTCGCTCGTCCGGCGCGTACCACTCGCCGCGAGCGACGGCGTGCAGGTACTCGGCGAAGGCTTCCGCGAGCCGGTCTGCGAGGGCCTTCACGATGATCGCGTGGTAGTCGTCCAGGTCCGCCTCGTACCGCTTCGAGAGCTCCTCGGCGCCGAGGCCGGCCGTCACGGCGAACGCGCCGATGTGATCGGGGAGCCCCGACTCCGGTGGCGCGACGAAGTCCGCGAGCGAGCGGTTCGGCTTCGCGGGATCGCCGTGGTCCACCTGCTGGCGGAGGCAGTGGAACACGGTCCCGTCCGCGAGGACGATGTCGTCGCCCTCGGCCTGGGCGGGGAAGAAGCCGTAGACCCCACGCGCCGTCAGGAGCTCTCCCGCGACGATCTCATCGAGCATCTCGTTCGCGGCGTCGAACAGGTCGCGCGCCGCGGGGCCCTGCTTCGGGTGATCGAGGATCTGAGGGAAGCGCCCCTTCAGCTCCCAGGCCGTGAAGAAGAACGTCCAGTCGATGTAGTCGCGCAGGACCCCGAGCGAAGGGTCGATCACCCGGGTGCCCGTGAACGCGGGAGCGGGGACGTCCTCGGCCCGCCACTCTATCGGGGTGCGGTTCTCGAGCGCCCTGCGATAGGGGAGCAGCGGCGTACGCTCCTTCTCGGCGTGGAGCTGCCTGAGGCGCTCCTGGTCCTGGCGGTTGCGAAGGTCGAGCTCCACCTTGCGCCCGGGGTCCAGCAGGTCGCTCATGACGCCCACCACGCGAGAGGCGTCGATCACGTGCACGACGGGCTGCGAGTACTCGGGCGCGATCCTTACCGCTGTGTGCTGACGGGAGGTGGTGGCTCCGCCGATCAGGAGGGGCAGCCGCATGCCGCGGCGCTCCATCTCCTTGGCCACGTTCACCATCTCGGTGAGGGACGGCGTGATCAGGCCCGAGAGTCCCACGATGTCGCAGCGCTCCCGGATGGCCGTCTCGAGGATCAGGTCGGCCGGCGCCATCACGCCCAGGTCTATCACTTCGTAGTTGTTGCAGCCCAACACTACTCCCACGATGTTCTTGCCGATGTCGTGCACGTCGCCCTTCACCGTGGCGGTGACGATGCGGCCCTTCGGCTGGCCGACCGTGCCCAGCCTGACCTTCTCCTCCTCCATGAACGGCTCGAGGTAGGCGACGGCCCGTTTCATCGCGCGGGCGCTCTTCACGACCTGCGGCAGGAACATCTTCCCGGCGCCGAAGAGGTCGCCGACGATCTTCATGCCGTCCATCAATGGGCCCTCGATCACGTCGAGGGGACGCTCGTACCCCCGCCGCGCCTCCTCGGCGTCGTCCTCGATGAAGTCCACGACGCCGTGGACGAGAGCGTGGGCCAGCCGCTGCTCGACAGTGGCCTCGCGCCACGAGAGATCCTGCTCCGTCTTCATCCCCTCGCCGTGGAAGCTCTCGGCGAAGGCCACCATCCGCTCGGTCGCGTCCGGGCGGCGGTTGAAGATGATGTCCTCGACGTGCTCCAGGAGGTCTTTCGGGATGTCGTCGTAGACGGGCAGCTGCCCGGCGTTGACGATGGCCATGTCGAGCCCGGCCTGTCGCGCGTGGTACAGGAACGCCGAGTGGATCGCTCGGCGCACCGGCTCGTTCCCCCGGAAGGAGAACGAGAGGTTCGAGATCCCGCCCGAGACCTTCGTTCCCGGGCAGCGCTGCTTGATCAGGCGTGTCGCCTCGATGAACGCCTTCGCGTATTCGCTGTGCTCCTCGATCCCGGTCGCGATGGCCAGGATGTTCGGGTCGAAGATGAGATCGGACGGGTCGAACCGTTCGCGCTCGGTAAGGAGCCGGTAGGCCCGCTCGCATATCGAGACCTTGCGCTCGACGGTGTCGGCCTGGCCCTGTTCGTCGAAGGCCATCACGACCACCCCGGCGCCGTACCGCTTCACCTTCCGGGCCTTCTCGAGGAAGTCCTCCTCGCCCTCCTTCAGGCTGATCGAGTTCACGACCCCCTTGCCCTGCACGCACTTCAGGCCGGCCTCGATCACCTCCCAGCGGGAGGAGTCGATCATGATCGGCACCCTCGCGATCTCGGGCTCGGTCGCGATCAGGTTCAGGAAGGTGGTCATCGCCTGGACGCCGTCGAGCAGGTCGGCATCCATGTTCACGTCGAGCATGTTGGCGCCCGAGCGGACCTGGTCGAGCGCCACGTCCACCGCGGCCTGGTAGTCGCCCGACTCGATCAGTCCGCGGAAACGCTTCGAGCCGGTCACGTTCTGGCGCTCGCCGACCATGACGAAGCCGGTCTCCGGGCGGATCACGAAGGGCTCCAGGCCGCTGAAGGACGAGAGCTTCTCCGGGAGCGCAGTGACCTCGCGGGGAGGAAGGCCCCGCACCGCCTCGGCGATGAGCCGGATGTGATCGGGCGTCGTACCGCAGCAACCGCCCACGACGTTCACGAGCCCGTCCCGGGCGAAGCCGTCGAGGAGGGTGCAGGTCGTCTCCGGCGTCTCATCGTAGGTTCCGAACGCGTTCGGCAGGCCGGCGTTCGGGTAGCAGCTCACCGGCACCGGCGCGACGCGCGCGAGAGCCTCGATGTGCGGGCGCATCTCCACGGCCCCGAGCGAGCAGTTCACCCCGACGATGGCGGGCTCGGCGTGCTCGACCGAGAGCCAGAACGCCTCGATCGTCTGGCCGGAGAGCGTCCGCCCGCTGCGGTCGACGATCGTCACGGACAGCCACCGCGGGACGTCGGGGGCGACGTCCGTCGCCGCGGCGATCGCGGCCTTCGCGTTGAGCGTGTCGAAGATCGTCTCGATCAGGAGCAGATCGACGCCGCCGTCGACGAGGGCCCGGATCTGCTCGGCGTAGGCCTGCACCACCTGGTCGAACGTGACGGTCCGGAAGGCCGGGTCCTCGACCTTGGGGGAGAGCGAGAGCGTGGCGTTCAAGGGTCCCACCGACCCGGCCACGAAACGGTCCCCGTAGCCGGCCGCCGCCTCCCTGGCCAGGCGGGCTCCGGCGACGTTCATGTCGTACACGGCCTCCTGCAAGCCGTAGTCCGCCTGCCCGATCGAGGTGGCGGTGAACGTGTTGGTCGTGGTTATGTCCGCGCCGGCGTCCAGATAGGCGTGGTGGATCTCGGACACGATCTCGGGATGCGTGAGGTTCAGCAGGTCCGGGTCGCCCTTGAGGTCGCGAGGATGGTCCCGGAACCGCTCGCCCCTGAATCCCTCCTCCGAGAGCCCCCGCCCCTGGAGCAGCACCCCCCAGGCGCCGTCGAGCACGAGGATCCGCTCGGCAAGGAGGCCGGAGAGCCGGGTCCGAACGTCGTCCGAGGGAGCCATGGGAAGACAATCGTACGGGAAGGAACCGCTGGGCCTTGGCGGTTCTCCGGCCGGCCCGCCGGCTGAGGTAGGCTGCGGTTCGTGCCGCAGAGCCTCCCCGACGCGCTGGTCCGGGGCCTCCGCAAGGAGCGTCCCAGGCGCCAGCCCGAGCAGCGCCCAGCCCGGACCCGGCGCCGGAGCGCGGTCGCGCTGGCGGGGGTCCCGCTGTTCGAGGGGTTCACGCGGCGCCACCTCGCCCACCTGGCGCATGAGGCCGACGAGGTCGCCTTCGAGCCGGGGGAGCACGTCGTGGAGGAGGGGCTCCTGGGCGAGACCCTCTACGTGATCCTGGAGGGCCAGGCCAGGGTCGTGCGGGGCGGAAGGAGGGTCGCCCGACTCCTTCCCGGGGACTTCTTCGGGGAGCTCTCGGCGATCGACGGGGGGCCAAGGACCGCGTCGGTCGTGGCCGAGACGCCGCTCCTGGCCGTCCGGCTGTTCCGCCACACGCTGGTGGACCTGCTGCGACGGGAGCCGCTGCTCACGGTGAAGCTGCTCCAGGGCATCGCCAAGCGGATCCGCGAGGTGGAACGCCCCATCTCCGCCTGAGACCGGTTCGGGCGCCGTAAGCTAGTTCTTCGGGATGACCAAGACCGTCGAGGAGAAACAGCGCGTCGTCGTCCGGTTCGCCGGGGACTCGGGCGACGGGATGCAGCTCACCGGAGACCGGTTCACCTCGGCGACGGCGGTCCTCGGGAACGACCTCGCGACCCTCCCGGACTTCCCCGCGGAGATAAGGGCGCCCGCGGGCACCGTGCATGGGGTCTCCGCATTCCAGATCCAGTTCGCCGCCACCGACGTCACGACCCCGGGCGATCGCGCAGACGTGCTGATCGCGATGAACCCCGCTGCGCTCAAGGCGGACCTTCACACGGTGGAAGGCGGAGGCACGATCATCCTCAACGAGGACGCATTCACGCCGCGCAACTTGGAGAAGGCCGGGTACGCGCAGGATCCACGTCATGACGGCACGCTCGATGGCTATCAGGTCTACGAGGTGCCGATGACCTCGCTCACGATCCTGGCAACCGAGGGCGTCGGCATAGGCAAGAAGGAGGCCGAGCGCGCGAAGAACATGTTCGCGCTGGGACTCCTGTCGTGGATGTACGGCAGGCCGACCGACGTCACCCTCCAGTGGCTGGAGGGGAAGTTCGGCGGGAGGCACGAGATCCTCGACGCGAACGTTGCGGCCTTCAAGGCCGGCTACAACTTCGGCGAGACCACCGAGCTGTTCGCTCACTCCTACAAGGTGGAAGCGGCGCCGGCCGAGCCGGGCACCTACCGGAACATCGCGGGAGCGACCGCGCTGGCGTGGGGGCTCGTCGCGGCGGCCGACCGCAGTGGACTGCCCCTGTTCTACGCGAGCTACCCGATCACGCCCGCCTCAGAGCTGCTGCACGAGCTCGCGCGGCACAAGAGCTTCGGGGTGCGCACGCTCCAGGCGGAGGACGAGATCGCGGCGGCCGGCATCGCCCTGGGCGCCGCCTTCGCGGGGCACCTGGGGGTGACGGGCACGAGCGGTCCGGGGATGGACCTGAAAGCGGAGATGCTCGGCCTGGCCGTGATAATGGAGCTCCCGATGGTGGTCGTGGACGTGCAGCGCGCCGGCCCGTCCACCGGCATGCCGACGAAGACCGAGCAGGGCGACCTGCTGCTGTCGATGTTCGGGCGCCACGGCGAGTCACCTATGCCGATCGTGGCGGCGGCGACACCGGGCGACTGCTTCGACGCAGCGATCGAGGCGGTGCGACTGGCGGTGACCTACCGGACTCCGGTGATCCTGCTCTCGGACACGTTCCTGTCCAACTCCTCCGAGCCGTGGCGGGTCCCCGAGGTGGACTCGCTTCCCGCGGTAGACCCGCGCTTCGAGCGGGCCAGGGAGGACGGCGGGCGCTTCCTGCCGTACGAGCGCGACGAGCGGCTCGCTCGCCCCTGGGCTGTCCCCGGCACCCCGGGGCTCGTGCACCGGATCGGCGGCTTGGAGCGCGAGGACCTGACGGGCAACATCAGCTACGAGGCGGACAACCACGAGCGCATGACCCACCTGCGTCGAGCTAAGGTGGAGGGCATCGCGCGCGACATCCCGCCGCTCGAGGTCGACGACCCGGGCGGCGACGCGGAGCTGCTCGTGCTGGGCTGGGGCTCCACCCTCGGGACGATCCGGGCGGCGACGCGGCGGGTGCGCGAAGAGGGCCGCAGCGTGGCGGCGGCGCACCTGCGCCACTTGCACCCGTTCCCCGCCAACATCGGGGAGGTCCTTTCGCGGTACCCCAAGGTGCTGATACCCGAGATGAACCTCGGCCAGCTGGCGCTCCTGATCCGCGCCCGCTACCTGGTCGACGCGAGGACCTACTCGAAGGTTCAGGGGCTGCCGATCTTCGCGGACGAGCTGGAGCACGAGATCCTGCGGGCGCTCGATGAGTGAGGAGGACCGGGCGGTGGGCGGGGGCGAAGGTGAGCGAGGCCTGGTCGACACGCTCTCGAAGAAGGACTTCACCACCGATCAGGAGGTTCGCTGGTGCCCGGGCTGCGGCGACTACGCGATCCTGTCGGCGGTGCAGGGGTTCCTGCCCGAGCTGGGCGTCGAGCCGCACAAGACCGTCTTCGTCTCGGGGATCGGGTGCAGCGGGCGGTTCACGTACTACGTGGACACGTACGGCGTGCACGGGATCCACGGGCGCGCGCCGGCGATCGCCACCGGCATCGCCACCGCGCGCCCCGACCTCTCGGTGTGGGTCGTCACGGGCGACGGTGACGGGCTCTCCATCGGGGGGAACCACCTGATCCACGCGCTGCGCCGGAACGTGAACATCAAGATCCTGATGTTCAACAACCAGATCTACGGGCTGACCAAGGGGCAGTACTCGCCCACCTCGGAGGAGGGGAAGGTCACGAAGTCGACGCCGTTCGGATCGGTCGATCACCCCTTCAACCCGATAGCGGTGGCCCTCGGCGCCGAGGCGACGTTCGTCGCCCGCACGATCGACAACGACCGCCAGCACCTGACCGAGGTGCTCCGGCAGGCCGCCGCTCACCGGGGCACTGCGTTCGTCGAGATCTACCAGAACTGCAACGTGTTCAACGACGGCGCCTTCGACCTGCTGCGCGACAAGCCTCAGGGATCGCGGAGCCAGATCCGCCTCGAGCACGGTGAGCCGATCCTCTTCGACGACGACATGCGGTGCGTGGCCGTGGGCGACAACGGCAGGCTGATCGTGGCGAACGTGGACGACGTGTCCCCGGACTCGATCGTGGTGCACGACGTGCACGGGCGACCGTCGCTCGCGTTCGCCCTGGCGCACCTGTCGCACGGTCCGACCGAGCCCACCTGCATCGGCGTGTTCCGCGAGTTCGGCAGGCCGGTGTACGGCGATGCGATGGAGGACCAGATGAGGCGGGCCACCGAGCGTCTGGGCAAGGGAGACCTGTCCGGGCTGCTCCACTCCGGAGACACCTGGACCGTGAGGTAGGTCTCGACGCGGCTCCGCGTGCTCGGGCTACGGCGCTCAGGTCCCGGGAGCGCGGAAGCGACCCAGCGCCTCGGCCGCAACCTGCTCGACCTCCCGAAGATCACCGACGATCGCGGGCAGGTCCTCGAGCAGCCGATCCACGTCCTCGTCGGAGGCCTCGTCCCCGAGGCCGATCCGGAACCCCCCCGTGTTCGAGAAGCCGATCTGCTCGAGCACGGGAGAGGCGTCGCCCGGCTGACCCGAGCAGAGCGATCCCGCGCCCACCCGGTACCCGCGGTCGTCAAGGGTCATCATCAGCGTCTCGGGGTTCAGGCCCTCGACCGAGAAGCACACGAGGTGCGGCGTCCGGTGGGTGGGATGACCGTGCACCGTCGCGCCCGGCACGCGTTCGGCGATCCCTTCCCGCAGGCGCGCCGTGAGCGCCCACTGCCGCGCCGCCCGGTCGGACATCGTCGCGACCGAGGCGGACAGCGCCGCGGCCATGCCGGCGATGCCGGGGACGTTCTCCATCCCGGCGCGGCGCTTGCGCTCGCGGTCGTCGCCGCACGGATAGGCGGTGAGCCCGACGCCGCGCCGGACGTAGAGCGCGCCGGCGCCCGGCGGTCCACCGAACTTGTGCGCCGAGAGTGACAGCAGGTCGACGCCGAGGGTCTCCACGTCGATCGGGAGCCGTCCTGCGGTCTGGCAGGCGTCCGTGTGGAACTTGACGCCCGCTTCGTGGGCAAGGCGCGAGGCCTCTGCCACCTGCTGCATCGTGCCGAGCTCCTGGTTAGCATGCTGCACGCTGGCCAGTAGCGTGCCGGGCCGGCGAACCTGGGCCGAGTAGGCGTCCAGGTCGAGCCGCCCGGTCTCGTCGACGGGTACCACCGTCACCTCGAAGCCGTCGCTCTCCAGCACGTGACACACGCCGCCGACGGCGGGGTGCTCGACCGCGGACACGACGATGCGCGTGCCGAGCTCCCGCGCGGCGCGCACGCCGCCGAAGATCGCGAGGGCCACCGACTCGGTCCCGCCGGACGTGAAGACGATCTCGTCGGGGTGAGCGGAGATCGCGCCGGCGATCGCCGCGCGCGCGTCGTCCAGGAGGCTCCGCGCCCGCCTGCCCGGCCCGTGCATGTGGAGAGGGTCCCCGAACGCATCGAGGGCCGCCACGACGGCGCTGCGCGCCGCCGGCAGCAGGGGCGTGGCCGACGCGTTGTCCAAGTAGAGGTCGCCCGTCATCTCTCCCCGAAGCCTAACGGGGGGACGGACTTACGCCCTGTTCCCCGGGGAGCTAAGGCGTGGCGGGCTCCTTCCCCTTCAGGAACACCCCCCAGTAGAGGACCGACGCGATGACGCTGCCCGCGATCGGGCCTGCGATCCACACCCACCAGTTGGACCAGGCGCCTGCCGCGAGGGCCGGGCCGAGCCAGCGGGCGGGGTTCATCGCCGCGCCCGTGTAGGGGCCGAACGCGAGGATGTCGAACGCGATCACGAGGCCGATCGTGAGCCCCGCCGTCTTCGAGAAGGGGCCGCGATCGTCCACCGCCGTCCCGAACACCGCGAACGCCAGCAGGAACGTGGTGACCGCCTCGATCAGCACCCCCTTGCCGGGGGCGATCGAAGGGGCGAGGGCGGTCACGCCGCCTTCCGCCGGGCCGAACATGTGTCCGGGGACCAGGTACTTGAGCACGAACCCCGCCACGACCGCGCCGAGGAGCTCCGCGACGACGAACGCGACGGTCTTGGCCGAGGGGAGCCGGCCGGTCACCCACAGGCCGATCGCGATCGCGGGGTTGACGAGCCCTCCCGACAGGTGAGCGGTGACCGAGACCATGATCGCGAGCACCAGGCCGTGCGCGAGGGCCACTCCGGTGAGGTCCAGCTGCCCGTTCCGTGCCAGGATGACGGCCCCGGCTCCGATCAGGACGAGGGCGAACGTGGCGACGAACTCGGCCACGGCGCCCTTCGCGGTGTCCGACACATGTCCTCCTTCCTCTGGGGGGTCGAGCCACCGGGGACGGCCCGGCGTCCGCCGGAGGGTAGCCCATCGCGCGGGGAGGCGGGGGCGCGGGGAGGCGGGACCTGCTTGGTACGATGCCGTCCGTGAACGTCCTGCTGGTCTCGCCGGACCCGCGTTCGCGCGAGCTGACGGCCCTGGCCGTTCGGAGCATCGAGCGCGCGCTCGGCGTGCAGATCCGCTTCACGGCCGCGAAGAACGGCGAGCTGGGGATACGGGCGGCGCTGCGGGATCGGCCCGATGCGGTCGTGGCCGACGAGATCGCCTCGCGCGCCGGCGCTTTCGCCCTGACCAAGGCGTTGAGGGGCGACGCGGACCCGTACCGCGGGGTCGTCGTGATCCTGCTGGACCGCAAGCACGACGCCTGGCTGGCGAGCTGGTCGGGCGCGGATGCGTGGTTCGTCAAGCCTGTCGATCCGTTCGAGCTCGCGGACCGCGTCCTCGAGCTCGTCACCGAGAAGGAGAGCGCGTGAAGATCAAGGGAACGTGCAAGCGCGACGGGCGGGAGTTCCTGGTCGAGCAGGTCATCGCCGCGGGGGGTGAGTGCCCTTGGGACGGGGAGCCGTTCGAGGCGGACTACGCTGTGGTGCTGGTGGACGCTCTTCGGGACGCCCAGGACGCAGGGGCGCGACTCGTGTCGGCGCTCGAGAGGATCGCCGACGTGCGTCCGGCGTTCGAGCTCGACGGATCGACGGTGCTGGGGCCGCTGCGCGCTCAGCTCGAGAAGCTCGAGCGGAACGTCGTCGCCCGGGGCTGAGGAAGGACCCGTCGTGAACGCCGGCAAGAGAGGGTTCGACGTCCAGATCGTCGATGGTGAGCGGGGCTGGCGCGTCAAGGTCCTCGATCCGGAGGGCGCGATCGTGCTCGAGCGGGCCTGTCGCGACGGGGCCGAGGCCCGCACGTACGCCTCCACCGTGCGTCAGCACATCTACTGGCTCTCGCCCGAGAAGTTCCGCGAGTACTATCGCGTCGGCGTCTGAGGAGGTCGTGCGTGGGCTTCAACGCGATGCACCCGGGGAAGGTGAAGAAGGGCGACCTGATCATGCTCGGCGCCGCGCTGGTGGTCGCGATCGCCCTGGTCGTGTGGGTCGCCCGGTAGGGCCCCTACCCTTCCTCGAAGCCCAGCGAGAAGAGCCGCTCGAGGTCGTGTCTCGAGTAGACCTGGAACGCGATCAGCGTCTCGGTGCGGACTACGCCCTCGACCTTCGCGATGCCGCCCGGGATCACCTCCGCGAGATCGTCGTGGCCCGCCACGCGGACGACGGCGACCAGGTCGAACTCGCCGGCAACCGAGTAGACCTCGGAGACCCCGTCGATGTCGGCGATGGACCGGGCGGCCTCGGGGATCTCGTCGATCTCGCACTGGATCAGGACGACTGCGTGCACGCTCATGGTCAGGCCCTTTCCAGTACGACGGCCAGGCCCTGCCCGCCCGAGATGCAGAGCGTAGCCAGACCGAGCGAGGCGCCCCGCTCCCGCATCTCGTAGGCGAGGGCAAGGATGATGCGGGCGCCGCTCATGCCGATCGGGTGGCCGACCGAGATCCCCCCGCCCTTCACGTTCAGCTTCTCCCGATCGAACTTCAGCTCACGCTCGCAGGCGATCACCTGCGCGGCGAACGCCTCGTTGACCTCGATCAGGTCGATGTCCGCGAGCGAGAGGCCAGTCCTTTCCAGGACCTTCTTCGTCGCCGGCACGGGCCCGATCCCCATGATCTCGGGCGGCACCCCCGCCCAAGACCAGCCGATCAGGCGCGCGAGCGGCTCGCGTCCCTCGGCCTTGGCCCTCGACTCGCTGATCAGGACCACTGCGGCCGCGCCGTCGGTGAGGCCGGAGGAGTTGCCTGCCGTCACGCTGCCGTTCTCGCGGAACACCGGCTTCAGCCTCGCGAGGGTCTCCAGCGTCGTGTCGGGGCGCGGGTGCTCGTCCTGAGAGATGGTGAGGGTCGTGCCCTTGGCGCCCGGCACCTCGACCGGGAACATCTCCCTGGAGCGCGCGACCTTGCCCGCGTCGGCCTTCTGCTGCGATTCCAGCGCGAACGAGTCCTGCTCGGCTCGCGAGATGCCGTACATTTCGACGAGGTTCTCGGCGGTCTCACCCATGATCAGGCCGCACAGCGGGTCGAGCAGACCGTCGCGGTACATCGCGTCGTAGACCGTGGCGTCGCCCATCCGGTAGCCGGTGCGCATCCGGTCCAGGATGAACGGGACCCGGCTCATGTTCTCCATGCCGCCGGCCAGCACCACCTCGGAGTCTCCGAGTGCTATCTGCTGCGCGGCTAGCTGGACCGACTTCATGCCGGAGCCGCACGCGATGTTGACGTTGTAGGCAGCGACCTCTTTCGGAACGCCGGCCCGCACGCTCACCTGGCGGCCGGTGTTCGGGCCGTTCCCGGCCTGGCGAGCGTGACCGAAGATCGTCTGGTCGATCTGGTCGGGCTCGACGTTCGACCGGCGCATCGCCTCGACGGCCGCGAGCGTGCCCAGCTCGACGGTCGTGACCTCGGAGAAGGCGCCCAGGAACCTCCCGATGGGCGTCCGCGCGCCTTCGAGGATGACCGCTCGCTCCATGTTGGCTCCCAGTCTATCCGGAGCCACAAGCTGGCAGGCTCAGGCCTGGAGCGGGACCTCGTAGACCTCGTCGGTAGGGTGGCCGGCCCGCTCGTGGATACGCTTCACGGCTCCGGCGTCCGGCGCCTCCGACAGGCAGAACACGAGGCCGCTCGCGGGATCGGCCCACGCGTGCTTGAAGTCGACGCCCTCCTCTCCCTGGATCGCCAGGTCGGCGTTGTGCGCTTCCGCCAAGAGCTCGGGGGTGATGCCCTCCATCCCGCGGTGCACGTCCATGAATTCCGCCATGCGTCTCCTCCTTCTTGTCCTTCGCGCGTGTCCTTGGCGCGGATCCCCAACCCTAGTGGGTGACCCGGCGGGCTGACAAGTTGCCGGTTTCAGGGGACGACTCGGCTTCTCGCGATCCCAGGCTCGGAGTCGTGCCAGGAGATGGTGGAGCTCGGCTCCGCCCTCCACCGGCTCGGCAGGCGGCTCGTCGCACGAGAGCACCGTGACCGGGTTCCGGGCGAGCCACGAGCGCACCGCGGCGAGCTCGTCTGCGCGCTCGCGCGGGCACGGGTGAGGGATCGGCTCCGGCGTGGCGTTGCCGGTCACGAGCCCGCCGTCCTCGAACCGCAGCGGCCGGCCGTCGGGGCCTGCGACGGTCAGGCGCCCGGCGCCCAGGAGCCATGCGTCCTGCCGGGCGCGCCGCAGCGCCTCGGCCAGGACCCTCAGCCGGTCGCGCACGAGCGCGGCCTCCTCATACCGTTCGGCCGCGGCGAGCGCGGCCATGCGCGACTCGAGCGCTGCGAGGAGCCCGCCCGGGGCGTAGAGGGAGGAGAGGAGCTCCCGGACGAGCTCTCCGTAGCGTTCGGGATCGACGCGGGCATCGCACGGGGCAGCGCAGCGGCCCATGCCGGCGAGGGCGCACGGCGCGAACCGCGTCCGGGCGCCCATCGCTCTGGTACACCGCCGGATCGGGAAGACCTCCTCGAGCGCCTCCTTCGCCAGGTGCGCACGACCACCGTTCGTGAAGGGCCCGAGGTACACGTGGCCGTCGTCGACGCTCGCGCGACGCACGACCTTGATCCGCGGGAAGGCTTCGGACGTGTCGATCTTCAGGTACGCGTAGCGCCGCCAGCTCTTCCCGTGCCGGTTGTACCTCGGCTCGTGACGGCGGATCAGGCGTGCCTCCACCACGAGAGCCTCGAGCTCACCGCCGGGGCACTCGACGCCTTCCACGCGGTGCGCCTCGGCGAGCAGGTCGTTCACCTTCTTCCGCTCGTCGCCGTAGAAGTAGCTCTTCACGCGCGCACGGAGATCCTTCGACTTCCCGACGTAGAGGACGCGTCCATCACGCCCCCGGAACGCGTACACGCCGGGCGCGCGCGGCAGGTCGTCCGCCATCCGGATCTTCCCGAAGTGCGGCCGGCCGCGGGCACGTACGGCCTCGTGGAGGTCGCCGAGCGAAAGGATGCCGAGGCGCCCGCCGAGGTCGAGCAGTCCGTCCAAGACCTCGGCCGTCGCCTCCGCGTCGGCGAGCGCGCGGTGCGCCGGCTTCACGCGGGTGCGGAAGTAGTTCGCGAGGGTCTGGAGCCGCACGTTCGGAACGTCGGGCCAGACGATCCGCCGGGCCAGGCGCGCGGTGCAGACCGCCGGCCCGGGGACCGGGTCGTAGTCGAACCGCCCGAGCGCAGCGTTGAGGAACGAGTGATCGAACCGAGCGTTGTGCGCCACGAAGACGGAGCCCCGCAGGAACTCGACGAGCGAGGGAAGCACCTCCTCGATAGGCGGCTCACCGGTCACGAGGAAGTCGTCGATGCCGGTGAGGTGCGTGATGTAGGGCGGGATGGCGACCTGCGGGTTCACGAGCGAGGAGAACGTGCCGATCCGCTGGCCGCCCCTCAGCTTCACGGCGCCGATCTCTGTGATCCGAGAGTCGGTGGGCGAGCCGCCCGTGGTCTCGAGGTCGACCACGCAGAACGTGACCTCGGACAGAGGCACGCCCATCTCGAGCGTGGCCTGGATAGGTTCGACGAGCACTCGCTCCTCCGTCCGGTGGGGCCGAGCGGGCTCCGAACGATACCGAACAGGTGTTCGAGAGTCAAGAAGTGACCGCTCGGGAACAAGAAGTGACCGCTCGGGGAAGGGGGGGGCTCACGGGGAGATGCTCACGCCCGCCGCCGACATCGGCGGGGCGGGAGCGGTGTGGAGACTAGAGCTTGAAGGTCTTCGATGCCGAGCAGGGCAGGTGGTCGGCGTCGCCCTTGAACACAGCCTTGAACTTGTAGGCGCCTCGGGCGGGCCTCTTGAACTTCGCGGCGTAGGCGGCCTCCAGCGTCCCGTCTCCGTTGCGGTCGGCGATCGTGCCGACCGTGACGGTGCGGGTGGACACCTTCACGTACCTGGCGCCCTTCTTCTTGTAGAGCGTGACGGTCACCTTCATCCCGGACGTGCCCGGTG
The DNA here is from genome assembly GCA_016201135.1 of Actinomycetota bacterium. Lineage (GTDB taxonomy): Bacteria > Actinomycetota > UBA4738 > UBA4738 > HRBIN12 > JACQDK01. Next base: position 14,880 of record JACQDK010000012.1, read on the forward strand.
CTAGCAGGCCCTTGGCCGTGACCGTCTTCTTCGTCTTCGCGACGGAGACCGTGAGGCTCGGAGGGGCGTCGTCGTCCGTGATCGTGCCGAGGCCCGAGCCGTCGGCGATGGCCGCGCTGACCGGGTTGGACAGCCCCACCGTGTAGGTCTCGTTCGGCTCGTCGATGGTGTCCCCGTTCACGGTCACC
>JACQDK010000006.1 GCA_016201135.1 Actinomycetota bacterium
GTGGATGCCAGCGTGCCGATCGTGTCGAGTGCGCCCTGCGTGCAGATCTCGGAATTGACCTGTGACCTGACGCTGTCGAGCGCTTGAGCGGCAACGGCGGTCGCCGGCAGGATCGTGTAAGACCCGGAGGGCAGAGGATCCGCCGAGGCAACAAGGAGCGCGCCCGCCAGGATGAGCGCCGAAACCGCCAGCGAGACCAGCGCTCGCACCCGGTTGGTACGCCGCTGCTCGTCAACCCGCGGCCGTGCGCGGTCGCGATCTGGCAGTCGGGACGCGGCGATGTGGGACTGAAGCCGCGCCCGGGCTCTCACCGCAACGTCGTCCTCCAGGTAATCATCCTCACCGGCACCCAGGGCACGGATCAGCTTCAGATCGTTCACGGTGCACCTCCGTCTGATTCTCCGGTTTCGACCGTGTTGAACTCCCACTCCGAACCGACGAGTTCGCGGATCTTCACCCTGGCGCGATGGATACGAGATCGCACGATCCCGACACCGACGTCGAGGGCCTGGCTGATCTCCTCGTAGCTGAGATCCCCCCAGCAGAGCAGTAGGAGCATCTCGCGGTCAGTTTCGTTCAGGAGGGAGAGGGCCCAAGCGACCCGGACGAGCGCGGTCTCAGCGTCGAGCGCAGCATCGACAGCATCGTAGGGGTCGTTGAAGCTCGGAGCCGGGGGAACTCGGGCAAGAGCTGCTAGACGACGACGTTCGTCTCTGAGGTAATGCTTCAGGAGATTGGCGGATATGCCGAACAACCAAGGCCGGGCATCTTGGTGATCAAGCCTATACGTGAAGCGAGAGTCGAAAGCCGCAAGGAACACGTCCGCGGCAAGGTCCGCACCTGCCGCACCCACTCGCCTGACCAGATACCGGCGAATCGTGAGGTAGTGCTGCTCGAAGAGCTCGGCGAAGACCTCTGGCTCCTTCCAGGAGCGCTCTATGATGTCGGCATCCGTCGGGGGCTGCGCCATTCCTCACCTCTGCTCGGGGGGCCGGGGATCCACGATCCGTACCTCGTCGTCCTCCCCGTGGAGGTTAAGGATGCCAGCCGCGATCGCCCTCACGACAGCCTCCGTCCGATTCTGGGCGTCAAGCCTGATGAGCCACTCCTGCAAGGATCGCTTCACCTTGGCAAGAGGGACTCCGAGTCCCCGCGCGATGGACCCGTCCGTCTCGCCTTTGGCGATGAGGGTCAGGATCCTGACATCTAGGACGTCGTGCTGAGCCCTGGGGCGTCTTCGGTTCCTCCCTGGCATCACGGTTCCTTCGATCGGAGGTAGGGCCGTCAACATCAAGAGTGAACCACACGAAGGACAGCTGACGGCACCCGCTGGTGCGGACGAGCCGTTTCCTTGAGACGTGTGCTCAACCTGCATCGTCTTGGTGTTGCCCACAGCCCGGCACGAGTTGCACCGATGACAAGAGTTTCCCCACCCAAGACGCCTCCTCCTCCTCAGCATCGAAGGCCGCGTCGTGCGGTTAGCGTCCGAGAAGTGGTGGACTTTCGAGGTGGACCTCTGGGAGCGGACCGCTCTTGACCTTCTGGAGGCATGCCGATACAAAGCTCGGAGGAGGAGGTCCGTTCATGCGTGCACGATCAGCGGTCGTGGCGTCAGCGGCGGTGGTCGCCGGCTTGGCGGTCGGTGGCCTGGTGGCGGCCAGGTCGGGAGCATCATCGGATCCAGGGCACTTCTCGTGCGATGGCTATGAGTTCATCCAGGGGCAGTCGTACACGTTCGGGAGTGACGGCGGCGGAAGCCCTTCGGCTCTCGACGCCGTCAAGGCCAGGGTGGCACAGGACCAGGCGACATCGGGCAGCTCAGACTCCTCGCCGACTATCGTCCCGTCGACCGACAAGACCGAGAAGTCGGACACGGTCATCTATGTTGCGACGTTCTCGGATCGGGGGCCCGAGGAAGTCGGGGCCATCCGACTGGGTGACGGGAGCTGGGTCGTGGACGCTACCCGCGAATGCCAGTAGCTCGTGCGGCTGCCGCAGCGAGCGGATCCGCCGCTCACACCTAGCCCCGGGACGGCCGGCCTCCGTCCACCGCTCGGAGCATCGAGCGGAGCCAGGTCGCCAGCATCTCCTGGTCGGCCGCTGACAGGTGCGACGTCACCGCGACCTCCTCGGCGTTGAACAGGGGGAACAGCTCGGCGATCTTCCGGCGCCCCGCTGCGGTGAGCGAGACGATCACCAGCCGCCCGTCCGCCACGGCCTTCCGGCGCCGGACGAAGCCGCGGCCCTCGAGCGTGGTGACCACGCCCGTGGCGGTGGGGCGGCTGATCCCCACGCCGGCCGCCAGCTCGCGAGCCTCCATGTCGCCCCACACCCAAAGGACCCACAGCACCACGAAGGAAGTCCACGAGAGCCGGTCCCTCGCAAGGATCTTCGACTCCATGTGCCGGCGGATCGCGGTGGAGCTGCGGAACAGGTTCGAGACCACGGCCATGGCGCGGAAGTCGAGCGGCATCTCCCCCAGGACGTCCAGGACCTTGCGTTCGGCGGGGAGCAGGTCGTCCATCAGCGGGAGGCCTCGCCCGCGAGCCGCTCTCCCAGCTCGCGCGCCACGTCCATCAGTGCGAGCACGTCCTGCTCGGTGGTCCGGAAGTTCACGAAGCACGGCCGCAGCCATACCGCGCCGTCGATCAGCGCCGAGGAAAGGTACACGCGCCCGTCGGCCTGGATCGCCCGGGCGAGCGCGTCGTTGTGCGCGTTCACGTCCCTCACCGACCCCGGCGCGTGCCGGATCGGGACGATCGAGAGCTGCGGCGGCCCCTCGAGCACCTCGAAGTCTTCAGTCATCTGGGCCCGCGAGTACAGCAGCTCGGCCTCGTGCAGGTTCTGCCGGATCGCGGCGCGGAACTGCGGCGCGCCGTGGGCGCGGAACGCGAGCCAGACCTTCAGCGCGCGGAACGGCCTCGAGTACTCGAGCGTCGTGTCGACGGCGTGCAGCTCGTGCCGCTGGTGCGGCAGGTACCCCTCCTCGTGCCCGAACGCCCCCACGAGATCGGCTCGCTGGCGGACGAGCACCACGCTGCACGCCTTGGGGACGTACAGCCACTTGTGCGCGTCGATCGAACAGGAGTCCGCGCGATCGATCCCCTCGAAGAGCTCGGGGCGGACCGACGCGGCCGGCAGGCCGTACGCCCCGTCCACGTGGAGCCAGACCCCGCGCTCGACGCAGACGCTCGCGATGTCGGCCAGCGGATCGACGGCGCCCGTCAGCGTGGTCCCGGCCGTCGCGACGACAGCGACCGGGGTGACGCCGCCGGCGAGGTCGCGATCGATCGCCTCGGCGAGGGCCTCGGGGCGCATCCGGTGCAGCCCGTCGATCGGAACCGCCCGCAGGTTCGACGAGCCGATCCCCAGGAGCTCGACGGCGCGGGTGATCGAGTAGTGGACCTCGGTCGAGCAGTACACCGCCACCCGCTCGCCCCCGAGTCCGCGCGTGCGCGACCCGGGCAGGGCGCGTTCCCGGGCGGCGGCGAGCGCCGTCACGTTGCTGATCGTTCCCCCGCTCGTGAACGCCCCGCTCCCGGCGGGGAACCCCACGAACTCCCCAACCCAGCGCACGGCCTGCGCCTCGACCTCGGTGGCGGCGCGCGCGTCCACCGCGAGGTTGATGTCGTACGTGTGGGCGAGCAGGTCCGCGATGGTCCCGATCTCGAGACCCGAGGACCCGATGAACGCGAAGTAGCGCGGGCGCGGCTGCGCGATCGACTCGTCCAGGATCCTGGCGGCGTCATCGAGCGCCTCGTGCACCGGCACCGCCCGCTCGGGCAGCTCCGCGCGGAGCAGCGCGCGCACGCGCTCGTCCAGGGGCGGCTCCTCCGGGCGGAACCGGTCGAACGAGCCCCACGCCTCGGCCACGAGCTTCGTGGCGCGGGCCAGCGCCTCTTCGCGAGACGCGTCGAGGCGGAGCGGCCGTTCGGGCTCGGCGGTCATCTCGTCGTCGATGCTACTTCCGATGGTCGGCACGTCCCTAGCCGGACCGCGTCCACCCGTCCGCGGGACGCTCGAACCACACGTGCACCTGGCCGGTGCCGACCGAGGCCTCGTACTCGCTGAAGAGCTCTCCGGGCGCCCCGCAGCGGGGGCCGCCGAGCGCGCCGGCCATGATGAGGTAGTGCCCGAACTTGCCCTCCGGCGCGAACCGCCTGTACTCGGGCATCCAGTCGATGACGCCGGCGTGATCGCCTCTTCCCAGCATGTCGAGCACGTGCAGGTCCGCCTCCTTCGCCTCGGGGCTGATGATGTTGTCCAGGCTCGAGGACTCCCGGCTGCGCAGCTCGCGGAACGGGAAGAAGCGGTGCGTCATGCCGCCGGAGGCCAGCACGACCACCCTGCGATCCACCCGCTCGACGGCCCTGCCGAGGAGCTCGCCGAGCAGCAGGAAGTCCTCGGTCGTGCACGTCTGGTTGATCGCGACGGAGACCCATCGCTCGCCGCCGCCCAGGAACGACCAGATGTTGACGGTGCCGTAGAAGATCGGCAGGTACGGGTCCTCGCAGGCAAGTATCCACGTGTCGTCGCGGCCCTCGGCCTCCTGCGCGAGCGCGCGCGCGAGCTCCGGGTCGCCCGGCATCTCGTACGGGATCCCGCTCATGCCTCGCGGAAGCTCGTGGCTGGTGAAGCGCCCCTCCCGGCGCTCGTGCGCGGTCACGATGTGCTCGAACGTCGACTCCCAGTGCGTGTCCAGGACCACGACCGTGTCGGGCTTCAACCGGTCGAACACTTCCGAGCGCAGGCGCTTCAGGCCCGAGTGGAGGGTGATCTCCTTCCCGTCGTTGATCTGAAGGCGCACCGACTCCGGCAGCATGATCGTGGGCACGTGCGCCACGATGCCGGCACCGACGATCTCTCCCATGCGGGCTCCTCTCACCAGGGGGCCGTGCAGACGTTCTTCACGTCCGCGTAGAAGTCGAAGCTCCAGGGTCCGCCCTCGCGGCCGATCCCGGAGTGGCGAGCTCCCCCGAACGGCGCGGCCAGGTCCCGCACGAAGAAGCAGTTCACCCAGACGGTCCCGGCGACCAGCCTGCGGGAGACGCGCTCCGCGCGCCCGGGGTCGCCCGTGTAGACGATCGCCGCCAGGCCGTACTCGGTCGAGTTCGCGAGCGCGACGGCCTCGTCCTCACCGGTGAACGGCTGCGCCGTGAGCACCGGGCCGAAGACCTCCTGGGTGAGGATCTCCGAGCCCTCCGGCGCCTCGACGAAGAGCGTCGGCCGGTAGTGGAGCCCGCCCAGCTCCTCGTTCGGTGCGCCGCCGAACACCGCCCTCGCGCCGTCCGCCTTCGCCCGGCGCACGAACCCGTCCACCCTGTCGAAGTGCTCGCGGGTTATCTGCGGACCCAGATCGGTGGCATCCTGGCGCGGGTCGCCCTGTCGCAGGGCTGCCGCGGCGCCGCCGAGACGGTCAAGGACCTCGTCGTAGACGCTCGCCTCTACGATCAGTCGCGTGCCGGCAAGGCAAACCTGCCCCGCGCTGTCGTACTGGTTCACGGCCTGCTTCACGACGGCGTCCAGGTCCGCGTCGGCGAAGGCAACGAAGGGCGACTTGCCGCCGAGCTCGAGCGAGGCCGGCGTGAGGTTCGCGCCCGCCGCGGCGGCGACCAGCCTGCCGGTCGCGGCCGACCCGGTGAACGCGACCCGATCGACGCCCGGATGCGCGACTAGCGCGGCGCCGGCCTCCTCGCCTATCCCCTGCACGACGTTCAGCGCCCCGTCGGGGAGGCCGGCGCCGCGCGCGATGTCGGCGAGCATCGAAGCGGTGAGCGGCGCCCACTCGGGCGGCTTCAGGATCACGGCGTTCCCGGCCGCGAGCGCCGGCGCGAGCCGCCAGGTCGCGAGCATGAGCGGCGCGTTCCACGGGGTGATGACCCCGGTCACCCCGCTCGGGTCCCACGTCAGTCGCTCGGAGAACCCCTCGTAGGCCATCTCCCTGTTGCCGAGTTCAAGCAGCTGGTCGGCGAAGAACCGGAAGTTGCGCGCGACGCGGGGCATGACCGAGCTCCGCATCGAGCGAAGGAGCGATCCGTTGTCGCGCGTCTCGACCGCCGCGAGCTCGGGGACGCGCTCCTGCACGAGGTCGGCGATCCGGTGCAGGACCTCCGCGCGCCTCTTCGGCGGCGTGCTCCCCCATGCCTCGGATGCCCGCCTCGCGGCGCGCACCGCGGCATCGACCTCCGGCGCTCCGCCGCGCGCCACCTCGGCGATCGGCATCTCGTCGATCGGAGAGACGTCCACGAACGCGTCGGCCGACGAGACCCTCTCGCCGCCTATCCAATGCTCTGTCGGAACCTCGACACCCTCGACCAAGGCGTGCGTGCGCGTGACGGAACCCCCGATCCCCCACCGATCGTTCGGCTCCGAACCGTAAGGAGGGGCCGGTCGGGTGTCAAGGCGGCTCGCAAGGCGCCCGGGGCCGTGCCAGGATTGCGCCATGGACCTGCTGGCTCCGGGCATGGAGCCACCGCCGATCACCCGCTTCGACGTGGAGACCGCCGCGGAACGGATCCTCGGCCGCGTTCGCCGCACGCCCGTCCTTGACCTCGGTCCGTTCTCGCTGGGAGGGATCCCGGGAGAGCTGGTGCTCAAGCTGGAGCTCCTGCAGCACACGGGCTCCTTCAAGCCGCGAGGCGCGTTCAACCGCACCCTTTCCGCCGAGGTCGACGACGCGGGCGTGATCGCCGCCTCGGGCGGCAACTTCGGCCTCGGGGTGGCGTTCGCCGCGCGGGAGTTGGGCCATCGCGCGGAGGTCTTCGTGCCGTCCACCTCCCCCAAGATGAAGATCGACCGGATCCGCGCGTACGGCGCTGAGGTGCGGGTGGTTCCCGGCTACTACGCGGACGCACTGGAAGCGTGCGAGGAGCGCGCGCTCCACACCGGGGCGCTCTTCATGCACGCGTACGACCAGCCGGAGGTCGTGGCCGGGCAGGGCACGATCGCGCTGGAGCTCTCCGACCAGGTGCCGGCCATCGACACGGTGCTCGTGGCCGTGGGCGGCGGCGGCCTGATCGGCGGCATAGCAGCGTGGTTCGCGGGCGAGGTCCGGGTGGTCGGGGTCGAGCCGGCCCTCTGCCCGACACTCACGGCGGCGCTGGAGGCCGGCCGGCCCGTCGACGTCCAGGTCGGCGGCATCGCCGCCGACGCCCTGGGGGCGCGCAGGCTCGGCGACATCCCCTTCGAGATCTGCCGGCGGTTCGTCGACCGCGTGGCGCTCGTCTCCGACGATGCGATCGAGGTGGCGCGGCGGCGCCTGTGGGACGAGATCCACCTGGTGGTCGAGCCCGGCGCCGCCGCCCCGATCGCGGCGCTCCTGTCCGGCGCCTACGATCCGGAGCCGGACGAGCGCGTGGTTGCCCTGGTGAGCGGCGCCAACACCGACCCGGGAAGCCTCATCGACTGAGCGCGAGGCTCAGTCGTTCACGTAGGTGAGCCAGGACTGGTACCGGTCGGTCTCGCCCTTCGTGGCCGCGAAGAAAGCGCCCTGAAGCTCCTTGGTCACCGGACCCCGGTGGCCCTCGCCCACGACTCGATCGTCGACCTCGCGGATCGGTGTGATCTCGGCGGCCGTCCCGGTGAAGAAGGCCTCGTCCGCGTTGTAGAGGTCGGTGCGCACGAGGTTCTCCTCGCCAACCTCGTAGCCGAGGTCGCGCGCGATCCGCATCACGGTGCTGCGGGTGATGCCGTCCAGGCAGCCTGCCTGGATCGGCGGGGTCGTGAGCACCCCCGAGCGCACCACGAACACGTTCTCGCCGGAGCCGTCGGTGATGGAGCCCTGCTCGTTGAGCATGATGGCCTCGTCGTAGCCGGCCTTGAGCGACTCCACCTTCGCAAGGACCGAGTTGATGTACTGGCCCGTCGCCTTCGCCGCCGAGGGCAGCGAGTTCTGCCCGTTCCGCCGCCAGCTCGAGATCTTGATCCGCACGCCGCGCTCCAGGGCGTCCTCGCCCAGGTACGCGCCCCACGGCCACACGGCGATCACCACGTTGACCGGGGCGTTCAGGGGGTTCACGCCCATCTCGCCGTAGCCGCGGATCACGAGCGGCCGGATGTAGCAGGCGTTCAGCCCGTTCGCGCGGATCACGTCCTTCGTGGCCTGCACGAGGGCCTCCGGCGAGTACGGGATCTCCATGTGGTACAGCTTCGCGCTGCGGTACAGACGCTTCACGTGCTCGTCGAGGTGCCAGACGGCAGGGCCTCGCGAGGTCTCGTAGGCCCGGATGCCCTCGAACACCCCGCTGCCGTAGTGCAGGGCGTGGCTGAGCACGTGGACCTTGGCCTCGTGCCAGGGCACGAGCTCGCCGTCCATCCAGATCTTCTCGACCTCGGTGATCGGCACCGGAACCTCCTTGGCTCGCGACCGGCCGGAACGCGCTTCCCGGCGACGGCTCAAGGATAGCGGGAGGCCCGGCCCGGGCGCACCTTCAGCCGAGCTCGCTCACGACTTCGGAATCTCCTTCTTGGGATCGACGAACGGCAGCGCCTCAACGGTCGCCGGCCGAGGGCCCAGCGGCTCTCGGACCTCCAGCCCGGTCCCACCAGCCAAGTGAGTCGCGGGCACCCACGCGTAGCCGACGTTCTTCTCCAGGCGTGGCGACCACGCTCCGGCCGTCACCCTGCCGATCCGCCGTCCCCCAGGCTCGTGCACCGGCCAGAAGTCGTTCAGCGCGCCCTCGTCGGTCATCGGGGCGCCGCCGATCTCGATCCCGACGAGCTTGCGATCCACCCCGGTCCCGGCCAGCCGGCGCAACGCGGCCTTCCCGATGAACTCCTGTTCCTGATCCAGCTCGACGAGCCTCTCCAAACCGGTCACGTGCAGGGGCGTGTCCTCCACACGCATGTCCGAGCCGTAGTTGAAGATTCCGGCCTCGATCCGCCGTGCCTCGCTCGGCGCGATCACGCGGATCCCGTGCGGCTCCCCGGCCTGCATCACCTTCTCGAACAGGTCGTCGCCGCGCGCGGTGTCCCGAAGGTAGATCTCGTACCCCACCTCCCCCGTCCACCCGGTGCGCGAGACAACCGTGGGGATGCCGTCGACCTCGGCCTCGCAACACCAGTAGTAGCGCAGGTCCGCCACCGCCTCGCCGAAGAGCGCCGCGATCACGTCCTTCGAGCGAGGGCCCTGGACCTGGAGGGGTGCGACGTCGGCCTCGTGGATCTGGACGTCGAGCCCGCGGCCGGCGGCGACCCCGGCCACGTACAGCAGCGCGTCCGAGTCCGCGAGCGCCAGCCAGAACCGATCCTCGGCCAGGCGAAGCAGCACCGGGTCGTTGACGATGCCGCCCCAGTCGGTCGTGAGCAGCGCGTACTTGCACTGCCACACGTCGCAGGTCGTGAGGTCGCGGCAGGTGATGAGGTTCGTGAGCTCGAAGGCGTCCGGTCCCGCGATCTCCACGCAGCGTTCGACCGCGACGTCCCAGACCGTCACGCCCCGAAGCAGCGACCAGTACTCGGCCACGGGGTCCTCGTACAACGTCGGCAGGAGCATGTGGTTGTACAGCCCCCAGCTCTTGCACCCGTGGCGCTTCGTCGCCTCGAAGTAGGGCGACTTCCGGTACCAGGGCTGGATGTAGAACGTGTAGCTCTCGGACGCCACGCCGCCTCCTCCTGTGAAAGTCGGTGGAGCCTATCCGGCCAAGGACTCCGGGCGCCAGCTCAACCCGCGGAGGGCGCCGGCTCGCGAGAGACGCTCCTGAGCGGACCCACCAGCACCAGCGTCGCGAGCAACGCCGCCGCGCCCCCGACCGTGTACGCGACCCGCGGACCGAACGCGTCCACCAGGAACCCGCCGAACCCGAACGAGGCGGCGAACGCGAGGAGCGCCGCCGTCTCGATCGCGCCGCCGACACGGCTCCGGACCTCATCAGGCGTCCGCCGCTGGATGATCCCCTGCTCGGCCACGGTCCCCAGGCCGTCGGTCATGCCCAGGGCTCCCATCAGCAGCAGAACCAGGATCCACCAGGGCGATGCCGCGATCAGGAACAACCCGACGGAAGCGGCCAAGATCGAGAGCGTAAAGGCGTTGCCCTCCCGGCGTGCCGTGAGCACGCGCCCGGCAAGCAGGGAGCCCACCGCGGCACCGCCTCCCCACAGGGCCGAGAGGAGCCCGTAGCCGAGCGAGCCCTTCCCGAACGAGTCGGCGAGAGCGACCTCCGCCACCAGGATCAGCCCGGCGCCGACGAGCATCACGACCCACGCGAGCAGGATCGCCCGCAGCACGCGGTCCCTAGCCACGAACCGGAAGCCCGCCCGGACGCCGCGGTACTGCGGCTCGGCCGGCCGCTCGTCGTTGAAGCGTCCACGGGTGGTGCCGACCAGCCACGCCGACACGAGGAACGTCAACGCGTTGAACCCGAACACCCAGAGCCCGGCCTCGTGTAGCTGGCCTCCGGTCGGGTGACGGCCGGGAGCGAGAGCCGCGACGATCGCTCCCCCGAGGATCGGCCCCACGAGGTTCCCCACGCTGCGCCCGAGGGCGATCCTGCCGTTCGCCCACGCCAAGTCCTTCTCGTCCACGAGGTTCGGGACCACTGCGGAGGACACCGCGAAGACCGGTGAGGCCACGATCGCGGTGGCACATGCGACCGTCACGAGCTGTCCCGGCGACCGCATGAGCGCGAGCGCCATGAACCCGACCGTCGAGAGCAGGTCACTCGCGACGAGGACCCTCTTCCGGTCGGCGCGGTCTCCCAGCCAGCTCACCAGCGGCTGCGCGATCCCCTGCACGCCCAACGTCAGCAGCAACGTGAGCGACACCCATGCCGACGACGCCCCCGTCAGGCGGTACACGAGGTAGGCGAGGGCGGCGAACGCCGCCCCGCTCCCCGTGAGGGAGACGAGCCGCGCCGCCGCAACCCGCCGTACCGCCTTCCGCCCCTCGGGCACCATCCGCGGAGAGTGTCACACGACCGGGGGTGGGAGCGTCGCCTCTTCCCCGACTTCCCGCGGGCCCCCTGGCGCCTCGCCCGGCCCCCCGGTCTCCCTACGGAGCTCGAGCAGCGGCAGCAGGAGCAGGCCGGCCAGGAGCGCCCCGGCGCCGCCGACCGCGTACACCCTCTTCGGCCCCAGCATGTGAAGGACGGGGCCGGCCGCCAGGTACGCGACCGCCAGCCCGAGCGAAAGCACGCCGTCGAAGGCGGCCAGCACGCGGCTCCGGACGGCGTCCGGAGATCGCCGTTGCATGAGCCCCTGCTCGGCCACCACCTGGAGACCGTCGCACGTGCCCATCAGGAACAGGGCCCCCAGCACGATCGCGAACGTGGGCGAGAACCCGACCGCGAGGCCCGCCGCCCCGACCCCGGCGCACCCTGCGACGACGGCGACCGGCTCGGTCCGTCTCGTGAGCCTGCGGCCGAGCACCGAGCCGAGCACCGAGCCCGTCCCCCAGCACGCGATCATGAGGCCGAAGCCGGTGGAGCCAGCGCCGAAGGCCTCCGCCAGCGCGGCGTCGGCCACCATGCCCATCCCCATGCCGAGCAGGAATACGACCCAGGCCAGGGTCACGAGTCGCAGGACCCGTTCCCGGGCGATGAACCGCAGGCCGGCCATGATGCCCCGGTGCTCCTCGTGGCCTTCGGCTCGCGCGGTCGAGTAGCGCCCCCGAACCGAGAGCGTGAACGCGAGCGAGACCAGGAACGAGACGGCGTTCAAGCCGAAGACCCAGGAGGCCCCCACCGCGGCCACGAGCAGCCCGCCGAGCACCGGTCCGATCGCCACACCGGCGTTCACGCCGATCGAGATCAGGCTGTTCGCCCAAGCGATGTCCTCGTCGCGTTCGGCGAGGTTCGGGATGGCCGCCCGGGACGCCGAGTAGAACGGCGACTCGGCCAGGGCCGAGGCGAACGCGAGCCCGATCAGCCAGCGGGGCTCGGTGACGAACGCCATGACCCCGAAGATCGCCGCCGCGCCGGCCTCGGACCAGATCATCACCTTGCGCCTGTCGAATCGATCCCCGAGCGCGCCGGCGAGCGGCCCCGCGATCCCGACGACGCCGAACGTCAGCAGGAGCGTGACCGATTGCACCGTCGCCGAATGCGTCCGGTGCCAGATCGTGAACATGAGCGCCGTGTATGCAGCGGCGCCGCCGGTGACGGAGATCAGTCGGCCGAGCGCGAGACGGCGGATGTTGGCTCTGGGTGAACGGCTCATGAAGCGAACTCCTGGTGCGGGTGGGCGTGGATCCGATCCGGGCGACGCTGTCGCGTCAGACGGCTGCTGGCGCAGCCGCGTCCCCGTCGATCGTGAGCGTCCGCTTCATGGTCCACCGAGTCTAGCACCCGAGCCGCAGCCGGGCTGGCGGCTGTGAGATCCGCTACAGCGGAAGCGTGATGGTGCGCAGCCGGGTGGCGCCTATCTCGTGGCCGATCTGCTCGAGCACGTCCGGCGGCGCGGGCGAGTCGACGGTGAGCCCCATCAGGGCGTCGCCGCCCTCGGACTTGCGGCCCACCTCCATCGTCCCGATGTTCACCCCGTGCTCGCCCAGCATCGTCCCGACCCTGCCGATCACTCCGGGACGGTCGCTGTACACGAAGAAGATCATGTGCTCGGCTGGGGCGATCTCCACCTCGAAGTCCCACACGTGGACCACGCGCTCGGCGTTCTTCTTCCCGACGAGCGTGCCGCCGACCGAGACCGGTCCCTCCTCGGTGTCGGCGCGCAGCGAGATGAGGCTCACGTAGTCCTGGGAGATGGTCGAGCGCATCTCGCTGACGGCGAGGCCCCTCTCGCGCGCGAGCAACGGTGCGTTCACGAACGAGACCGGCTCGTTCAGCACGCTTCGCAGGACACCCTTCAGGGCCGCGAGCGTGAGCACGCGCGTGTCGGCTTCCGCGATCCGGCCCAGGTACGCGCACTCGATCGAGCGGACGCCTCCCCCAGCGAGCCCGACCAGGAGGGCACCTAGCCGTTCGGCCAGGAGCACGAACGGCCTGACGATCTCGCTCACCTCGGCCCCGGCCGACACGTTCACGGCGTACGGGACGAACTCGCCTTTGAGAGCCAGACGCACCATCTCCGCCACGGTCACGCCGGCCTTGTCCTGCGCCTCGACCGTCGACGCGCCCAGGTGCGGCGTCACCACGACGTTCTCGAACCCGAACAGAGGCGAGTCGGCTGCCGGCTCCTCGGCGAAGACGTCGAGGGCAGCCCCTGCGAGGTGGCCCTCCTCCAGCGCCTTGGCCAGCGCGTGCTCGTCCACGACACCTCCGCGAGCGGTGTTCACGAGGCGCGCGCCCGGCTTCATCAGGGAGAGCTCGTGCTCCCCGATCAGGCCCTCGGTGTCGGCGGTTCGCGGCAGGTGGATCGAGACGAAATCCGACTGGACGAGGAGCGACTCGAGGGTGGGCATCACGTCCACGCCCATCTCCTTCGCGCGGTCGGAGGTCACGTACGGGTCGTACGCGATCACGCGCATGCCGAACGCGAGCGCCCGCGCGGCGACGAGAGCCCCCACGCGCCCGAGCCCGATCAGGCCGAGGGTCTTGCCCTGAAGCTCCACTCCCTGCCACTTCGAGCGCTCCCACCGCCCGTGCTTCAGGTCGGCGTTCGCCTGAGGGACGTTGCGGGCCTGGGCCAGCAGCAGCGCGAGCGTGTGCTCCGCGGCAGAGACCACGTTGGACTGCGGCGCGTTCACGACCACCACGCCGCGACGGGTGGCCGCCTCCACGTCCACGTTGTCCACGCCGATCCCGGCGCGCGCGACGACCTTCAGATGCTCGGCGGCGGCCAGGACCTCCTCGGAGACCTGGGTCTGCGAGCGCACGATCAGCGCGTCGTAGGGCCCGATCTCGGCGGCGAGGTCGCCCTTCGCTAGCTCGGGCCGCAGGTCCACCTGGAAGTCCTTGCGCAGCAGGTCGAGCCGGCATCGGAGAGCTCCTCGGTGACGAGGACCCTCACCGGCGCTCCAGGAAGACAGCCTCAGCGGCGGCCACCGCGGCCCCTCGCTTCACCGGGTGGCCGAGCTTCTCCAGGGTCATCTCCAGAGCCGCCAGCCCTCGGATGATGTCGAGCTCGCTGAAGTAGCCCAGGTGCCCGATCCGGAAGACCTTGCCCCTCAGCGGGCCCTGGCCGGGCGCGAGCACGCAGCCGAAGTCGCGCCGGATCGCCGCGCAGATCGCGTCGGCGTCGGCCGACTCGGGCGCGCGGATCGCCGTGACGGTCCAGTTGTCCTCGAGCCCCTCGCCGAACAGGTCCAGCCCGAGCGCCCTCGCCCCGTCCTTGACGGCCCGCGAGAGCATCCGGTGGCGCGCGATGGCGGCGTCGAGGCCGTCCTGGAAGTAGAGGTCGAGCGCGGCCTCCAACCCCTGCATCACGCTTATCGCCGGGGTCCAGGGGTTCTCGGGGTCGGGCTGGCGGCGAACGCGATGCCCGGCGAGGCGCTCAGCGCCTTCTGCGAGCCCCCGATCGCGACGTCGATCCCCCATGCATCGAACGCGAAAGGCACGGCGCCGAGGCTCGAGACCACGTCGGCGATGACCAGGGCGCCTGCGCCTCTCGCGACGCGCGCCAGGTCCTCGATCGGCTGGATCACGCCCGTCGACGTCTCGGACTGCGTGAGCAGCACCGCCTTCACGGGGTGCTCGGCGAGGGCGGCGGCCACGTCGTCCGGCCGGACCTTCGTCCCCCACTCGTACTCGATGGAACGGACCGTCAGGCCGTACGCCTCGGCGAGCTTCCTCCACCGGTCCGAGAAGTAGCCGGCGAGTGGGACGAGGACCTCATCGCCGGGCGAGAAGCAGTTCTGGATCGCGGACTCCAGCCCGCCGGTGCCCGAGGAGGTGAACAGCAGCACCTCTGCCGTCTCGGTGCGGTAGAGCTCCTTCAGGTGCTGGGTGACCGAGCGCATCAGCCTCCCGAAGCCGGGCCCCCGGTGGTACACGAGGGGGCTCCCCTGCGCGAGCAGCACCTCGGGGGGGATCGGCGTGGGGCCTGGAGCCAGGATGATCTCGGGCCTGTCCAATGCGCTCACTCCTTGCGCCGGTCGTCTTGCGCCGGTCGTCGACGGCTCGAAGGTCCAGGGTAACAGGGCCTCGCTCGCGGCCGGACTCAGAAACGCAGGGACTTCCAGACGTCCTCGGCGCCGCCCCGAAGATCGTCCGAGCTGATGCTCATGGGCCTTTCCCCCGGCTCCCGGCCCAGGACGCGGTCGAGCAGCGAGCGCTTCCCCTTCCGGTGGATCGCCCTGGCGATCGAGTCCTGCCGCGCCTCACGGATGCGGCGTTGGGTGCTGAGGTCTCAGACGGGGTGGTTCACGACGACGAAATGCATCAACCCTCCTCGGGAACAAGGGTACGCAGGTCGACCTCGGGATCGGCCAGCTTCGCGAGGTCTGGCGCCACCTGCCTGCGGATCAGCTCGAAAGATCGACGAACGTCGCGTTTCCAGTCCAGCGACACGGCGGAGCGCACGACGCCGTCCCGGTCAAGGAGGAACGCGCAGAAGGAGCGATCTTCGAGCGAGCCGCGCACGACCATCTCGTCCCACGTCGGGGCGAACCCCGCCATCTGGACCTGCGAGTCGTACTGGTCCGACCAGAACCAGTGCGGGTCGTCGAAGACCTCTCCCCTGCCGAGCATGTTCCGGGCGGCCGTCTCCCCCATCTTGATCGCGTTGTCGAAGTGCTCGACGCGGATCGGCCCGAACGCCGGATGGTCGTGGCGCGCCACGTCACCGGCGGCGAACACTCCCGGGATCTCGGTCTCGAGCGTGGGGCCGACGGGGATCCCTCCGCTCAGGTCTAGCCCGGTCCCGGCCATGACCTCGGCAACCGGCTCGGTGCCGACTCCGACCACCGCCAGGTCGGCCTCGAAAGTTATCCCGGCGCCCGTCACGACCCGCTCCAGCCTCCCGTCACCCTCGAACCCGGCCACGGTCTCGTTGAATCGCATCTCGATGCCGTGGTCGCGGTGGATCGCCTCGAGGACCCGGCCGATGTCTGGACCGAGCACCCTGTACAGGGCGGTCTCGAAGACCTCGATCACCGTTACGTCGCAGCCGATCGAAGAGAGGGAGGCAGCCACCTCCGCGCCGATGAAGCCCATCCCCACGCAGACCACGCGGGCGCCGGCGGCCGCCGCCTGCCGGATCCGCTCAGCGTCGCCCGCGGTCCGCAGGTCGAACACGCCCGGCAGCTCGGCGCCCGGAACCTCGAGCCTGCGGTTCCGGCTGCCGGTCGCCACGAGCAGCGCATCGAACCCGACCCGCTCCCCGCCGCCGAGGACCACCTCGCGGCCCCCCGCGTCGACCCGCTCGACGACCGTGGCGGTCATCAGCTCGACGTCGTTGTCCGCGTACCACTCGGGCGCACGAACGAACGCCTTCTCGAGCGGCGCCTCGCCGCGCAGGAACTCCTTCGAGAGCGGAGGCCGCTCGTAGGGCGGTAGGTCCTCGCCGCCGATCAGCACGACGCGCCCGTCGAAGCCCTCTTCGCGGAGCGTCGCCGCCGCGGTCACCCCACAGAGGGACGCGCCGACGATGACGAGGGCCCGGGACATCGGCTACGCGTTCACCTGGATCTCGCCGTTCTCCTCGGTGACCTCGAACGTCGCGAGCGGCTCGGTCGCCGGTCCCTCCACGACCTCGCCGGTCTTCATATCGAACCGGCTCCCGTGGCACTCGCAGTCGATCACGGTGCCCTCGATCTCGCCGCCCGACGTGAGATTGCACTGGCGGTGCGTGCAGATGTCGCTGAACGCGAGCAGCTCGCCGCCCACCCGGGCGATCCCCACGAGCTGGGCCCCCACCTGGAACGCCTTGGTCTTTCCCTCCCCTATCTCGTCGGACCTGCCTACCGTCACGAGCTCCGCCATGCGAACCCCTTCCCTTTCGGACCCGACCAGCTTAAGACCCCTCGCGCGAAAGCCCGGCGCCTCAGGCGTCCCCGGCCTCAGGCGCCCCCGGCCTCCGTCGCCCCCCGGTCGCCCCGCTGCCGAGCGAAGTACGCGGCGCCGAGCAGCACGTAGAACCCGGCCAGGGCGAGGATCCCTCCACGGAACTGGATGGGCAGCACGGCGGGCAGGAACGCTCCCCCGACCCACGACAGCTGGAACACCACCTCGTAGCGGACGAACACCCGGCCCAGCGCTCCCTCGGGAGCGTGCCGCTGCATCAGGCTCTGGAACGCGAGCCGCCCGAACTCGGTCGTGGCGCCGGTCGCGAGCGCGAAGAGCGCGAGCACCGGTACGGCGAAGAACTCGAAAGCCACCAGTGCGCCGAACCCGGCCGCGATCACGCAACCTATGACGACGGCCTCCTCGGCGAGGTTCACGTTGAGCCGGGGCGCCAGCAGGTCGGCGAGGAATCCGCCGGCGACGGCAGAGGCCGCGAGGACGCCGAACCACCAGGTCGGTTGGCCGCCCCTGCGCAGGGCGAACGCCATCAGGAACAGCAGGAAGCCGCTCGCCGCCCGCATGCCGACCGCTCCCAGGGCGGCCTGGGTCAGCGCCGGCAGGCGACCACGGGGTCCCACCTCGCGCCTCTCCGCGCTCACGCGAGGGCGCGGCAGGCGCAGGTTGGACAGGGCCGATGACAGGTACACGACCGAAGCCAGGTACATGGGCCCCGCCGACCCCCAGAGCCTCAGCGAAGCGAACCCCAGCGGGAACGCCCAGACCGCGCCGCCGACCGCGATCCGCCCCAACCTCGCGTTCGCGCGCATCAGGCCGTCGCCGGCGGGCCCGTACGCCATCGTCAGCCCGTTCTTCGTGATCGTGTGCACCTTCGAGAGAACGAGGAGCCCGAGGGCCGCCGGGAACAGGACCTGCGTGCCCAGGCGCGGCGCGGCGTAGACGGCGATCGCGGCGCGGCCGATCGCCGCCGCGAACGAGATCGCCCGGCGCGGCCCGGCGCGGTCGAGCAGCGGCACCAGCAGCGGTCCCGCGAGCGCGAGCGGCAGCATGGTGAGCCCGAGGTAGGCGGCAACCTTCTCGGCGGCCTGATCGGCCGGGATCGAGAAGAACACTGAGTCGGCGAGCGCTATCGCGAGCAGCGTGTCACCGGCGGCGCTCGTCATGTGGGCGAGCCCGTAGCGGTCGAGGGGTTCGGCCGACCTCCACATCCTCCGGATCGGCCAGACCGCGGCCTCCGCGGCGGCGACGATCCCGAGCAGCACCAGCTGCCACCACGGGTATCGCGGGGGCTTCCGCTCCGTGACGCGCACCCGGGCTCCGGCTCCCTACGAGAGTCGTTCCAGCAGGAGCTCGCGAGCGAGCTTGGGGTTCGCGGAGCCCCCGGAGCTCTTCATGACCTGACCCACGAGGAACCCGATCAGCTCCTGCTTGCCGGCCCGCAGCTTCTCGACCGCCTCGGGCTGCTCGGCGATCACCATGTCGACGATCTCCCCCAGAGCGCCCTCGTCGGAGACCTGCCGGAGGCTGCGCCGGTCGACGATCATCTCGACCTCGTCGCCGGTCTCGAGGACCTCTTCGAGCACCTGTTTCGCGCCGGCTCCCGAGATCGTTCCGTCGGCCACCAGACGGATGAGATCGGCCACGTGCTCGGGCGCTACGCGCGAGTCCCGTGCATCCGTCCCGGCCTCGTTCAGCAGGCCCGCGAGGTCCTGCGTGACCCAGTTCGCGACAGCCTTCGGCTCGGCGCCGATCGCGACGGTCCGCTCGAACAGGTCGGTCGAGGCCCGGTTCGCCACGAGCACGCGGGCCACCTCGGGCCGCAGCCCCATGTCGGACTCGTAGCGCGCGCGGCGGGCGCGGGGCAGCTCCGGCAGCGTCCCGCGGATCTCCTCGATCCAGCCGGAGGCGGGGGCGAGCGGCGGGATGTCCGGCTCGGGGAAGTAGCGGTAGTCGAAGGCCTCCTCCTTCGAGCGCATCGACTTCGTGGCCCCCGCGTCCTCGTCCCAGTGCCGGGTCTCCTGCACGATCGACTCCCCGGCCTCGAGCGCGGCAACTTGGCGCTCGCGCTCGAAGTGCAGTGCGCGCTCGAGCGAGCGGATCGAGTTCATGTTCTTGATCTCGACCTTCGTGCCCAGGGCGTCGCTGCCGGAGGGGCGCACCGAGATGTTCGCGTCGCAGCGCAGGGAACCCTCCTCCATGCGAACGTCGCTGACGTCGAGCGCCTCGAGCGTGGCGCGGAGCTCGCGCAGGTACGCGGCGGCCTCCTCGGGCGAGCGCATGTCGGGCTCGGACACGCACTCGACGAGGGGCACGCCGGCGCGGTTGTAGTCGATCAGCGCAGAGTCGGCGTCGTGGATTCGGCCGGAAGCGCTGCCGTGCGTGGTCTTGCCGGTGTCCTCTTCCATGTGTACGCGCGTGATGCCGACCCTGCTCGTGGTGCCGTCGGGGAGCTCGACCTCGAGGTGACCCCCCACGCAGATCGGCAGGTCGAACTGGCTGATCTGGTAGTTCTTCGGCATGTCCGGGTAGAAGTAGTTCTTGCGATGGAACAGGGAGCGGGGCGCGATCTCGCTGCCCAGCGCAAGGCCGATCTTCACGATCCGGCGGATCGCCTCCTCGTTGGGAACCGGGAGCGACCCCGGGTGTCCGAGGCACACCGGGCATACGTGGGTGTTCGGCTCGGCACCGAACTCGTTCGGGCAGCC
The DNA here is from genome assembly GCA_016201135.1 of Actinomycetota bacterium. Taxonomy (GTDB): domain Bacteria; phylum Actinomycetota; class UBA4738; order UBA4738; family HRBIN12; genus JACQDK01. The sequence continues at coordinate 19,556 of JACQDK010000006.1, forward strand.
GCAGAACATCTTCGTCCGGGTGTCGAGCTCCACGTGGCACTCGAGCCCGATGACGGTCTCCCACTCGCTCACGGAGGCTAGCCTACCGACCGCGGCCGACGGCCGCCCGGCGGCCGGCGGCCGCGACGACCGCGGCCGCTATCCTTCCGAGATGAGCACACCCGCCGCGCCGGCGCCCAGCGCGGCGCGCGTGTGGATCGCGCTGGGAGCCGTGTACGTCATCTGGAGCACCACCTACCTCGGGATCCGGGTGACGAACGATACCCTCCCTCCCCTGCTCGCGGCGGCGGTCCGTTTCCTGGTCGCGGGGTCGGTCGTGTACGCGATCGCCGTCCGCCGGGGCGACCGGGAGGGCGACCGGCCGGGCCGCGCGCAGTGGCGCGCCGCCGCGATCGGCGGGACGCTCCTCATCTTCCTGGGCAACGGCGGGGTGGTATGGGCCGAGCGCACGGTGCCGAGCGGGATCGTCGCCCTCATCATCGCGACCGTACCGCTCTGGATGGCGGTGATCGACCGGCTGGTGTACCGGCGCCGCCAGCCGCTGCCGGTGATCGCGGGGCTGATCCTGGGCTTCGTCGGAGCGGCGGCCCTGGTCGGCGAGTCGGTTCTGGGCCACGTCGATCCCGGCGGGCTTCTCGTGGCGGTGGGCGCGACGATCTGCTGGGCCAGCGGGTCCCTCTACGCCCGGCGCGCGGCGCTGCCGCTGCGTCCGTTCGTGGCAGCCGGGATGGAGATGCTCACGGCCGGGGTGCTCTTCGTCGCCGCCGGCGCGATCGCCGGAGAGTTCGGCCGTCTGGATGCCGGCGCCTTCTCGCGCGCGTCGGTGCTGGCCCTCGCTTACCTGATCGTGTTCGGCTCGTGGATCGGGTTCACGTCCTACCTGTGGCTGCTCCGGAACACGAGGACCTCGCTCGTGTCGACCTACGCGTACGTGACCCCAGTGGGAGCGGTGGCCCTCGGCGCGATCGTCCTGCACGAGACGGTCACGGCCCGAACCGTGTTCGCGGGAGGGCTCATCGTCGTCGCCGTCGCCATCATCATCTCGGCGGGCGCCAGGCAGCAGGCCTCACACGCCGGAGAGGAGCGGGGGCCGCAGGTCGAGCCCGAGATCCCGTTCCAGGGTCTCGGCCGCACGGAAGAGGACCTGCTCGCCGAGCACCGGCCCGGTGAACTGCAGCCCGACGGGTAGCCCCGCGGGGTCCAGACCGCAGGGCAGGCTGATCGCCGGAACGCCGGCGAGGTTCGCCGGGATCGTGAAGACGTCGGACAGGTACATCGCCATCGGGTCGTCGGCCCGCTCGCCGATCTTGAACGCCGTCGTGGGAGAGGTCGGAGAGACCAGCACGTCGCATTCCTCGAAGGCGCGTTCGTAGTCGCGGATGATCAGGGTCCGGACCTTCTGCGCCTGCCCGTAGTAGGCCTCGTAGTAGCCGGCCGAGAGCGCGTACGTGCCGAGCATTATCCGGCGCTTGACCTCGGCGCCGAATCCCTGCCCACGGGTTCGGGCCATCATCTCCATGGAGTCGGCCCCGCCCTCCACGCGGAAGCCGTAGCGCACGCCGTCGTAGCGCGCCAGGTTCGACGAGGCCTCCGAGGGCGCGATCAGGTAGTAGGCGCTGAGCGCGTAGTCGGCGTGCGGGAGCGAGACCTCTCCGACCTCGGCACCGAGGGCGTCGAGCCGATCCAATGCCGCGCGCACCGCGTCGCGGACACCCTGCGCCACCCCTTCGCCGAACGTCCCGTCGAGCACGCCGACGCGTAGCCCGGCGATCCCTCGGTCGAGATCGGATGCGACCGGCGGGGCGTCCAGGCTCGTGGCGTCCCGGGGGTCCCTCCCGGCGATCGCCCCGAGGAGCACCGCGGCATCGGGCACGCTGCGCGTGAACGTCCCGACGGTGTCGAGCGAGGACGCGAACGCGATCAGGCCGTAGCGAGAGACGAGACCGTACGTCGGCTTCAGGCCGACGACGCCGCAGAGCGCCGCGGGCTGGCGTACGCTCCCGCCCGTGTCGGTGCCGAGCGCCCACACGACCTCACCGGCCGCGACGGCGGCGGCGCTCCCCCCGCTCGATCCTCCCGGGACCGCGTCGAGGTCCCACGGGTTGTGCACCGGCCCGAAGGCCGAGTTCTCGTTCGAGGAGCCCATGGCGAACTCGTCGCAGTTGGTCTTGCCGAGCAGCACCGCGCCCTCGCCCGAGAGTCGCGTCCACGGGGTGCAGTCGTACGGCGGCACGTAGCTCTCGAGGATCCGCGACCCGCACGTGGTGCGGATACCCCTGGTCGTGAGCACGTCCTTGAGGGCCAGCGGGATCCCGGCCACCGCGGACTGGGGCGCTCCGGTCGCGCGGTGCACGTCGAGCTCCACCGCGCGCTCACGAGCGACCTCGGGCGTGAGGGTCAGGAAGGCCTTCACCCGGTCCTCCACGGCGTCGATCCGCGAGAGGCACGACTCCGTGAGGTCCACCGCGGAGAGCTCGCCCGACGCCAGCCCGGCGGAGAGCTCCGTGGCGGTGCGGTCGCAGAGGTCGGTCAAGAACCCGTCTCCACGATCCGGGGAACCTTGAATCGGCCCTCCTCGGCCTCGGGCGCGTTCGAGAGCGCAGCCTCGTGGGTGAGCGAGGGCTCGGGGACGTCCGGGCGGAAGACGTTCGCGCGCGCGATCGCGTACGCGGTCGGCGGCACGTCGTCCGCCGCCGCCTCCCCCACCTTCGCCGCGTGCTCGAGGATCAGCCCGAGCTGCAGCCTCAGCCGCTCCTTCTCCTCGGGCGTGAGCTCCAGGCGAGCGAGCCGCGCGACGCGGTCCACGTCGATCTCCACCGGCACGACCGGCAGTCTAATGGCACCGGAGCAGCGACCGGCGCGGCCGGCCCCGCAGCTGCGGGGCCGGCCACCGAGGGACCGCCGTCGCACCGGGCGCGCTACCCGAAGTGCCCGAACCGAGGCTCCACGCGGGCCGCCATCGCAGCCGCCGCGAGCACGTTGCCCACGAGCCATACGTCGGTGATCGGCCCGATGCCCCCGGGCACCGGCGTTATCGCCTCGGCCTTGGCCTCCACTCCGTCGAAGTCGACGTCGCCCACCATCAGGATCTTGCCCGTCGAGTGATCCTTCACGGCGTTTATCCCGACGTCGAGGGCGATCACGCCCTCGCTCACCATGTCGCCGGTCACGAGGGCGGGCACGCCGACCGAGACGATCAGCACGTCGGCGAGGCGGGTGATCGCTCCCAGGTCGCGGGTACGGCTGTGGCACGCGACCACCGTGGCGTGGCGCTGAAGACCGAGCCACTGCGCCGGCTTGCCCACGCTGCTCGAGCGGCCGACGACCACCAGCGTCCGCCCTTCGAGGAACTTCGACGGATCGAACCCACGGGAGCGCGCGTAGGCGTCGAGGGCATGGAAGCACGAGGCCGGCGTAGAAGGGATGAAGCGCGGCTGGCCCAGCGCGAGCAGACCGGCGTTCAGCGGATGCGCCGCCTCGACGTCCTTCATCGGGTCGAGGGCGGCGTTCACCTGGGCCTCGGGCAGGTGCGAGGGGAACGGGCGCAGCAACAGGATCCCCGTCACGCGAGGGTCGGCGTTCAGCTTGCCGACCGTGGCGAGCACGTCGGCCAGCTCGACGTAGTCGGAGAGGTGCTCGCAGACGTACCGGTACTCGAGCCCCTCCGCCACCGATCGCAGGTGACGCTCGTAGGCCTTGGCCGCGTAGTCGTCGCCGACGAGCACGGTTGCGAGCCCCGGATGCACCCCCGAAGCCCGCAGCTCACGCAGCTCGTCCTCGATGCTCGCGTGGAGCTCCTTCGCGAGCGCGTTCCCGTCGATCACGTGCGCCATCCCCATTCTCCTTCCTCCTGCCGGACTCCGCGGCGGGCGCCGGATGCGCTCAGGAACCGCCGAGCCTGCGCAGGAACTCCTCTTCGCCGACTATCTCGACCCCGAGCTGCGCCGCCTTCTCGCGCTTGGAGCCGGGGCTCTCTCCGGCCACCACGAAGTCAGTCTTCTTCGAGACCCCCGAGGCCACCCTCGCCCCCGCCTTCTGCGCGAGCGCCGTGGCCTCGTCGCGCGAGAGGGTGGCGAGCCCCCCGGTCAGCACGATTGTCTTGCCCTCGAGGGGCTTGGCACCCGCCTCGGCGCGCTCGTCGGCCGTTCGGACGCCGCTCGCCCTCAGCTTCTCGACCAGGCTGAGGTTGTCCGGCTCGTCGGACCACGCCCGAACGGCTGCCGCGATCTCGGGGCCGATCTCGGGCACGGCGTCGATCTCGTCCTGCGATGCCTGCGCGAGTGCGTCCATCGAGCCGAAGGCGCGCGCCAGCACCTGCGCCACGTGCGCCCCGACGTGGCGGATGTTGAGGCCCACGAGCAGCCGCCAGAGAGGCCGCTCCTTCGACGCCTCGATGGCCGACAGGAGGTTCGCGATCGACTTCTCCGCGAACCCGTCGAGCCCGGCGAGCTGCTCGGCGGTCAGGACGTAGATGTCGCCTGGGTCAGCTATGAGCCCCCGCTCGAGCAGTGCCAGCACCGTCACGTATCCCAACCCCTCTATGTCCATCGCGCCGCGGCCGGCGAAGTGGAACAGCCACTCAACGCTCTGATCTGGGCAGCCGGCCTTGTTGGGGCAGCGGTAGTCGACCTCGCCCGGGGCGCGCACCAGCGGCGTGCCGCACGAGGGGCACGTCCGCGGCATCTTCCATCTCCGCGCTCCCTTGGGTCGCTTCGAGACCACCGGGCCCACGATCTCGGGGATCACGTCGCCGGCACGCCGCACGATCACGGTGTCCTTCGCCCGGACGTCCTTGCGACGGACCTCGTCCTCGTTGTGGAGCGTCGCGTACGTGACCGTCACCCCTCCGACGAGCACCGGCTCGAGCACGGCGTAGGGCGTGACCTTCCCGGTGCGCCCGGTGTGCACGCCGATCTTGCGAAGGAGCGTGGTGCGCTCCTCAGGCGGGAACTTGTAGGCGATCGCCCACCGCGGCGCGTTCGAGGTGGCGCCGAGCTCGCGCTGAAGGTCGGTCCGGTCCACCTTGACGACTGTGCCGTCGATCTCCCAGTCCACGTCGTGACGGTGCTCCTGCCAGTAGCTCAGGTACTCCTTCACCCCTTCGATAGACCCCCGCCCCTCCGTCGTGGGCGCCACGGGCAGGCCCGCCCCGGCCGCCCAGGCGAGGAAGCCGAGATGGGAGTCGAAGGAGACCCCCTCGGCCGCACCGAACGAGTGCACCCACATGCGGAGCGGACGGGAGGCCGTTATCCGGGGGTCCTTCTGGCGTAGCGAGCCCGCAGCCGCGTTGCGCGGGTTCGCGAACGCCCGCTGTCCCGACTCGTCGAGGCGGCGGTTGAGGTCCTCGAAGGCCGCCACCGGCAGGTACATCTCGCCGCGAACCTCTATCACGGAGGGCGGGTCGTCCAGCCGGAGCCTCCTCGGCACTCCCTCCACCGTGCGGACGTTCGCGGTGATGTCCTCGCCGGTGCGGCCGTCTCCGCGCGTCGCGGCCCGCGTCAGCACGCCAGCCTCGAACGTGAGCGCGCACGCCACCCCGTCGATCTTCAGCTCGCATGCGAAGCTCGCGCCGGCACCCACGCCGCGCTCCACTCGCCGGGCCCACGCGTCGAGCTCCTCGAACGTGAACGCGTTGTCCAGCGAGAGCATCCGCGCGCGGTGCTCCACCGGGGCGAACAGGGCGGCCGGCGCGCCGCCGATCGTGCGGGTGGGCGAGTCGGGCGTCTGCAGCTCGGGGAAGGCGTCCTCCAGCGCCCGCAGCTCCCCCATCAGGTCGTCGTACTCGGCGTCGGAGACGTCGGGGTCGTCCAGGACGTGGTAGCGGTAGCGGTGGTGCTCGATCAGCGAGCGGAGCTCCTCGACCCGGAGCTTGGCTTCGGCGTGGCGCCGCTCGTCCGAGTGGCTCACGCGCCGGCCACCTCGACCTTCCCCGCGAACCCGAGCCGGTCGCCGGATACGATGACACCGCCCGTCACTCCCGGAACCTGCTCCAGATAGCGCAGGGCCTGGCGGAACCCGTTCTCCTTCGGCAGGATCGCCTGCACGCCCGCAGCCGCCGCGCCGGCAGCCATGCAGGACGCGGCGATCACGGCGAGCCCGTCGGGTCCCTCACCCCTTCCCCGGCCCAACGTGGTGGAGACGCCAACCCCCTCCGGGTCGGGTTCGAGCACGACGGTGATGGGAGCGCCGCCGCGGCGCTTCACCGCCAGCTTCATCCGCCGTCTGGTGAGCACGAAGTAGTCCCCACCGCACGTCACGATGAGATCGTGCGTCTCGCGGGCGAGGAACCGTCCCACCTGGTCGGTTACGGCCCCCTGGAACGTGAACATCGGGCCCACGCCTGCGTTCGCGGAGGCCTCGATCATCTCCTTGACGATCTCGGGGGCGTCCGCCGGCACCGGGATCGGGCGCTTGCTCTCGCGGAACGCGGGGTCACGCAGCACGTAGGACTGGAGCTGCTCCCAGAAGGAGAGCGCCGCCGCGCGCGACTCTTCCGCGAGGTCTGGGGAGGCCGTGATGTGCAGAACCATGTCCTGCACCTGGATGTCGAAGCTCTTCGGCCTGCGCCTGAGCAGCTTCATGGGATCCCTTCGGCCTGGGGAGCCGATGATATCGGAGCCCGCCGACCGTCCCCGCGCGCGCTAGCGCAACGCGGCGGTGATGCGCCCGCCGCCGAGCACCTCGTCTCCGCGGTAAAGGACCACGCTCTGGCCCGGCGCCACGCCGCGTTGCGCGGACCGGAACTCGACGCGCAGGCGGTCGGTGCCGCCCGGCTCCGCGACGGCGGGCAGGTCCTGCCCTCGGTACCGGATCCGCACCTCCGCCTCGAACGGCCCCTCGGAGGGCGGCCGGCCGGCCACCCACCGCACGCGGTCGGCCTCCAGCCCCCGCCGGGCGAGCAACTCACCCGGCCCCACCACCACGCGGTTGGCCAACGCGTCGACCTCGAGCACGTACGACCGCTCGCCGGTCGAGACGCCCAGTCCCCGCCGCTGCCCGACGGTGAACGCGAACGTGCCGTCGTGGGTTCCCAGCACGCGGCCGCCGGGATCGACGACCTCACCCTCCCTCACGAGCCCGGGCGCGAACCGGCGCACGAACGCGCCGGCGTCCCCGGACGGCGCGAAGCAGAGCTCCTGAGAGTCGGGCTTCGTCGCGACGGGCAGCCCGAACCGTGCGGCATGTGCCCGCGTCTCGGACTTCTGCATGCCCCCCACCGGGAAGACCGCGCGGGCGAGTTCGCGCTGGCCCAGCATGTGGAGCATGTAGGACTGGTCCTTGATCCGGTCGGCGCCGCGCAGCAGCCGCATCTCGCCCGCATCGTTCCGCGCCGTCCGGACGTAGTGCCCCGACGCCACGAGGTCGAAGCCACGCTCCTCCGCCACGCGCAGGAACACGCCGAACTTGATCTCCGCGTTGCAGCGCGCGCACGGGTTCGGGGTCCGCCCGGCCTCGTGCTCGGAGAAGAAATCGGACACGACCGACCACTCGAACTCGGCGGTGAGATCGAGGACCTCGAACGGGAACCCGCCGATCCGCGCGACGGCCTCGGCGTCGGCGCGGGCGCGCGGTCCGCAGCACCCGTGCTCGACGTCGTCCAGGTGCACGAGGCGCATGTGCGAGCCGACCACGTCGTAGCCTTCCTCGGCCAGCAGGCACGCCGCCACCGACGAGTCGACCCCGCCCGACATCGCCACCAGCACTCGCGCTCCCATGTGATGGAGGCTACCTCGGGCTGAGCGGCCTCACCGAAGGACTCTGCCCCGGTAGCGAGGGCTCCCTCGGCGCGCTGCCACGGGGCCGGTATCCTCACTGCGGACCGAAGGTGAGGAGCCGCGTGCAGGTCGTCGTCCTTGTGAAATCGATCCCCGATCCGAGCGGCGAAGCCAAGCTCGGCCCCGACTTCCTCGTGATCCGCGAGGGGGACGGGGTACTGGATCCGGGCGACGAGTACGCGGTCGAGGCCGCCCTCACCCTGGCCGAAGCCTCTGGCGGTGAGGTCGCCGTGGTCTCCATGGGTCCGGCGAACGCTGCATCTGCGATCCGCCGCGCGCTGGCGATGGGCGCCCACCGCGCTACCCACATCTCGGACGAGGCGCTCCGGGGCGCCGACGCGCTCGCCACGGCGAAGGTGCTCGCCGCCGCCGTGCGGCGCTCCCCGTTCGACCTCGTGCTGGCGGGCGTCGAGTCCACGGACGGCTACACCGGCACCCTGCCGATGACCGTGGCGGAGATGCTGGGCGTTCCGAGCGCCACGTTCGCCCGGAAGGTCGAGGTGACCGCCGGGGTCGCCCGGGTGGAGCGGCAGACCGAGGCCGGCTACGACGTGGTCGAGTGCGCGTTGCCGGCGCTCGTCACCGTGACGGCCTCGGCGGCCGAGCCCCGGTTCCCGACGCTCAAGGGGATCATGTCCGCGAGATCGAAGCCCCTCGAGCAGCTCGCGCTCGCCGATCTCGGACTGTCCCCGGCCGAGGTCGCGCCCACCCAGCGCGTGGTGGCCGTCGAAGCCACGGCCGAGAAGGGCCCCGGCGAGGTCATCCAGGCCGGCGACGACGACGCCGCGCGGATAGCCGACCTCCTGGCCGAGGCGAAGGTGATCTAGCGTGGCCAAGGTCTGGGTCTTCACGGAGGTCTCGGCCGACGGCACCCCTGCGCCTTCAGCTCTCGAGTTGCTCACGAAGGCCCGGTCGCTGGGCGATGCCGAGGCCGTCGCCCTCGGGCCCGGGGCGACGGCCTCGGCGGCAGCGCTCGGAGCGCACGGCGCCTCCACCGTCCACGCGAGCGACGACCCCGTGTTCACCGATCACCTCTCGCAGCCGGCGGCCCACGCTCTCCACGCGCTCGTCGAGCGGCACCGGCCGAACCTGATCCTGTTCGCGAGCACCCACGACTCGCGCGACGTGGCCGGGCGCCTGCAGGCAAGGACCGGATCGGCGCTGATGAGCAACGCGACGGACGTGGTGAGCCCCGATCTGGCGCGCACCGCGATCGCCGGCGGCTCGCAGCTGGTCGACGTGGCACTCGAGGGTCCGGTGCCCAGGCTGATCCTTGTGCGCCCGAAGTCGTTCGCGGCAGAGCCCTCGGGCGGCACCGCCGCCATGGTTCCGGTCGACGTCGAGATCCCCGAGGAGCTGCGACGCGCGCGCCGCCTCGAGCGCCACGAGGAGACCGCCTCCGGGCCCAAGCTCGAGGAGGCCCGGGTGGTGGTCGCCGGCGGGCGCGGCCTTCAGGACGCCCAGAACTTCGCCCTCCTGCACGAGCTGGCCGCCGCGCTCGGCAATGCCGCGGTGGGCGCGAGCCGGGCCGTGGTCGACGCGGGCTGGATCGCATACAGCCATCAGGTCGGCCAGACCGGCAAGACCGTCAAGCCCGAGGTGTACCTGGCCTTCGGCATCAGCGGCGCGCTCCAGCACGTCGTGGGGATGAAGGGCGCCAAGCGGATAGTCGCGATCAACAAGGACCCCGACGCCCCCATCTTCAGGCTCGCCGACCTCGGCGTGGTGGGCGACGCGCTCCAGGTCCTTCCCGCGCTCATCGCCGAGGTGAAGGCGCGGAGGGTCTGAGCCGCCTCGGACTGGACAGCGCCGCGGCGAAGGACCGAAGCTGAGATCGTGATCGACGCCCGATTCGACGACCTCACTCCCGGAGGCACGTCGTTCCGGCTGGTAGGGCCCGTCGGGGTCCTCGAGGCCAAGCGACCCGACGAGGTTGCCGGGGCCATCGCCGGCGCGGAGGCCGCGGCCGCCCGCGGCCTGTGGGTCGGCGGCTTCGTGGCCTACGAGGCGGCCCCAGGTCTCGACCCCGCGCTAAAGGTCCGCTCCCGAGAGGCCGGCGACCCCTTCGTCGACCTTCCGCTCGCCTGGTTCGCGATGTTCGAGGAGGCGGAGGAGACGAAGCTTCCGGCTCCGCCAGATGACGCCCCTCAGGAGGCGGACGCCGCTTGGCGGCCCTCCGTCGACCGCGAGACGTACGAACGGGCCATCCGGGAGATCCACGAACGGATCCGCGACGGCGACACGTACCAGGTGAACTACACGCTCCGGCTGCGCTCGAGAGTGGCCGGGGACGAGCGCGGGCTCTACCGCGACCTCTGCCACGCGCAGAGGGGCGCCTACGCCGCCTACCTGGACCTCGGGCGCTACCGGATCCTGTCCGCCTCGCCGGAGCTCTTCTTCGCGATCGACGGCGGGAGGATCGCCACGAAGCCGATGAAGGGTACGGCGCGGCGCGGCCGCTGGCCGGCCGAGGACGCCCAGGTCGCCAGCGCGCTGCTTACCTCGGCGAAGGACCGTGCCGAGAACGCGATGATCGTGGACCTGCTGCGCAGCGATCTCGGACGGATCTCGCGAAGCGGCACCGTCGGCTGGTCCGACGTGTTCGACTCGGAGCGCTACGAGACCGTGTGGCAGCTCACGTCGACGGTCGCGTCCGAGCTGGCCCCAGGCGTGGACCTGGCTGGGGTGTTCCGCGGGCTGTTCCCGAGCGGGTCCGTGACGGGCGCGCCGAAGGTCCGCACGATGGGGATCATCGCGCGGCTGGAGGACTCGCCGAGGGGCGCGTACTGCGGCGCGGTGGGGTACCTCGCGCCAGCGGGCCCGGGCGGGGCACGGGCCCGGTTCAACGTGGCGATCAGGACGGTGACGGTGGACGGCACGACGGGTACGGCCGAGTACGGCGTGGGAGGGGGCATCACCTGGGACTCACGCGCCGCCGACGAGTACGACGAGACCGTGGCGAAGGCCCGCGTGCTCACCGCGCGCCGCCCGCGCTTCGATCTGCTGGAGACCCTGCTGCACGAGCCCGGCACCGGCTACCGCAGGATCGAGGAGCACGTCCGGCGGCTGGAGGCCTCGGCGGACTACTTCGGGTACGCCTTCGACGAGGAGGCCGTGCTGCGAGCGCTGGAGGAGGCGGCACGCCTGGTGGAGGGGCGCCCGGCCCGCGTGCGACTCCTGCTCTCGCGCTCGGGCGCGATCTCGACCGGCGCGGTGCCGATGCCGGCCTCCATCGAACCCGTCCATCTCGCCGTCGACGCCGAGCACCCGCTCGATCCCCAGGACGCCCTGCTGTTCCACAAGACGTCGCTCCGCCAGCGGTACGACGAGGCTCGGGC
>JACQDK010000102.1 GCA_016201135.1 Actinomycetota bacterium
CCGCGCTCCGGCCTTCTCGATCACGCGCTTCACCTTCGACAGCTCGTCCATCAACGGGGTCTTCGTGTGCAGGCGGCCGGCCGTGTCGACGATCAGGACGTCGGCGCCGCGCGCCGCGGCGGACCTCACCGCGTCGAAGGCCACGGCCCCAGGGTCGGCGCCGCGCTGCTGCGAGACGAGGTGCGCGCCGGCGCGGGTGGCCCAGACCTCGAGCTGCTCCCCCGCGGCCGCCCGGAACGTGTCGCTTCCGGCAAGCACCACCTTCCTCCCGGCCGCGGTCAGGCTGGCCGCCAGCTTGCCGATCGTGGTCGTCTTCCCCGAGCCGTTCACACCGACCACGAGAACCACTCCGAGCCGGTCGCTCGGCAGCTGTAGGTCGCCGTCCGGCCCGAGCACCGCGATCATCTCGTCGCGAAGCAGGGCGACGGGATCGGCCCCCTCGCGGTAGGCGGAGCGCACGCGGGATACCAGCTCGGCGGCGGCCGCGCCGACCGAGGCGGACGGCGCCGGAGCATCACGAAGGCCACGATCAGAAGCAACGCCGGGACTGCGAGGATCGGCAGGACGTGCACTGGCACCCAGGTTAGTGGACCGGCTCGCGCTCCGGCATCTCGACCACCTCGGTGGCCGGCACCTCCTCGGCTCCCGCCGGGGGGTCCGGTTCGGCCATCCGCTGGCAGACGATCTTCGACGTGCCGTCCTTGCTCATCGAGACGCCGTACATCATGCCGGCGATCTCCATCGTGCGTTTCTGGTGGGTCACCACCATCACCTGCGCCTGCTTCGCGAAGACGTCCACGAGCTTCAGGAACCGGTGCAGGTTCACGTCATCGAGCGCGGGCTCCACCTCGTCCATCAGGTAGAAGGGCGAGGGCCGCGCCGTGAAGATCGCGAAGAGGAACGCCATCGCGGTGAGGGCGCGCTCGCCGCCCGAGAGCAGCGAGATCCGCTTCACCCGCTTGCGTCCGGGGCTGGCCTCGATCTCGATGCCCGACTCCAACGGGTTGGCCGGATCGGTGAGGAGCAGGCGTCCCTCGCCACCGGGGAACAGCTCCTTCACGAGCCGTTCGAACTCGCGGGCCACGTCCCGGTAGGCGGCATCGAAGGTCTCGCCGATCTCCCTGTCGATCCTGGCGATCACCTCCAAGAGGTCGCGCCGCGCCTTGCGCACGTCTTCGAGCTCGCGCTGCATGAAGTCGTGGCGCTCCTGGAGGGCCTCGAACTCGCCGGTCGCGAGCATGTTCACGCGGCCCAGCAGCGCGAGCCTGCGCTGCACGAGCTCCGACCGCTTCTCGAGCGACTCCACGTTGTCATCGGCCGAGAGACCTTCGAGCGCCTCGGCCGGCTCGGCCCCGTGACCCTCGCGGATCAGTCGCTCCGCCTCGCGGATCCGACGCTCGATGTCGCCACGCAGCCGATCCTCTTCCTCGTAGGTCTCGCGGAGGTGGTCGAGCTCGGTGGAGGCCTCACGCCACCGGCGGTTCACGTCCACCTCGAGCCGGGCGGCCTCGCGTTCGGCGGCGGCGGCCTCGTCTCGCGTCGCCGTGGCGGCGCTCGCGCGCTCCTCGGCCTCGCGGAGGCGTTCCTCGGCCTGGGCCCTCGCGGACTCGGCGGCCTCGAGCCCGGCCCTCAGTCGGGCCGGGTCCAGCGACGCGAGAGCGTCGCGTTCGGCGCGGAGCTCGACGAGTCGGGCATCGAGCACGCCGCGGTCCCGGCGGGCGGTCTCCACGGCCACCCGGGCGCGGATCGGCGGCTCCGGCTGGGGCGGCAGCTCCGGTGCCTCCTCGCCCGCCGGCTCCACGCTGGCCATGCGCTCGCGCCAGACGGCCGCGTTGTCGTCGAGCGCCCCGAGGCGCTGGACCAGCAGCTCCTCCTCACGCGTGAGCAGCGCCAGGTCGGCCCCGAGGCGTACCATCCGCTCGGCGGCCGAGGTGATCTCGGCGTCGGACGCCTCGACCTGCTCGCGCAGGAAGTCGATCTCCTGGCCGATCTCGGCCAGGCGCTCGCGCCGAGGCTTGAGCCCGCCGCGGGTGGCGGCCAGATCGTGCTCGATCACTGCGAGCTCCGCGCGGATCTCCCGCGCGCGGGCATCGGCCTCTGCCGCCGTGTGGATGACGGCCGGCCCTATCAGCACTCCCTCAGACGTCACGAAGGACGCGTTGGGGTGCTCCTGCTGCTTCGAGGCCGCCTCCTTCACCCCTTCGACCAGGTACACGTCGCGTAGGACGGTGCTCACGATGCCGCGCGCGGCCGGGTCGGCCTCGACCGCCGACAGCAGGCTCCTCTCCCCGGTCAGGCCCTGGCGCACCGGCCCACCCGCCGCGATCGCCAGGATCGCGCCGCCGCCCTCGGGGGCGTCGGCTAGCGCCCGTTCCCCGTCCTCGTAGCCGACCGCGTCCGCGAGGGGACCCAGCGCCGCGACGAGCGCGCGCTCGAGGCCGGCCTCCACCCGCACGAGATCCTTGAGCAACCCGACGGCCCTTCCGCCGTGCGTCTGCAGGAACCGCGATCCCGGGGTCTCCTCGATGTCGCGCCGGCGGGCCTCCAGCAGATCCCGCCGCGCGGAATGACGCCGCTCGACGTCCTCGAGCTCCTCGAGCTTGGCCACCAGACGGCGCCGCTCTTCCTCGAGTTGACCCCGGCGCTCGGAAAGAGGCGAGGACTGGCCGTCGAGGCTCTCGATCTCGGACCCAAGGCCCTCACGCTCCGCGGCGAGCTCTTCGATCCGCGCCCGCACGTCCAGCAGCGACCCGTCCAGGCGCTCCCGTTCCCGCTCGTAGCCGGCGAGGGAGCGTCGGAGCGTCTCGACCTCTGCGCGGCGCCCGGCGGCCTCCTCGGCGATCCGGCGTCGCGCCTCCTCCACCTGGCGCCGGCGCTCCGCCGCCGCGTGGAACTCTCGCTCGGCCTCGTCGAGGGCGCGCTCATGCTCCTCGAGCCCGGCGACCACCCGCGCGAGATCTGCGTCCACCCGCGCGAGCTCCTGGTCGACCGCCGTGAGCCGCGCCGCGCGCGCGGCCTGCGAGGCGAGCTCCTCGCGGGCGGCGGCCTCCGCGTCCACTGCCGACCGGAGAGCGTGCTCCGCCTCGGACCGGGACGCCTGGGCCTCGCGCGCGCTCTGCTCCGCAGAGGCCAGCACCCGTGAAGCGGCTGCGCGGCCCTCCGAGGACGAGAGCACCTGGGCATCGAGCGCGTCGAGCCGCTCGCGCGCGGACCGACGGAGATCGAGCCCTTCGTCCCAACCCGCCTGCCGCCGTTCCCTCTCCTTCAGCAGCGCACGCAGCCGTGCCGTGGCCAGGCGCTTCGAAAGGTCCTCGGCCTGCGCGGTCAGCTGCTCGTGGCGCCGGGCCATCTCTGCCTGCTGCTGGAGCGGCTTGAGCTGCCGGCGGAGCTCGGCCAGCACGTCCTGAAGACGCAGCAGGTCCTGGTCGAGCCCGGCGAGCTTGCGCTCCGAGCGCTCCTTCCGCCGGCGGTGCTTCGCGATGCCGGCGGCCTCCTCTATGTACTTCCGCCGGTCCTCGGGCCTGGAAGTCAGGACGTCTTCCAGCTGACCCTGGCCGACCACCGTGTGGAGCGCCCGCCCGATGCCGGTCTCCGAGAGGATCTCCTGTATGTCGAGGAGACGGACGATCTGACCGGAGATGCGGTACTCGCTCTCGCCCGAGCGGAAGATCGTGCGGCTGATCTCGATCTCGGTCATCGGGACCGGGATCAGCCCCGAGGAGTTGTCGATCACGAGCTTGACCTCGGCCATGCCCAGGGTTGGGCGAGCCGGGCTGCCCGCGAAGATGACGTCCGACATCTGGCCGCCGCGGAGGGCCCGCGGGCCCTGCTCGCCCAGTGCCCAGCTGATCGCGTCGACCAGGTTCGACTTACCCGAGCCGTTGGGCCCGACGATCACGCTCACCCCGGGGATGAACTCCAGGACCGTCTTGTCCGCGAACGACTTGAAGCCGCGGATGGTGATCGAGCGGAGGAACATGCGTCCGGATGCTAACAGCGACCCCCCGACAGGCCGGGGATTTCCACCGTGAAACTAGGGGGTCAGACGACGAGGAACGCCCGCTCGCCGCTGGGCGCCTCCTCGGCGACTTCGACGGACTCCACGCGAGACAGGTCCGTGCCCCTGCGACACCAGGCGACCATCGCCTCGAGGTCCTCTTCCGGCCCCTCGAACGCCGCCTCGACCGCGCCGTCCGGGCGGTTGCGCACCCAGCCCCCGAGGCCCAGCTCCCGCGCTCGCGCGGCGCAGGTGGCTCGGAAGAAGACCCCCTGCACCCTGCCGGTGACGACCACGCGTACCCTGTTCACGAGAAGATGGTAGGACCATGGTGACCCACGCCGCAGGGACGGGGCTCGTCGTAGTCGACGTCCAGAACGACTTCGCCGACCCCGAGGGCAGCCTCTACGTGCGGGGCGGCGAGATGGTGGTGGCGTTCTTGAACCGAGAGGTCACCCGCGCCCTGAACTACGGCGCCACGATCGTCTACACGCAGGACTGGCACCCCGAGACCACGCCCCACTTCCAGAAGGACGGCGGCATCTGGCCTGTGCACTGCGTGCGGCACACCTGGGGCGCCGCCTTCCACCCAGGACTCACGGTCTCCGGGGAAACGGTGCGCAAGGGAGCCGACGGGAAGGACGGCTACTCCGGGTTCAGCGTGCGCGATCCGGGGAGCGGCGACGTCTCCGCGACGCGTCTGGAGGCGCTGCTGCGCGAGAACGGGGTCGAGCGCCTGGTGATCTGCGGCCTTGCGACCGACTACTGCGTGGTGGAGACCGTCATGGACGCCCTGCGCCTTAACTTCCCGACGACGGTCCTCGAGGAGGGCATCCGCGCGGTGGACCTGCGGCCGGGCGACGGAGACAGGGCGATCACGCGCATGCGAGAAGGCGGCGCCCAGATCGCGTGATCGAACGCCCGACTAGCTCTGGCACTGAGGACAGAAGTACGCGCTGCGGCCGCCGATCTTCACGCTCTGGATCGGCGTGCGGCACCGCCTGCACGGCATGCCTTCACGTCCGTACACCTTGAGCTCCTGCTGAAACTCGCCGGGCTTGCCGAACAGGTCCACGTAGGCCTCGTCCTCGAGCGTCGTGCCGCGCGACTTGATCGCGTCCTGGAGGATCTCCTGGATCGCGCGGTACAGGCGCCTCACCTCCTGCGACGAGAGGGTGTTCGACAGGCGGTCGTACCGGAGCCCGGCCGAGAAGAGCACCTCGTCGGAGTAGATGTTGCCCAGACCCGAGATGAACTTCTGGTCCATCAGCAGCTGCTTCATCTTCGCGGCCCTCTCGGCCAGCAGGTACTGGAACGTCTGCCAGGTGAAGACCTGGTCCAGCGGGTCGATCGCGACGTGCTGAAGCTCCTTGACCTTCCCGAGCTCGTCGGACGCGCTCACGAACATCTCTCCGAACGTGCGCGGATCCACGAATCGCAGGTCGCCGCCCTGCTGGAAGGTCATGACCACGTGGGTGTGCGGAGCGAGCGGCGTACGGCCGTTCGCGCGCTGGAAGCGCCCGCTCATGCCGAAGTGCACGACGAGCACGTCGGAGGAGTCGAGGTTCATCAGCACGTACTTGCCGCGCCGCTCCACCTTCGTCACCTTGCGGCCGTCCAGTCGCGAGGTGAACTCCTTCCGCTTCGCGTGGCGACGGATCGCCCGCATGGCGTTCTTCGAGGACTTGACCTCCGTGCCCTTGATGCGGCGGCCGACGACGTCCTTCTCCAGATCGCGGCGCATGACCTCGACTTCGGGCAGCTCCACGCGTCCTCCCTACGGCCCGGCGCGCTCCGCGCGCTCGATGATGTGCGTGTAGGCCTCGCGGGCGGCCTGTTGCTCGGCTTCCTTCTTCGACCGTCCCCTCCCATGGCCCATCCGATCGCCGGCCAGGTACACGGTTGCCGTGAACACCTTCTCGTGGTCGGGGCCCTGCTCCTCGATCAGGTACTCGGGCATCGCACGGAGCTCCTGGGAAGCGAGCTCCTGGAGCAGCGTCTTGAAGTCACGATCGCCCTCGCCCCGCGCGTAGGCCTCCATCCGCGGGCGGAACAGCCTCTCGATGAGCTCCCGCGCGACGCCCAGCCCGCGGTCCATGTACACGGCGCCGAAGATCGCCTCGAGCGCATCGGCGAGGATGCTCGACTTGTCGCGCCCGCCGCTCTGCTCTTCACCCTTACCCAGCAGCACCACCCTCCCGACGCCGAGCGCCCGCGACACGTCGGCCAGCGAGGTCATGTTCACCACTGCCGCGCGGAGCTTCGCGAGGGAACCCTCGGGCAGGCCGGGGTAGAGACGGTAGGCGAGGTCGGTGACGACGAGACCGAGCACCGAGTCCCCCAGGAACTCCAGGCGCTCGTTCGTGACGTCGAGCCCGTTCTCGAATGCGTAGGAGCGATGAGTGAGGGCAGCTTCTCTCAGCCCGGGATCGTGGAACGCGACCCCGAGCGCGCGGTCGAGGTCCTCCAGGGGCGCGGCTCCCTGGGAGTCCTCGCGCACGGCGTTACTCGACCTCGACAGCCTGCCGCCCCGCGTAGTACCCGCAGTTGCCGCAGACGCGATGCGGGAGCTTCGGCTGGTGACACTGCGGGCATTCGGCGTAGGAGGGCGTGCGTCCCTTCCAGTTCGCAGCGCGCTTGTCGCCGCGGGTCTTGCTCTGCTTCTTCTTCGGTACGGCCATCGCCTCTCTCTTTCCTATCGCTCGGCGTCGTCGGTCTCGGCGAACAGGTCGGTGAGCTCCGCCCAGCGAGGGTCGGCCTGCTCGTGGCCGGGGCATTCGCCGAGGTTGAGGTCCCCCCCGCACACCGGGCAGAGGCCGCGGCAGTCAGGAGCGCAGAGGGGCGAGAAGGGAAGCTCGATCCCCACCGCGTCGCGCACAAGCTGCTCGGGGTCCAGGGAGCCCTCGGGGTCCAGGGGGTATTCGTCTGAGTCCGGGGGGGGGCGGGGCGTGAACAGCTCGCCCGCCACCTGCACGTCGAAAGACCGGGTGAAGTCCTTCAGGCATCGCGCGCAGCGCAGCGACATCGTGCCGGTGAGGCGGCCGCTCACCAGGATTCCCTCGACGACGCTCTCGAGCAGGAGCTCCGCGTCGATCGCGTCGGACACGCTCGCCAGCTCGATGCCCAGCCCCTGCACCGTGTCGTGCAGCGCCTGGGTCCTGGAGGCTCCGGGATGGCCCAGCAGGTCGCGAACGTCGATCGCGCGCATCAGCCCTGTTCCTCCTGGACCTCGATGTCGATCTCGCGGGGCGGCGGCGACGACGGGGGCGGCTCCTCATCGATCTCGCGCGACCCGAGCCGCTGCTCGGCCTCCGTCGTCGGCGCCCCGCGGAGCTTCTGACGCCCGAGCTCGATCTGGTCGAGGGTCCTGGCCACCTGCCGGGTCGAGGTTCGGGCCTCCTCCTGGATCTTCCGCAGGGCTATCTCGAACTGGGCGAGCTTGCCGTCGACGTAGTCCTCGGCCTCCTGGCGCATCCGGCGGCCCTGCTCCTCGGCCTCCTCGGTGACGTGCTCCGCCTCTTCCTTCGCACGAGCCAGGACCTCCTCGCGCCGGGCCAGGCGGAGCTGCTCCTCTCGCGCCTCCTGCACGATCCTCTCGCCCTCGGCCCGGGCCTTGGCCAGGAGCTCCTCCCGGTCCTTCACGATCCACCGGGCCTGCTTGATCTCCTCCGGGAGCAGCTCCTTCATCTCCTGGAGCAGCTCAAGAACCTCCTCGCGGTTCACGAGCGCCGACGAGGAGAGCGGCATCGACTTCGCCTCGCGCACGAGGTCCTCGAGCTGCTGGAGGCGGGCGGCGAGGTCCATCGCTAGGCCCCCATCTTCTCGACGAGCGCCTTCCTCACGTGGTCAGGGACGAGGCCCTCGACCTCTCCGCCGAACCGGGCCACCTCCTTGACCAGCGAGGAAGACAGGAACGACCACCTGGGGCTCGTCGGCATGAACAGCGTCTCGACGCCGCCGAGCCGGTGGTTCATCTGGGCCATCTGGATCTCGAACTCGTAGTCCGTGACGGCCCTGAGCCCTTTCACGATCGGCCCGGCCCCTTCTTCCTTTGCGTATTTCACTAGCAATCCCCGGAACGCTCCCACGCGGACGTTCGAAAGGTCGCCCACCGCCTCCTCCAGCATCGCGACCCGCTCCTTCACGGAGAAGAGCGGCTGCTTCGAGGGATTCTCGAGCACGCCGACCAGCACGGCGTCGAAGCATCCCGCCGCGCGGCCGATGATGTCGAGATGACCGTTGGTCACCGGGTCGAACGTGCCCGGACACAGGGCGGTCAGGCCCACCTTGGCTCCTCGTCCTCCGGTTGATTCAGGACTGGCGATCCGATCGGAACAGGGTCACGGCGCTGTCGCCGTACGACAGGGTCCTCGCGAGCGCCCAGTGTACCGGAACCACAGGCGTGGAACTCCCAGAACGGCGGGTGAGAACCACCGCCCAGGCCGCCCCTGCGAGCCAGCCCCCGGAGAGCTCTGCCAGCAGCCGGTCGACCTCAGGCAGGCCGAGCTCGTATGGCGGATCCGCGAAGACGAGATCGTAAGGCGCGCCCTTCTTGTCATTTCTCGTGAGAAAGGCCAGGACGTCCGAAGCGACCACGTCCGCGGCGAGCCTCGTGATCGCAAGGTTCACCCGTATCGCATCGAACGCCGGCCGCGAGCGCTCGACGAGCGTCGCGCGCGCCGCCCCTCGCGACAGGGCCTCGATCGCCATCGCGCCGGTGCCCGCGAACAGGTCCAGCACGGCCGCGCCGGCGACGTCGCCGGCAAGGCTCGAGAAGATCCCCTCCCGGGCCCGGTCCGAGACCGGGCGGACGCCCTCGGGAACCCGCCCGAGCCTGCGGCCCTTGGCGGTGCCGGCTATCACGCGCACGGCGCCACTCTAGGGGGCCGATCCCCCCTCACGAGTGGAAGAGCCACTCGATGGATCGCTCGAACCACCTCCGCAGGCCCTCGAGCAGACCGGGATCCTCCCCGAGCGAGGGATCCCGTTCGATCAGGGCGAATGCCCGCTCTCGCGCCCGCTTCACGAGGTCCACGTCCTCGGCGAGGCGGGCGAGCTTCAGGTCGGGCATCCCGGACTGCCTGGCGTCGAAGAGGGTGCCCTCGCCCCGAAGGCGCAGATCCTCGTCGGCGAGCTCGAACCCGTCGGTGGTCCGCACCATCGCGTCGAGCCGCCCCCTCGCCTCCTCGTTGTCCTCCTTGCTCTCGTCGAACAGGAAGCAGTACGAGCGGCGATCGCCGCGTCCGATCCGCCCTCGCAGCTGGTGCAGCTGCGCCAGGCCGAACCGCTCGGCGTTCTCCACGAGCATGACTGTGGCGTTCGGCACGTCGACACCGACTTCGATCACCGTCGTCGATATCAGCAGGTGGAATCGCCCAGACCGGAAGTCCTCCATCCGCGTTCCCTTCAGGGCGGGGCGCATCCGCCCGTGCAGCACCTCGACCGACAGGTCGGGGAAGACCTCCGCCCGGAGCCGCTCGGCCTCCTGCTCGGCGGCCTTTACCTGCATGCGGTTCCCCTCGTCGATCGCCGCGCAGACTACGAAGACCTGCCGTCCGGCCTCCACCTCCCGGCGCACCACGTCGTAGGCCTCCTCGCGCTCGGCGACCGAGCGCACGAGGCGGGTCTCGATCGGCTGCCGGCCCTGCGGGAGCTCGTCGAGGATCACGACGTCCAGGTCCCCGTAGTAGGTGAGCGCGAGCGTCCGCGGGATCGGTGTGGCGGTCATGATCAGCACGTCGGGCTCCGCCCCCTTGCTCCGGAGCGCCGTGCGCTGGTGGAGCCCGAAACGGTGCTGCTCGTCGATGACCGCCAGCGATAGATCGGCGAAAGTGACGCCCTCCTGCACGAGCGCGTGAGTGCCGACCAGCAGGTCGACGCCACCCTCGTTCACGCCGGCGAGGATCGCCTGCCGGTCCTTGCCCGTCACCGCCGACGTGAGGAGCGCGTAGGTCACCGAGGCTTCCACACCGGAAGCCCCCGGCGAAGGAGCGTCCTCCAGGTCCATGAGCGAGGCCTGCCCGTCGTCCTTCTTCGCGTCTATCGCCGCCAGGTCAAGGTACGGCACGGCCCCCACGCCCTGAAGGAGCGCCGCGATAGAGCGGAGGTGCTGGCCCGCCAGCACCTCGGTGGGGGCCATGATGGCCGCCTGGTGACCCGACTGGATGGAGACGAGCGCGGCGTGCAGCGCGACTAGCGTCTTGCCCGCGCCCACGTCGCCCTGCAGAAGGACGTTCATCGGGCGGGGCCTCTCCATCGCGGTCCCGATCTCCTGCATCGCCCGCTTCTGGGCCTTCGTGGGCGCGAACGGGATCGTGGCGAGCAGGCGATCGGTGAGCGAACCCTCAGACCGGTGGGCCGTGCCCTTCCCCTCGGCCTCGACGCGCCTCTTCCGGAAGGCCACTCCGAGCTCGAGCATGAAGAGCTCGTCGAACTTCAGCCGCTCGCGGGCGCGCGCCAGGTCCTCCGGCGAGTCCGGGAAGTGGATGTCCCTGATCGCGCGGTCGAATGAACCCAGCCGCTCGGCCTTCACCAGGTCGGCGGGGAGCGGATCGTCCATCGCCTGGAGACGTTCGAGCGCCCGGTGGACCAGCTCGCGGATCGTGCGGGTCGTGATGCCCTCTGTCGCCGGGTGCACCGGCGTGATCCGAGCCGTGTGCACGAGCTCGTCGTCGCCGCGGAGGATCTCGACCTCCTGGTTCTGGAGCTGGAGCTGCCCCCGGTAGCGGCCGACCACGCCCGAGACCGCGACCTCCATCCCCTCCCGGTACTGCGAGGCGAGCCACGGCTGGTTGAAGAAGGGCAGGGACAGGTAGCCCGTCCCGTCGTACACCTCGACGGTGACCATCGTCTGCCGGCGCCGCGTCACGCGCCGATCGACGTGGGCGACGCGGCCGATAACCGTCGCCGGCTCCCCGATGCGCAGGTCTCGGATCGCACCCACCCTCCCCCTGTCGATGTAGCGGCGCGGGTAGTGCCGCAGAAGTTCGCCCACCGTTCGGATCTCGAACGCACCGGCGAGGACCGCCCAGGCCTCGTCGCCCTTCGAGCGGAAGCCCGAGCGGCGCGTGGCGAGTCGGCGGTCGATGTCGATGACCGGCGACGCCGGCGTCAGGGGCACGTGGGTCTCCTCACGGAAGCGATGCTCCGGTTCTACCATGCGGGCGATGACGCGCCGACGCTCGCTCGCCCTCGTGGTCCTGGCGCTCATCGTCCCGTCCTGCTCGGGAGGGTCGACCCCCGCCGACACTCCCACGCCCGCGATCAACGCGACCGAGGCGGCGCTCCTTCCCGTGACGACCGGCGCGCTCCCGGAGATGGACTTCCAACGGTTCCAGAAGCTCCTCCTCCAGCTGCGCGGAACCCCCGTGGTCGTCAACATCTGGGGGTCCTGGTGCGGGCCCTGCCGGGCGGAGGCTCCGCACCTAGCCTCCGCGGCCCGGACCTACGGGGACCGGGTGCAGTTCGTCGGCGTCGACATCCTCGACCGGGTGGACGCCGCCCGCAGCTTCATGAGGGAGTTCGAGATCCCGTACCCGAGCGTGTTCGACCCCACAGGCGGCATCCGCAGCGGCCTGGGATTCGTGGGGCAGCCCATCACGATCTTCTACGACGCGAACGGCAAGATGGTGTCCGCGATCCCAGGCCCATCGCAGCCATCGGAGCTGCTCCAGGGCATCCTGCGGATCCTGCCCCCTCAGACCTCGACGTCGCCGTCGAGCTGAGCGGCGGCGAACGACAGGACGAACTCGCTCCCCCCGCCAGGCTGGTCCTCGACCGCGATGGAGCCGCGATGGGCCTGCATCACGCGCTTCGCCAGGAACAGACCTATCCCGAGCCCTTCATGGGATCTCGTGGCGCTCGCGTCGGCCTGGATGAACGCCTCGAAGATCTTCTCGCGCCGATCCGCTGGCACCCCAGGTCCCCGGTCGGCGACACGCAGCTCCGTGATCTCGCCATCGGTCGTGACCCGCAACTCCACCGGGGTGTCCGGCGGCGCGATGTCGAGGGCGTTCTCGACCACGATGCCGAGCGCGCGCGCCGCGAGCCCCGGAACGGCCCATACCCTCGCCGAGAGACTGACCTCGTCGGATGGGAGCACCAGACGATCGCCGGCCGACTGGAACTCCCCCTGGACGCTGCCCAGGAGGTCGCGAACGGCCACCGGCCGCGTGTCCAGCTCGACCTCCGCGCGATCCAGGCTGGCGGCGGCCCGCAGATTGCCGACGAGCCGCTGCAGCCGCTCCGTCGAGCGCGTGACTCCTTCGGCCATGACCTGGATGTCCTCGGGCGAGAGCCTGGTCCCGCGCTGGGCGAACGTGAGCGCGAAGCCGTGGATCGACGTGATGGGCGTGAAGAGCTCGTGCGCGAGGAGCTGGATCAGCTCGCTCTTCGTGTCGTTCAGCACGCGGAGCTCGTCCGCGAGCTCCTCGGCGCGGCGAACCGCCTCCGCGAGCTCGTGGATCACGTCGGCGGTGACCTCGACCGACAGGCTCCCCTCCCCGCGGACGGCCCGGTGGATCGTGTTGACGAGCTCCTCGGGCGGTGAGCCCTTGACGACGTACCCGACGGCGCCCGCCCGGATCATCTCGAGCACGGTCGACCGGTCCTGGTAGGCGGAGAAGGCGACTATCTGCACGCCCGATCGGACACGCCGGATCGCCCGCGCGGCGTCGGGACCGCCTCCGCCGGGCATCTTGACGTCCAGGATCACGACGTCGGGCGAGAGGGCCTCCGCCATCTCCACGACCTCGACTGCGTCGGCGGCGAGGCCGACCACCTCCATCGCGGGGTCGGAGGACACCAGGTCCGCGAGCGCGACGCGCACGCTCTCCTCGTCTTCCGCGATCAGGATCCGTATCCGGCTCACGAGGAAGCATTCTCGCTCGCCGGAGGGGGGGATGCCACGCGGTTTGCTACGATGCCTCACCCATGGCAGCCGTCTGCGACATCTGCGGGAAGAAGCCGTTCTTCGGGATGCAGGTCTCCCACTCGCACCACAGGAGCCCGAAGCGGTGGAACCCCAACATCCAGCGCGTGCGCGCGCTGGTGGACGGCACCCCGCGACGCGTGCACGCCTGCACCAGCTGCATCAAGGCCGGCAAGGTCACGCGGGTCCCCCGCGGCGCCGGCAGCGGCTCCTAGGAGGGCCACGACCAGAGCTGGTCCACGGGCCCGATGCCCCCGCCCAGGGCGAGTGCGTGGCGGATCGCCTCGGTCACGAACACCTTGCCGGCCCGAACGGCGTCGAGCAGCGCATCGCCGCGGGCGAGGTAGGCGGCGATCGCGGCCGACAGCGTGCAGCCGGTGCCGTGCGTGTGCGGCGTGTCGATACGCTCGGCCTCGATCCACTCCTGGGTCGCACCGTCGGCGAACAGGTCGGCGGCCGTGGCGGCGCCCGCCAGGTGCCCGCCTTTCACGAGCACCGCACGCGGACCCAGCGCGAGGATCGCGTCCGCCGCGCGGCGCATGTCGTCGCGCGTCGCGACGTCCTCGCCGACGAGCCCGCCGGCCTCGGGGAGGTTGGGCGTCACGATCGTCGCGCGCGGAAGGATCCGCTCCCGCAGCCCGTCGCCGGCATCCAGAGCCAGCAGCAGATGCCCGTGCTTCGACATGAACACGGGGTCCACGACCAGGTTCGCGATGCCGGTCTCGGCGATCGCGCCGGCCACCGCCGCGACGATCCCGGCGCTCGCGAGCATCCCGGTCTTCGCCGCGTCCACGCCTATGTCCGTGGCGACGCTGCGGATCTGGTCGCCCACCGTCCGGGGCGAAAGCTCCTCGTAGCTGGAGACGCCCTTCGTGTTCTGCACCGTGACGGCCGTGATCGCCGTCATCCCGTAGACGCCCAGCGCGCTGAAGGTCTTGAGGTCGGCCTGGATCCCGGCTCCGCCTCCGGAGTCGCTGCCCGCGATGGTGAGCGCCCGAGGCCTGGGCGCGCGGGTCGCCGATCCATCAGGCACGGAAGTGGTCCCATCCCATAGCTCGCAGCGGCCGCTCGCCTCCGTCGGGAGCCGAGACCGTGAGTCCCTCCTCGACGATGACCCCGATCTCGGCGAGCGGCACGCCGAAGGTCTCGCGGAGCTCGTCGCGAGCAGTCTCCACCGCATCAGCGCTGGGGAGCGTTGCGAGCAGCTCGTAGTCGTCCCCGCCGCCGAGCGCCTCGTCGAGGGTGGCGCCCTCGGCCACCGGGACCTCGCCGAGCGCCAGCCGCACGCCCGCCCCGCTCGCCGCGCAGAGGCGGGAGAGGTCGAGCGTCAGGCCGTCGGAAACGTCCATCATCGCCGTGGCGCCGTGGCGCTCGAGCACCTGAGCCTCGCCGACGCGCGCGACCGGCCGGAAGTGAGCGCGCAGGAGCCGGCGGTCAAGGTCGGAGGCCGGTCGGCCGTCCCTGGTCACCCGAAGGCCCGCCGCCGCCGCCCCGAGTGAGCCCGTCACGACGACGAGGTCGCCGACGCGCGCCCCCGAGCGGGGCACGGCCCGGCCCGCCGCGACCTCCCCGATCACCGTCACGGCGATCCACCCGCAGGAGCCGCCCGAGAGATCCCCGCCGACGAGCCACAGCGCGTGTTCGCCGGCGGCCTCGCGCATCCCCCCGAACAGCTCCATGGTCCAGGCCGCGTCGACGTCGCCGCCGAGGGTGAGCGCGCAGACCGCCGCGCGCGGCGACGCGGCCATCGCGGCGACGTCGCTCACGTTCACGACGATCGCCTTGTATCCGAGGTCGCGGGCTGAGGTCAGCATCCGATCGAAGTGAACGCCCTCGACCAGCACGTCCGTGGTCACGACGATCTCCCCCGAAAGCGGGGCCAGGACCGCGGCGTCGTCCCCGGGCCCGATCCGCACCTCCGGCCCGGCGCCGGAGAGCACGCGACGTATCGCCGTCAGAAGCTCGTCCTCGGTCAGATCCACGTGCCCATGCTCCGTTCCGTACAGCCGGAGGCCCTCGTTTCCCCAGGCGGGCCCCGAGGGCGCCGCGACCTGTTCGGATAGACTCCCAGGAGTCGCCCGGCGTGCGCAAACGACGCTGCCGCGCGCACCGGACGCACCTGACGCACCAGGAGGACATCCTTGCCCGACATCCACGTCAACCCGACGCCCGAGGAGCTCCGCCGGTTCACGGAGGAGATGCCCCAGACCCGCGTGTCGGAGTTCGGCAACACGAACACGCAGACCGAGGTCCTTTCCCGCAGCGCCGGCAGCACGTACGTGGTCGACCGGCCCTCCAGCGGCAAGACCATGACTCGCGAGGAGTACGACCGCATCGCGAAGATGCAGGACGAGTACCTCGCCGGCCGCGACGTCGTCGTGATCGACGGCTTCATCGGCAACGACCCCGTCCTCCGAACGAGCGCTCGCCTCACGGTCGAGAAGGCGAACGCGAACATCGCCGGGATGCAGCGGAAGCTCTACTTCGATCGCACCGACGGCGCCGAGCCCGAGGTCCAGGTGATCTACACGCCGAACCTGGCCGCGCCCGGATACCCCGACGATCGCGTGATAGCGGTCGACCTAGACGCCGGCGTGACGCGGGTCCTTCACTCCGACTACTTCGGGGAGTCGAAGAAGGGCGGGCTGCGGATGTGGAACAACCTCGTGTACGAGAAGGGCGGTCTGGCCCTGCACGCCGGCCTCAAGGTCATCCCCACGCCCGGCGGCGACAGGGTCTTCATGATCATCGGTCTCTCGGGGACGGGCAAGACCACTACGACTTTCACGACTCAGAACGGCTCCCGCCCGATCCAGGACGACTTCGTCGGGCTCATGCCGGGCGGAAAGGCCTGCGGAACCGAGAACGGCTGCTTCGCGAAGACCTTCTCGCTCGACCCCGACTTCGAGCCCTCGATCTATGGAGCGGTGACCAAGCCCAGCGCCTACCTCGAGAACGTCTACCAGGACGAAGGCGGCGCGGTGGACTTCTTCAACGAGAACTTCACGCAGAACGGCCGCGCTGTGTTCGAGATGGGCGACCTCCTCGCCTTCGAGGACGCCCGGAACGTCGGGCCCGTCGACTACCTGCTGATCCTTAACCGCAACGAGAACATCATCCCGGCGGTGGCGAAGCTGTCGCAGGAGCAGGCGGCGGCTTTCTTCATGCTCGGAGAGACGACGGGCACGAGCGCCGGTGGCGCCTCGGAGGCGGGCAAGTTCCTCCGGGTGCCCGGCACGAACCCGTTCTTCCCCCTGCCCCACGGGCTCCAGGGGAACAGGATCCTCGATCTGCTCGCCACGCATCCGATCGAGACCTACCTGCTCAACACCGGCCGCGTCGGCGGCAAGGACCACGACGACCGCTCGAAGAAGGTGAAGATCCCCCACACCTCCGCCTGTGTGAAGGGGATCGCGGAGGGTTCGATCTCGTGGACGCGGGACGAGGACTTCGGCTACCTGGTGGCCGAGTCGGTGCCGGACTTCGACGACGTCGAGTTGCTGCAGCCCCAGAGGCTCTACGAGCGCACCGGTCGCGCGGACGAGTACCGGGAGCTGATCGAGCGCCTGAAGGCCGAGCGGGTCACGCGCCTCCAGGAGTTCCCCGAGCTGTCCGAGGAGATCGTCAAGGCCGCCGGGTAGCGTCGTCGCGGACGGATCACCGCGAGGCGCGTCTTCCCAGGAAGTAGCCGGCCACCAGCTGCGTCGAGCCGAGCACCGGGAAGACGAGGGCGAACCACCGATACCCGGACGCGAAGTGCACGAAGGCCCGGGC
>JACQDK010000023.1 GCA_016201135.1 Actinomycetota bacterium
GGAGTCGAGCTCTGGACGTGGCGCTTCATGCGGAGCGCCGGGCTGGTGCTGCGGTTCCTGGCCGTCGGGCACGTCCTGATCATGCACGTGCAGGGCGACGGCGTCGGCCGCGTGAACTTCGCGTTCGTCGCCGCCCGGTGGCAGAGCCCCGTCTGGCGGACCTGGGACTGGGCGCTGCTGGTCCTCGCACTGATCCACGGCATCAACGGCCTGCGTGTGATCGTGCTGGACTACGTGCGCCGGGCCCCCGTCCGATTCGCCATCAACATGTTCTTCTACGTGACCGGCTTCATCCTGTTCGTGCTCGGCACGGTGATCGTGTTCACGTTCGATCCCTCGAAGTGGCCGGGAGCGACGTAGTCCTATGGCTACCACCCACACGTACGACGCCGTGATCATCGGCGCGGGGGGCGCTGGCATGCGAGCCGCCATCGAGACGTCCGATCGGGTCCGCACCGCCGTGATCTCGAAGCTCTACCCCACCCGGTCGCACACAGGCGCAGCCCAGGGCGGGGTCTGTGCGGCCCTCGCGAACGTGGAAGAGGACTACCCCGAGTGGCACGCGTTCGACACTGTGAAGGGCGGCGACTACCTCGTCGACCAGCCCGCGGCCCAGCTGATGACCGAGGAGGCCGTCGACGCGATCTACGAGCTCGAGCACTGGGGCCTGCCGTTCAACCGGACGCCCGACGGCAAGCTCGATCAGCGGCGGTTCGGGGGGCACACGCGCAACCACGGCGAGGCCGCAGTCCGCCGCGCGTGCTACGCGGCCGACCGCACCGGCCACATGATCCTTCAGACCCTCTACCAGCAGTGCGTGAAGCGGAACGTCCGGTTCTTCAACGAGTTCTACTGCCTGGACCTGCTGATGGAGGAGGGCCGCGTCGCCGGCGTCGTCGCCTACGAGCTGGCCACCGGCGACCTGCACGTGTTCCGCGCCAAGACCGTGATGTTCGCCACCGGAGGCTACGGCCGGATGTTCAAGGTCAGCTCGAACGCGCACGCGCTCACCGGTGACGGTCCCGCGGTCGCGTTCCGCCGGGGCATCCCGCTGGAGGACATGGAGTTCTTCCAGTTCCACCCGACGGGGCTGAACAAGCTCGGCATCCTGCTGTCGGAGGGTGCGCGCGGCGAGGGCGCGATCCTGCTCAACAAGGACGGCGAGCGGTTCATGGAGCGCTACGCGCCCACGATCAAGGACCTCGCGCCGCGCGACATGGTGAGTCGCGCGATCTTCCAGGAGATGAAGGAGGGCCGCGGCGCAGGACCGAGCGGCGACTACGTGTTCCTGGACTTCCGGCACCTGGACCCGAAGGTGCTCGAGGAGAAGCTCCCCGACATCACGGAGTTCTCGCGCGTGTACCTTCGCGTGGAGCCGACGAAGGAGCTCGTGCCGATCCAGCCCACCGCGCACTACGCGATGGGAGGGATCCCCACCGACGTGGACGGCCGCGTGGTCGTGGGCCCCCAGGAAACCCCTGTGCCCGGTCTCTACGCGGCCGGCGAGTGCGCCTGCGTCTCGGTTCACGGCGCGAACCGCCTCGGCACGAACTCGCTCCTCGACATCGTCGTGTTCGGCCGGCGCGGGGGCGCCGACATGGCCGCCTACGCGGCCGGGACGGAAGCGCCCGACCTGCCCGGGGCGCCCGTGGGGTCGACGCTCGATATGCTGAACGGACTGCTCACGCGAGAGCGGGCGGAGAACGCCGCCGACATCCGCAAGGACCTTCAGGCCCAGATGTACGAGAAGGCGTTCGTCGTGCGAACGGAGGACGGCCTGAAGGAGATGAAGAGGGATCTCGCGAACCTTCGCGATCGCTACTCGCGGGTGGGAGTTCAGGACAAGGGGAGCGTGTTCAACACCGACCTGATGGAGGCGGTCGAGCTCGGGTTCCTGCTGGACTGCGCCGACGCTCTCGTGACGGCGGCGCTCGCGCGCGACGAGAGCCGAGGTGGGCACTACCGCGAGGACCATCCGCTCCGAGACGACGCGAACTGGCTGAAGCACTCCCTCGCCTACCGCGAGGAGGACGGCTCGGTCCGGCTGGAGTTCAAGCCGGTGAAGATGGGGCCCTACCTGCCGATGGAGCGGAAGTACTGATGGCCCCGGACCCCACCACGGGACGGGTCTTGCGGGACTCGGACGAGGGTTCGGTCGCCGCGGCGGCCACGGTGTCGCTCACCCTCAGGATCCGCCGGTACAACCCGGAGGTCGCCGATGATCCCTGGTGGGACGAGTTCACCGTCACGATGGAGCCGACCGACCGCCTGCTGGACGCCCTCCACGAGGTGAAGTGGCACCAGGACGGCACGCTCGGGCTCCGCCGGTCGTGCGCCCACGGGATCTGCGGCTCGGACGCGATGCTGATCAACGGCCGGAACGCGCTGGCCTGCAAGGTTCTCGTGCAGGACGTGGCGCCGAAGGCGACCATCGAGCCGATCCGGGGCCTGCCGGTGCTGAAGGACCTGATCGTCGACATGGAGCCGTTCTTCGCCGGGTACCGCAGCGTGCTCCCCTTCCTGATCAACGACGACGGGGACCCCGAGCGCGAGCGCTCCCAGTCCCCCGAGGACCGGCACAGGTACGACGACACCACCAAGTGCATCCTCTGCGCCGCCTGCACGACCTCGTGTCCGATCTTCTGGGGAGACGGCGAGTACGTCGGCCCCGCTGCGATCGTGAACGCGCACCGGTTCATCTTCGACTCACGCGACCAGGGCGCGCGCGACCGCCTGAAGATCCTGTCGGAGAAGACCGGCGTGTTCCGCTGCCGGACGACCTTCAACTGCACCGACGCGTGCCCGCGGGGCATCGAGGTGACGAAGGCGATCCAGGAAGTGAAGCGCGCGATCCTGTTCGACCGCTTCTAGGACTGCTCCTGGGGCAGCTCCTGGGGCAGCTCCTGGGGCAGCTCCTGGGGCAGCTCCTGGGGCGGCTTCTGGGGCGGCTTCTGGGCGGCCGGCGGGTAAGGTTCCCGCCGTGGCGCACAGGGTGACGGTGATCCCCGGCGACGGCATCGGCCCCGAGGTGACGGCGGCTGCGCGCCTGGCCCTGGACGCCACCGACGCCGGGATCGAGTGGATCGAGGCCGCGGCCGGCGCGGGCGCGCTCGATACCCACGGCGCGCTCCTGCCCGAGGAGACCCTCGACTCGATCCGGCAGACCCGTGCCGCGATCAAGGGCCCGATCACGACCCCGGTCGGCACCGGCTTCCGCAGCGGGAACGTCGCGCTCCGGCAGGAGCTGGACCTCTTCGCGGCCGTACGGCCGGCGCGCACCCTCCCTGGCGTCCCCGTCCGCCACCGGGGGGTCGACCTGGTGGTGATCCGCGAGAACACCGAGGATCTGTACCGGGGCATCGAGTTCGAGCGCGGCACCCGGGAGGCCGGCGCCCTCCGCGCGAAGCTCCGCGACCTCGCCGGATTCGAGGTGCGCGAGGACGCGGGCATCACGGTGAAGCCGATCTCGGTGGCGGGGACCCGGCGGATCGTGTACTTCGCGTTCGACTACGCCCAGTGGAACCATCGCCGCACGGTGACGGTCGGCCACAAGGCCAACATCATGCGGTACTCGGACGGCCTGTTCCTGGAGACGGCGGCGGAGGAGGCCGCGAACCACTACGGCGCCGAGTACCGCGAGATGCACATCGATCACCTATCGATGCGCCTGGCGCGCGAGCCGCAGGCCTTTGACGTGCTGCTGCTGCCGAACCTTTACGGCGACATCCTGAGCGACCTATGCGCGGGCTTGGTGGGCGGCCTCGGGCTGGTCCCGGGCGCGAACATCGGATGGGAGTACGCGGTGTTCGAGCCCGTGCACGGGAGCGCCCCCGACATCGCGGGCAAGGGGCTCGCGAACCCGACCGCGATGATCCTGTCGGGCGCCATGTTGCTGCGCCACCTGGGCGAGCAGCGTGCCGCGCGGGCCGTCGAGGAGGCCGTCGACGCGGTGCTCGCCGCCGGACGGGTGCGCACGCCGGACCTCGGCGGCGACTCCACGACGGCGCAGGTGGGAGAGGCCGTCGCCGCCGAGGTCCGGCGGCTGCCGCGCGGCTGAAGGCGTTCGGCGGTCGCGATCGAAACTCCCTCGGTTGCTTCCGCCGGATCATCGGGGGTGAGAAAGTGGCTCCCCATGCCGACCATCGAGAGGCCGACGCCGCTTCGCCTCTGGGGATTCGTGCTGACGGTCGGCGGCGGGGCGACCCTGGCGATCGGCGCCCTGATGCCCTGGGTCGCGGTGGGGCTGAAGTCTGACACGAAGGGCGTCCTGACCGAGGTCACGCCCGGGGTCGACCTGGCCCTGGGGAAGGTCGCTCTCGCTCTGGGAGCGCTGGCGCTGATAGGCCTCCTGGCCCTGCGGATCATCCGTTCGGCCCGCGCCCTGCGGATCCTGGGGCTGGTGATCGTGCTGGCGGGGCTCTGCGGTCTGGCGATCGGCATCCGCGAGTTGGCCACGAAGGACGGGCTCCTGTTCGCGGGCGTGGCGCGAACGGTCGAGAGCCTCAGGCGAGCCGGGGTCGGCGTCAGCGTGGAACGGTTCAGGGCGCAGTTGCAGAAGGACGGGTTCGTGGCCATGCGGCTCGGGCTTCCGCTGGTCATCGCGGGCGGCGCGCTGACGGCCGCAGGAGGGCTGCTCGACCTGGTCTGGGTGAAGAGGCGACGGCCCGAGCCCGGCGACTAGAGCTTCGCGAGGTCGGCGCACTTCTCGCGGATGCCTTCGGCCGCCGCCCGCAGCGCTTCCAGCTCAGCGTCGTCCAGCGCCAGCTCGACGATCTCCTCGACGCCCCTGCGGCCGAGCTTGGCCGGCACGCCGACGTACACGTCGGAGATGCCGTACTGGCCGGTCGTCCAGGCGCAGACCGGGAGCACCTTGTGGGTGTCGCCGGCGATCGCGCCCACCATCTCGACGATCGAGGCGCTGGGCGCGTAGTAGGCGGAGCCCTTCTTCAAGAGCGTGACGATCTCGGCCCCCCCGTCTCGCGTCCGCTGGAACAGCCGGTCGATCGTGGCCTCATCGACGAGATCCGTGAGCGGCTTGCCGTCGACGGTGGCGTGACGCGGCAGCGCCACCATCGACTCTCCGTGCGAGCCGAGCGTGATGGCCTCGACGGCGAGGGGCGACACGCCGAGCTCCTCCGCGATGAAGTAGCGCAGGCGCGAGGAGTCGAGCACGCCCGCCATGCCCATCACCCGCTCTTTGGGGAACCCACTCACGTCGGCCGCCAGGAACGTCATCTCGTCCAGAGGGTTCGTGACCACGATGATGATGGCGCCGGGCGAACCGGGGACGAACTGCTCCACGACGCTGCGCATGATGCCCGCGTTCTTCCCGAGGAGGTCCATGCGGCTCATGCCCGGCTGGCGCGGGAGCCCGGCCGTGACGACCACGACGTCCGAGCCGGCCGTGTCCGCGTAGTCGTTCGTGCCGACCACGCGAGGTTCGTACCGCTCGACGGGCGCGGCCTCCTTCAGGTCCAGGGCAAGTCCCTGGGGCAGGTCCTCGATGATGTCGATCAGGCAGACCTCGGCCAGGCCCTTCTCCAGGATGCGCATCGCGGTCGTCTGACCCACGAACCCGCTGCCGACGACGGTGACCTTCATGGCTTCTCGCTCCTTGGGGTTGGACGCGCCTCCATGCTACCGGCGCTCAGCGGCCCTTCCCCAGGCGGTAGCACACCGCATCCGTGAAGGCGCGGGTGCCGAGGGCGGGATGGCCGGACAGGGCCAGGTCGGCGGTCACCTCGCCCGCCGCGACCGTCGCGGCCACGGCGGCCTCGAGCCGGTCGCCCGCTTCGGTCTCGCCCATGTGCCGAAGCATCATCGCGGCGGAGAGCATGGCGCCCATCGGGTTCGCGCGGTCGGCTCCGGCGTGCTTGGGGGCGGTGCCGTGGGTGGCCTCGAACACGGCCGCTCCGTCGCCGAAGTGCCCGCCCGGCGCGACGCCGATGCCTCCGATCAGTCCGGCGCCCAGCTCGCTCACGACGTCCCCGTAGAGGTTGGGCATCACCAGCACGTCGAAAGCCTCGGGTCGTTGGATCAGCATCATGCAGAGCGCGTCGATGATCCGGTCCTCGAAGGGGACCTGCGGGAACTCCTCGGAGGCCACCCGCCGCGCGACCTCCAGGAAGAGCCCATCGGAGAACTTCATTATGTTCGCCTTGTGGCTGGCGGTGACCTTCTTCCGGCCGTGGCGGATCGCGTGCTCGAACGCGAACCGCGCGATCCTCGCGCTCCCCTGCTCCGAGATCGTCTTGATCGAGACCCCGCTGTCCTCGCGGATCCACTTCCCGGTCGCCTCGCCGATGAACCGGATCAGCTCCTTCGTCTCCGTGGTTCCCATCTCGAACTCGATGCCGGTGTACATGCCCTCGGTGTTCTCGCGTATCACGACGAGATCCACCTCGTCGTAGACGCTCGGCACGCCCGGGTACAGACGGCAGGGCCTGACGCAGGCGTAGAGGTCGAGCGCCTGGCGAAGGGCGACGTTCACGCTGCGAAGGCCGCTCTCCACGGGGGTTGCGACGGGTCCCTTCAGGGCGACCCCGGTCTCCCGGATGGAGGCCAGCGCCTCGGGCGGGAGCGCAGTGCCTTCCCTCGCGAGCGCCGCGAGGCCGATCTCGCGGACCTCCCAGCGGATGTCGACCCCGGTAGCCTCGACCGCTCGCCGGGCGGAGCCGACCACCTCGGGACCGATCCCGTCTCCGGGGATCAGCGTCGCCGTCCGCCTACCGGTCAACGCGCGGTTGCCTCCTCACGCAAGACGCCGCCTTGGTCCAGGTCCCCACGCAGACTATCCTGGCACCCGTCGTCGCGGCCGGCGCGACAGAGGGAGCGGGAACGTTGGCGGGGAAGGGTCTTCGGGAGGTCGTCGCCGGGCAGACGAGCATCTCCGACATCGACGGGCAGGCCGGGCGGCTCTGGTACGTCGGCTACGAGATCGCCGACCTCGCGGAGAACGCCACCTTCGAGGAGGTCGTCTACCTCCTGCACCACATCTGCCTCCCCAAGCGCGACGAGCTCGACGAGCTGACCGCGTTCATGGTCGAGGAGCGCGACCTCTCGCCCCTCCTTCAGAACATGATGCCCGAGCTCGCCCAGCAGACCTCGCCGATGTCGATGCTGCGCACCGGCGTGTCGGCGGCCTCGGCCTACGATCCGGACGGCTGGGACGAGTCGCGGGAAGCCCAGTACCGCAAGGCGTTGCGCCTGGTGGCGAAGACCCCCACCCTGATCGCCTCCTACCACCGGCTCCGCACCGGCCAGGAGGTCGTCCCGCCCAGCACGAAGCTCCCACACGCCGCCAACTTCCTGTGGATG
The DNA here is from genome assembly GCA_016201135.1 of Actinomycetota bacterium. Taxonomy (GTDB): domain Bacteria; phylum Actinomycetota; class UBA4738; order UBA4738; family HRBIN12; genus JACQDK01. The sequence continues at coordinate 7,318 of JACQDK010000023.1, forward strand.
CTGCTGGGGACCGAACCGGACCCGGAGGACGCGGCCGCGCTCGACACGACGTTCGTGCTCTACGCCGACCACACGATGAACGCGTCGACTTTCACGGCGCGGATCATCGCATCCACGCTCGCCGACATGTTCTCGGCCATCACAGGCGCGATCGCAGCCCTCAAGGGTCCGCTTCACGGCGGCGCCAACGAGGAGTCGATGAAGATGTTCGAAGAGGTCGGCGACCCGGCGGGCGCCGAGGCGTACGTGCGCGACCGGCTCGAGCGCAAGGAGAAGGTCTTCGGGTTCGGCCACGCGGTGTACAAGACGATGGACCCGAGGGCTACCGTGCTGAAGCGTCTCTCCCGCGAGGTGGGCGAGCGCGCCGGCGACACGCGCTGGCACGAGATCGCGGACGCGATCGAAGAGACGACGTTGGAGCAGAAGGGCCTCTTCCCCAACGTCGACTTCTACGCGGCGAGCGTGTACCACGTGCTGGGCATACCCACCGATCTCATGACGCCCATCTTCGCGCTGGCGCGGATGGCCGGCTGGACGGCGCACGTGCGCGAGCAGTACGCGGACAATCGCGTGATCCGTCCGGGCTCGGAGTACGTGGGCCCCCGGAACCAGCGCTGGATCCCGATAGACGAACGCTAGGCCGTCGGGCGAGGGAACAGCCCGGCACGGTCGACCACCGCGCGCACGATCGCGTCGTGGCCCATCCCCATCAGGTGGATGCCGGCCACGCCGTCGATCTCCCGCACGGAGCGCACGATCTCGACGGTCAGTTCCGTCCCGACCGCCGCGGCCTCTTCGCCCGCGGCTTCCAGAGCCTTCACCATGGCGACGGGCACGTGAACGCCCGGAAGCTTCTCGTCCATGAACCGCGCCTGCTTCGCACTCTGCAGCGGAGTCACGCCGACGATGACCTTCGCGCGCTCGAACAGGCCACGCGCTCGTGCACCCTCGGCCCACGACGCCAGACGCTCGATGTCGTAAACGATCTGCGTCATCACGAAGTCCGCGCCGGCGTCGAGCTTGGCCTCCAGCCTCGCGGGCTCGTACGGATCGGCGAGCGGCACGTCGGCCACCCCGATCAGGAACCTGGGCGGGTCGGTGATCTCGCCGCCCGAGAGGTTGGTGCCCTCCTCCCTCAGGCGCTTGGCGAGCGTTACCACCTCGGCGACGGTGAGATCGTGCACCACGCGCGCGTCCGGATGATCGCCGATGTGGATCGGGTCGCCGGTCAGGCACAGCAGATTGCGCGCGCCCAGCGCCCACGCGCCCAGCAGGTCGCCCGTGATCCCGAGGCGGTTCCGGTCGCGGCACGTGAGCTGCACGGTCGGCTCTATCCCGGCGCCCGCCACGAACCGCGCTCCGGCGAGGGGAGACATGTGAGCCGAGGCCGTCGGGTTGTCGGTGACGTTCACCGCGTCGACGTAGCCGACCAAGCGACGAAGGAACCCTGGCGGAGCAGCGCGGCCAGGCGCCCTCCGGTGGTCACAGGCCGAACGCGGCCGTCTCGGCCGCCGAGACGGTGTTCACCAGGAGCATCGCGACGGTCATGGGGCCGACACCGCCGGGCACGGGGGTGATAGCCCCGGCGACCTCGAGCCCTTCGGCGAACAGCACGTCGCCGACGATCCCGTGCTCCGTTCGATGGACGCCGACGTCGATAACCGTCGAACCCGGCTTGATCATGTCGCCGGAGATCAGCTCGGGGACCCCGGCCGCGGCCACCAGGATGTCGGCCCGGCGCGTGTGCTCGACCAGATCATTCGTCTTGGCGTGGGTGATCGTGACCGTGGCGTTACCGCGGATCGAGTCCTGCGCAAGCATTATCGAGAGCGGGGCGCCCACCAGCTCGCCGTAGCCGACCACCACGACCTCGGCGCCCTGGAGCTCGACACCCGACCTGAGCAGGAGCTCGACGATGCCGTACGGCGTGGCCGGCGGGTACGTCGGCTCGCCGCGCACCATCATGCCGACGTTGTACGGGGTGAGCCCGTCGACGTCCTTCGCGGGCTCGATCGCCCTCTGGACCTTCAGCTCGGACAGGTGCCCGGGCAGCGGCAGCTGGACGATGATGCCGTGGATCTCAGGGTCGCGGTTCAGCCGGCGGATCGTCGCCAGGAGCTCCTGCTCCGTGACGTACGCGGGCAGGTCCACCTGCTCCGAGTGGATGCCCACGTCGGCGCAGGCCTTGTGCTTGGCACCCACGTAGATGTGGGAGGCCTGGTCGTCGCCGACGAGGACGGCGGCAAGGCCCGGGGTCGCACCCCGGTCCGAGACGTCCAAGACCCGCTCGGACACCTCCGAGCGGATCTGCGCGGCGATCGCCTTTCCGTCGAGGATCCGGGCGGTCACCGAGGAATCCTACCCGGGGGTCCGAACCGGCGACCAAGTCCTGCCGCCCCGCGAGGCCTCGCTCAGTGCCGGAAGTGGCGCCGGCCGGTGACCACGACGGCCATCCCGCGCGCCTCCGCGGCGGCTAGGACCTCCTCGTCACGGACGGACCCTCCGGGGTGGATCACGGCGGTGACCCCGGCGTCTGCGGCGACCTCCAGCGCGTCGGGGAACGGGAAGAACGCGTCCGAAGCCATCACGGCGCCCATCGCGCGCTCTCCCGCTTTGCGCGCCGCGATCCAGGAGGAGTCCACGCGCGACATCTGCCCCGCGCCGACCCCCACGGTCGCGCTGTCCTTCACGAAGACGATCGTGTTCGACTTCACGCGCCAGGCGATCGTCCACGCGAGCAGCAGGTCGTCCCACTCCCGGGGGCTCGGCTCCCGGCTGGAGACCACCTTGAGGTCCCCGCGGGTCTCGATCACGATGTCGCGGTCCTGGACGAGCGCGCCGCCGGCGATCGTGCGTACGTCCCACCCGTGCGGCATCGGGAGTCCCGCGCGCACGACACGCAGGTTCTGGCGTTCCGAGAACGCCTTCAGCGCTTCGGATGTGAACTCCGGGGCGACGACGACCTCGGTGAACACTTCCCGCATCACCCGGGCCACTTCGGCGTCGCACGCGCCGTGGAAGGCCACTATGCCCCCGAACGCACTTACGCGGTCGCAGTCGAACGCCGCCGCGTAGGACTCGGCTACCGAGGACTTCGCGGCGGCGCCGCACGGGTTGTTGTGCTTCACGATCACGCAGGCCTGCTCCGGCAGCGCGCCGGCCAGGTCATAGGCCGCGTGCACGTCGAGCCAGTTGTTGAACGACATCTCCTTGCCCTGAAGGACCTCCGCGCCGCCGAGGACCCCGGGACCTGCCGCCTCGCGGAAGAGCGCGCCGCGCTGGTGCGGGTTCTCTCCGTAGCGCAGGTCGGTCACCTTCTCGAGCGCGAGCCCCACGAACCCCGGCAGCTCCTCGGCCTCGCCCGCCGTCCGCTCGGCGAACCAGCCGGCAACGGCCGCGTCGTAGGCGGCCGTGTGCGCGAACGCCGCGGCCGCGAGCGCCAGTCTCGTCTCGCGCGAGAGTCCACCCTCCTGCTCGATCTCGCGCAGGACCTCGGGGTAGCGCGCAGGGTCCACCACGACGCCCACCGACTCGAAGTTCTTCGCCGCGGCGCGGACCATCGCCGGGCCGCCGATGTCGATCTTCTCGATCGTGTCGTCGAAGGACGCGCCGGACGCGACCGTCTCGCGGAACGGGTACAGGTTCACGACCACGAGGTCGAAGGGCTCGATACCCTGCTCCTCGAGCTGGCGCACGTGCTCGGGCTTCCGGCGGTCTGCCAGCAGCCCGGCGTGGATCCGCGGGTGCAGGGTCTTCACCCGGCCCTCGAGCATCTCCGGGGAGCCGGTGACCTCCTCGACGGGCGTGACCGGAACCCCTCCGGAGGCCAGCGCCTTCGCCGTGCCGCCCGACGAGACGATCTTCACGCCGAGCCCGGCAAGGGCCCGGCCGAGCTCGACCGCACCTGCCTTGTCGTACACCGCCACCAGCGCGCGGCGAACCTCTCGAACGTCGCTCACGGTCTCACTCCTCGATCACTCGCACCCACCGGCCATCGACCTTCACCCTGCCCTCGATCAGCGCCCGGACCGCGCGCGGCAGCAGCCGGTGCTCGACCTCGTGCACGCGAGCCTCGAGCGAGTCCCAGTCGTCGTCGTCGCGTATCGGGATCGCTTCCTGAAGGACGACCGGGCCGGTGTCGACGCCCTCGTCCACGAGGAACACGCTCACGCCGGTGACCCTCGCGCCGTACTCGAGCGCGTCGCGCACCGCGTGCATGCCCGGGAACGCCGGAACGAGCGACGGGTGCACGTTCAGCCACCGTCCCGGGAAGGCGTCGAGCACCGTCCGTCCGAGCAGCCGCATGTAGCTGGCGCTCACGAGCACGTCGACGCCCCGATCCGCCAGCGCGCGAAGCACGGCCGCGTCGAAGGCCCCCCGATCTTCGAAGTCCTTCGGCTCGATCACGTCGGTCTCGACGCCGGCCTCGGCGGCACGCTCGAGCGCGAGCACGGAGGGACGGTCAGACAGGACGAAGACCACGTGGGGACCGACCGCGGGATCGTCCAGGAGCGCCTGTAGGTTCGTGCCCGAACCGGAGACAAGCACCGCGACCCGCGCTCCCATGGACGTACGGAACGCTAGCAGACCGCCCCGGCCTCGGGCCGTGCCGTAGGCTTTGAGTCATGCCCGGCGAGGAGCGCACGACCAGGACCGCGGAGCGGTGCCACGCGCATCCGGGCGCCGGCGCCGTGGCCACCTGTGACCGGTGCGGCCTGGCGGTGTGCATCTCGTGCGCCGTCCCGGTCCGCGGAACCGTGGTCGGGACCGAATGCCTCTCAGCCGAGATCGGGCACTCATCGGACGGCTCGCCCGCGCCCGAGGCGCCGGGAGGCCGCGGCGCGTCCGCCCTGTCCGGAGCGGCGCTCGCGGTGGCGCTGCTTGCCACGGGCCTGCCGTGGACGCGGTACGGCAGGCTGCTCGGAGGGTGGGCTTGGCCGTTCGGGCGCGCTTTCCCATGGTCGATGGTCGCCGCGCCGGCGGCCCTCCTGGGGTCCGTGGTCTGGCTGGTCGGCCGCCGGCGCGGCTCCGTTCGCCGCCGGGCGGTCGCCCTCGCCGTGCTCGGGGCCACGACGTGCGTCGGCGCGTACCTGGCCATCGACATCCCCCCCGCGTTCACGCGGCCCTGGCTGGGCCCCTACGTGGAGATCGCCGCTGGAGCGGTCGCGGTGGTGGCTGCGCTGGCAGCCGCGCATCGAGCCCGTTCCATGAGCTAGCCTAAGGACCGTCAGAGCCGAAGGGACGAGCGTCGTGAAGAAGTGTCCGTACTGCGCCGAGGAGATCCAGGACGAGGCCATCAAGTGCCGGTACTGCTTCAGCGACCTCTCGGTCCCGCCGCCGGGCGCGTCCGCTTCGGCTCAGCCGGCGTCCGCGGATGCCACGAGCGTCTCGGCGCAGAGCCCCACGGCGGAGAGCCCCGCGGCGGAGAGCCCCTGGGGGAGCCCGGCATCCTCCTCGAGCTGGTCCTCGCAGCCCCAGCAGATCGCCGCCGACACGTCCGTCCGGTACTCGCACTCTGGCTACCGGTACGTGCTCGGCTACGGCGCCGACTTCTTCGGCATCTGGGACCGGCAGTCCCCGGCGGCGCCCAGCGAGCGGTTCCCGCGGAGCGACGACGGCTGGCGGCAGGCCTGGACCCGGTTCACCTCCCTCGAGCCCAACCACGTGGCGGTGCCCGAGACCGCGGGCGGGGCGGGCGCGGCGGCCGGCACCGGAGCCGGCACCGCGTTCGGCGCGCCGGCGCAGGCCGCGGGTGGGGCGCCCCCGGTGATCGACCCGACCGACAACGAGGTCGTGCAGTACACGCACTCGGGCCAGCGATACCTGCTGGGTTACGGCCGCTCTTTCTTCGGCATCTGGGACCGGCAGTCCCCCGGCGCCCCGGTCGAGCGGTTCACGCGCGACGACTCCGGCTGGCAGCAGGCGTGGCGCCGGTTCACGTCCCTCGAGACGCACTACACCGAGGTCGGCCTCGGCGGCTCGGGCTAGGCGTTCTCCCGGCGCCGCGACGGCAGCAGCGCGCCGACCGCCCCGCCGACGATCCCCCACGCGAGTGCCGCGAGCGCCGTGCGCGCGATCTGCGGCCCGAAGACGAGCTCCACTCCCGCCCCGCCGCCCGCGGGCGCCGTGACGACCACCCGCGAGGCCCACGCCGCGATCCCCGTGAGGACCGCGAACCACACCCCCGCCAGGACCGACCGACCGACGCGCGCCCGTCTCGGCCCCCGCAGCGAGCGCCCTCCCCCTATCGTCGCACCCGCCGGCACCAGCAGGAAGAAGACGTACCAGGGGGGCAGGTCCACGGGCCCCCTTCCCTCGAGATGCGGCAGTAGGAGGGAGCCCCATCCCGGTGTCACGACCGCGGAGCGGAAGCAGAGCGCGGACCGCGACCCGTACCCGCCAAGCTCGTCGCAGCTCCCCATCGCCGCCGCGAGGATCCCGACCGACTGGTTCGGCGCAAGGAGGCCGTGGTGCACGGCGACCAGCGCTCCGGTCCGCCCGCTCGAGACGAACCGCACGTAGGCGCCGGACGCGTCCGCCTCCACCCCCGCGAGCGCCAGGAACCCCACGAACGCGAGCACGATCGCCGCGACGAACATCCTCCAGCCCGCCCGGAACCCGGCCGAGACCGCGCCCTCGGTGCCCTCCTCGCCGGCCGAGGACCACCCCCCGGCGCCGCCGATCGTGAGCGCGAACACCCCCGGGAACGCCAGGGCCTCCCACGTGACGGGCTTGACGCTCGACACGAAGGCCCCGGGGAAGCGCAGAACGACCGCGAGCGAGCCGAGGAAGAGCGGGACGGCGTACGCGGGCGCCACCGCCGCGCCCGAGGCGGCGCGACGCCACGCGCTCCCCTCCGCACGGGCGCCTGCGGCACGCCCCGCCCGCCAGAGGAGCCACCCCGCGAGCGCGGTCCCCAGCAGGAAGGCGACGTGCAGCTTGTAAACGGACCCGCCCGGCGCCGACCCCGGCGCGGCGACGCCGCCGACCGCCAACGGGCGCGAGAGCGTGAGCCCGATCCCGACGCGATGGAACGACAGGAGATACAGCCACCCGAGCTTGACCGGCAGGCGGAGCCCGAAGGGGCGTCCGAGCGCGAGCCACTCCGCCGCGGCGATCGCGAACGCGATCGCCGCGGCTCCGGCGAGCGCGAGGAGGCCGCGGAGCCACGCGAACCGCAGGATCTCGGCTGCGCCGGGCCGGCGCGCCTCCGGCCTGACCGGCGGCGCGCCCACCCTCACGCGAGCGCCGCCTGGACCAGAGACGCGACCTCGGTGGGCGTCCTTCCCACCTTCGCTCCGACCGACTCCAGCGCCTCGGCCTTGGCCGCCGCCGTCCCGCGCGAGCCGGTCACGATCGCGCCGGCATGGCCCATGCGCTTGCCCGGCGGCGCCTCGAACCCCGCGATGTAGCCGACCACCGGCTTCGTGACGCGCTCGGAGACGTGTCGCGCTGCCCGTTCCTCGTCGTCGCCCCCGATCTCGCCCACCATCACGACGAGGTCGGTGCCGGGGTCCTGCTCGAAGAGGGTGAGCGACTCGATGAACCCGATCCCGTGGACGGGGTCCCCGCCCATCCCCACGCACGTCGACTGCCCGATCCCCAGCTGCGAGAGCTCGTGCACGATCTGGTAGACGAGCGTGCCCGAGCGCGAGACGAGCCCGACGCGGCCCGGCGCGCAGATCTCTCCGGGGATGATCCCCACGTTGGCCTGGCCCGGAGAGATCACGCCGGGGCAGTTGGGGCCGACCAGGACGGTGCGGCCGCCGTCCAGGTACGCGTGCACCTCGGCCATGTCGCGCGCCGGGATCCCCTCTGTGATGCAGACCACGAGATCGATGCCCGCGTCGGCCGCCTCCAGGATCGCCTCGGCCGCGCCGCGGGGCGGCACGAAGATCATCGACGTGTTCGCCCCGGTCTCGCGCACGGCCGCCGCGACCGTGTCGAAGACCGGGATCCCCTCGACGTCCTGCCCGGCCTTGCCCGGCGTGACACCTGCCACGACGTCCGTTCCGTACGCGCGGTTGCGCAGGGTGTGGAACGTTCCCTCCTTGCCGGTGATGCCCTGCACCACGAGCTTCGTGTCCGGCCCGACGAGGATGCTCACGCGGCCTCGCCGCCCCCGACGAGCTCGGCCGCCCGCCTCGCCGCCTCGAGCATCGTTGCGGCCGAAACGATCCGGCCGTGGTTCGCTTCGGTGAGGATCCTGCGGCCCTCCTCGGCGTTCGTCCCGTCCAGCCGGACCACGATCGGCACCTCCGCCCCGACCCGGCCGAGGGCCTCCAGGATCCCCTCGGCCACAAGGTCGCAGCGCGTGATCCCCCCGAAGATGTTGATCAGCACCGCCTTCACGGCAGGGTCAGAGAGCACGACCTCGAGCGAGGTGGCCATCTGGTCGGCGCTCGCGCCGCCCCCGACGTCGAGGAAGTTCGCCGCCCTCGCCCCCGCCTGCGCCACCACGTCCAGCGTCGACATGACGAGCCCGGCGCCGTTGCCGATGATCCCGACGTCCCCGTCGAGCTTCACGTACTGAAGGCCCTGGTCCTTCGCGCGCTTCTCGACGGGGTCGATAGGGAAGGCCGCACGCAGCTCGTCCAGGTCCGGGTGCCGCCAGAGCGCGTTGTCGTCGATCGTGACCTTGGAGTCGAGCGCGATCACGCGGCCGTCCTCGAGCAGGACGAGCGGGTTCACCTCCACGAGGGTCGCGTCCTCTTCCCTCAGCAGATGGAACAGCTTGCGCACGACGTCGGCGGCACCTTCCCGCGCTCGGGGCGGGAGCACGCCGGTCAGCTCGCGCACGTGGTAGGTGCGAAGCCCGAGCAGCGGATCGACCGGCACGCGGCGCAGGGCCTCAGGCCGGGTGCGCGCGAGCTCCTCGATGTCCACGCCGCCCTCGGCGGTCATCATGGCCAGGTACCCGCCGGTGGAACGATCGAGCAGGAGGGCCGTGTAGAACTCCTCCGCGATCGGCACGCGCTCCTCGACGAGCACGCGCGTCACCGGCATGTCCTTGAAGCCCTCGGAGAACATGCGTCCGGCCGCCCGCGCGGCGTCGGCCGGGGAGTCGGCCAGGACCACGCCGCCCCCCTTGCCCCGGCCCCCGATCTGCACCTGCACCTTCACGACGGAGGTCCCGCCCAGATCCCCGGTCGCCGCGCTCGCCGCGGCAGCGTCCTCCGCCACGATGCCGCGCGGCACCGGTACGCCGTGGCGGGCGAACAGATCCTTGCCCATGTGCTCGTAGAGATCCAAAGGGGAACCCTTCCTAGGCGGTCGTCTTCTGAAGCCGGTCGCGGAGCCAGGCGGCGATGTCCTGCGTGGACGCGCCGGGCGTGAAGACCCTCTCGATCCCCGCGGCCTCGAGCTTGGGGATGTCGTCGGCCGGGATCACGCCGCCGCCCACCACCACCACGTCGCCGGCCCCGCGGGCGCGGAGCTCCTTGACGACCTTCGGGAAGAGCGTCATGTGCGCGCCGGAGTGGCAGGAGAGCCCTACCGCGTCGGCGTCCTCCTGGATCGCGGTCTCGGCGATCTGCTCGGGCGTCTGGAACAGGCCCGTGTAGATGACCTCGAACCCGGCGTCGCGGAGCGCCCGGGCCACCACCTTGGCCCCGCGGTCGTGCCCGTCCAGGCCGGGCTTCGCCACCACTACGCGGAGCTTCCGGTCGGCCATGAACGGCAGTCTAGCGAACGCCCCGGCGGGGCCCGGGTTGCGGCCGGGGTCGCGCCCGGCGGAGGATGCCCTCCCGGACCGCTGGCGCCTCTACCGCGTGGTCGCCTGAGACGGTCGGTCGAAGTCGTAGTCGAGGGTCATGATCGCCTTCTCGCCCATCGGCGCACGGAACGTGCCTTCGCCCCGCATGCCGACCCAGTCCCCGGTACCGGAGCCTGGAACGACCCTGAGTGTGCCGCCGGCCAAGCTGCCGTCGAAGTCGCCGACGTTCTCGAGGACCACACGGCCTTCACGGCCGTCGATCGAACCCGAGAGCTGCTGAAGGCCCACATACCTCGCCGTGCCATCCGCCGTGTAGCACATCAGCCACTGGGCGTCCGCCGTGCCGATCAGGTCGCCGGAGACGCTCTGGCTCACCACGGCGCGGGTGAGCTTCCGCCCCCCGTCACGCTCCGCGTAGACATCCTCGTCCCACGACGTGACTTCCAACTCCGCGGACAATCTCCCCATGAAGGAACCTCCTCGATCTCCGTCACACCCCCTCAAGTACCACGGATCTGCGGCACCATCCAGGAGCAACCGCGCCCACTCCTATACTCGGAGCGATGGCCAGGAAGCGCCTCCACCTCCGTCCCCCCGGTCTCAAGCCGACGACCAAGGTCGGCACGCTCGGTCCCTACCGCGGGCGGCTCGGTCTCGCGTGGGTGATCGCGCCCATCGTGGCGGGCCTGGTCATCCTGATCGCCGGCTGGTTCGCGCTCACCCGCTGAGCGCGAGCCCGCGGTACAGTCCGCCCGTGCGCTGGGTCGGGTTCTCGGAGGCCTGCCCCGAGATCGCCGGGCTCGCGGAGGAGCGCTTCCGCAACGACGAGGTCGTCCTGGTCGGAACCCTCCGGAAGGACGGTTCGCCGCGCATCAGCCCGAACGAGCCCGACTTCGTGCAGGGGCACCTGCTCGTGAGCATGATGTGGCGGTCGAAGAAGGCGCTCGACCTGCTGCGAGACTCGCGCTGCGTCGTGCACAGCGCTCCCATCACGCGCATGAACCCCGGCGGCGACGTCAAGCTCTACGGGCGGGCCGTGGACATCCAGGATCCCGCTCTCCGGAAGGCGTTCCGCGAGGAGATGAGGCGCCGGATCGACTGGGCGCCGGACGAGCCGCGATACCACCTATTCTCGATCGACGTGGAGTCGGCAGGCTACGCGGTCTTCGGCGCGGGCTCCCACGCGCTCACCTGGACGGCGAGGGAGGGCCTCCGCCGGCTCGAGCTCGAGTGACCGGGGCCGGCTTGCAGATCTTGTCAGGATATGCAATCCGGCTTGCACATCCTGCAAGCGCCTCCTCACCCCAGCTTGCGGAGCGGCGCGTAGCCGAGCAGCAGCCGTTTCTCCCCCACGTCGCCGAACGCGATCGTGGCTTCCGCGTCGGGCCCCTCGCCGCTGACCGTCAGCACGACACCCTCGCCCCACTTCTCGTGCACCACCGTGTCGCCGGGCGCCACCGAGGCGGGCTCCCGCCTGGCCACGCCCGCGGGCCGGGGCGGCTCGAAGTCCCGGGCCGGCTGCGCGCCCGGCAGCCCGATCACGCTGTAGGAGCGGCCGCGCCCGTCGCGGACCCGCCGGCGCTGCCTGCCGCCGCCCGCCTCCCGCTCTTCCAGCAGCTCTTCCGGTAGCTCCCCCAGGAACCGCGACGGCGGATTGTAGGCGGTCTGTCCGAACAGGGTCCGGCTCCACGCGTGCGTGAGGTACAGCCGCTGCTGCGCGCGCGTGATGCCCACGTACGCGAGGCGCCGCTCCTCTTCCAGCTGCGAGCGGTCGGTCATCGAGCGGTAGTGCGGGAACACCCCGTCCTCCATCCCGACGATGAACACCACCGGGAACTCCAGACCCTTGGCGATGTGAAGCGTCATGAGCGTGACGGTCGATTCCTCCTCGTCGTACTCGTCCTGCTCGCCGAAGAGCGAGACCGACTCGAGGAACTCGGTGAGGCCAGAGTCGGGCTCGCGCGCCATCAGCTCGGCCGCCACCCCGGTCAGCTCCTGGATGTTCTCCACACGGCCCTCGGCCTCGACGGTGCGCTCCTCCTTCAGCTCGGCCATGTAGCCGGAGATCTCGGCCGCGAACTCGACCATCCTCGCGGGGCCGGCTCCCTCGTCTAGCCTTGCCCGCAGCGAGGCCATGATCTGCGCGAAACCGGCCACCGCGCCCTTGGCGCGAGCGGCTAGCACGTCGATCTCGTCCACCCGCCGGACCGCGTCGATCACCGAGATCCCCTCGAGCTGAGCGAACGACCCGACCGCGGCGACCGTCGCATCGCCGATCCCCCGCTTCGGCGTGTTGACCACCCGCCGGAACGAGATCAGGTCCTGCGGGTTCACCAGGAGCCGCAGGTACGCCAGGACGTCCTTGATCTCCTTCCGCTGGTAGAACCGGACGCCTCCGAACACCCGGTAGGGGGCGCCGACGCGCATGAACACGTCCTCGAGGACGCGCGACTGGGCGTTCGTGCGATAGAAGATCGCGACGTCGCCGTAGCGGTGGCCCTCCTCCTCGCGCAGGCGCTCGATCTCCTCGGCCACGAAGAGGGCCTCCTCGTGCTCGTCGTCGGCCCGGAGCTTCACCACGAGCTCGCCGCCCGCGGCCTCGGTCCACAGCGACTTCGGCTTGCGCTGGACGTTGTGCTCGATCAGGGCGTTCGCAACCCCGAGGATGTTCTGCGTGGAGCGGTAGTTCTGCTCCATCAGGAACACCGCGGCGTCGGGGTAGTCGCGCTCGAACTCCAGCAGGTTCTGGATCGTGGCGCCGCGCCACGAGTACACGCCCTGGTCGGCGTCGCCCACCACGCACAGGTTCCGGTACTTGGCCGCAAGCATGTTCACCAGCTGATACTGGGCGCGGTTCGTGTCCTGGTACTCGTCGATCAGGACGTAGCGGAACCGCTCCTGGTAGTGCCCCAGCACCTCGGGGTGGTCGCGGAAGAGCCGGACCGTCTCCATGATGAGGTCGTCGAAGTCGAGCGCCCCGGCGGCGCGCTTGCGCTCCTCGTACGCGGCGTAGACCTTCGCCACGGTCTCCTCGTAGAAGTTGCTCGCGAGCCCGGCGAACTCGACAGCCCCGAGCACGCGGTCCTTCGCCTTGCCGATCGCCGAGGCCATAGCCTTGGGCGGGAAGCGCTTCGGATCGAGGTCGAGGTCCTTCAGCACCTGGCCGATCAGGCGCTCGGTGTCGCCGTCGTCGTAGATCGTGAAGCTGCTGGGGATGTCGAGATGCGTGTGCTCCCGGCGCAGGATCCTTGCGCAGGCCGAGTGGAAGGTGAGGATCCACATGCCGCCGGACACACGGGAGCCCATCAGCTCCTGCACGCGCTCGGCCATCTCGCGGGCGGCCTTGTTCGTGAAGGTGATCGCGAGGATCTGACCCGGCGAGACGCCGTGCTCGCGGATCAGGTGGGCGATCCGGTGGGTGAGGGCCCGGGTCTTGCCCGAGCACGCGCCCGC
>JACQDK010000103.1 GCA_016201135.1 Actinomycetota bacterium
GGCTGCGCGGCCTGCGGTTCGCGCCCGGGGAGGTGCTGGGGCTCGCGATCGAGATCCAGGGGCGCCCCGACAACGCCGCCGCGGCGATCGCCGGCGGGCTCACCCTCGCCTTCGGCGACGGCGTGGTCCGTCTCGATCCTCATCCGGACCTCAGGCCCGTCGCGCTCGTGCCCGAGGGCGTCCGTCTCCCGACGGCCGAGGCCCGCGCCGCCCTGTCCGAGACCGTGCCGAGGGCCGACGCCGTCTACAACGCCGCCCACGCCGCGGCCGCGGTCGTCGCCTTCACCGCCCGGCCGGAGATGCTCACCCAGGCCCTCGGCGATCGCCTGCACCAGGACGCGCGGCTCGCGCTCGTGCCCGCGGTGAGGGAGGTCTTCGACGGGCTCCGCCGCGCCGGGGTCCCGGTATGCGTGAGTGGGGCGGGACCCTCGCTGCTCGCCTTCGACCTGCCCGGTCGCGAAGTCCCTGACCCGGGGGAGGGGTGGGGCGTTCTGCGCCCGGGGGTTCGCTCGGGCGGCGCCGAGATAGTGGGGGAGTGACCTCCAGAGGTGAGCCCGCGTGCCGATGTCGTTGAAATGGGTATCGTGCCCACCCTAGACTCCCCGCACGGGCGGGAAGCGTCCGTCCCCCCGCGAACATGATCGCCCAACCCGAACCCCACGCCGAGCGGATCCCGTCCCAGGCCGGCGCGCCCGTCCTCGTCACGGACCTCGCGAGCAAGACCCTTGCGGTGAAGGAGGGCTCCACCTTCCTGTACTGCGACCTCGAGGGGAACCTCGACCACGGCGGCGACTACGGCCTCGGGCTCTACTCGCGCGACACGCGGTTCCTGTCGCGGTTCCGCATGACCGTGAACGGGCGCGACCCGGTGCTGCTCTCGAGCTCTGCGGAGCGCGCCTTCATGTCGCACGTGGACCTCACGAACCCCGACCTGTACCAGGGGGACGAGCTCTGCGTTCCCCAGCAGACCCTGAACATCCGCCGGATCCGCGCGATCGACGGTCGGTTGTTCGAGCGGATCCGAGTGAAGAACTACAACTCGTACGCGGTCGCGGTGGACCTGGAGTTCGAGTTCGGCGCCGACTTCGCGGACATCTTCGAGGTCCGCGGCATGGTCCGGGACGAGCACGGCGATCGCGAGCCGCCGGTGATGGGCTCCGGCGCGATCGAGTTCGGTTACGTGGGGCGCGACGGCGCGCGCCTGCGCACCGTCGTGGGCTTCGCAACCCCGCCCGACGAGATGACCGAGCGCGGCGGCGTCGTCTCGGCCGTGTTCCGACTGCACCTGGGCCCGTACCAGACTCGCCTGGTGGGCCTCACGGTGGACACTCTGATCGATGAGGAGCCAGAGGCAGCGACCGAGTTCGACGTCGCCGTGCACCGGCTGCGTCGTTCCTACGATGAGTGGGAGCGCGACTCCACCGAGATCGTCACGGACCACGAGCTCTTCAACCAGCTCCTCGGGCGGAGCATCCGGGACGTGCGCGCGCTCTACACCCAGACGCCGGAGGGTGGCGTTCTGGCCGCCGGCATCCCCTGGTACGTCACGCTCTTCGGCCGCGACTCACTGATCGCATCGCACCAGCTGCTGGCCGTGAACCCGGATCTGGCCCGCGAGACGCTCAAGGTCCTCGCCGCGCACCAGGGCACGAAGGAGGACCCCTGGCGCGACGAGGAGCCGGGCAAGATCCTCCACGAGGTCCGGTACGGCGAGCTCGCTCGTGCGGGCGTCGTCCCGCACACGCCCTACTACGGTTCGGTCGACTCCACACCGTGGTTCCTGATCGTGTTCGGGTCGTACCTTCGCTGGACCGGAGACCTCGCGTTCGCGCGGGAGCTGCTGCCGGCCGCAGAGGCGGCCCTGCGGTGGATCGACGAGTACGGCGACCGCGACGGTGACGGGTTCGTCGAGTACGAGACCCGCTCCCCGGGAGGCATCCGCAACCAGGGATGGAAGGACTCCCACGACTCCATGGTGCACGCCGACGGCCGGATCGCGCCCACGCCGATCGCGCTGTCAGAGGTCCAGGCCTACGTCTACCTGGCCAAGCGCCGGATGGCCGACGTGTACGAAGCCCTCGACGACGGGGCGCGGGCCGAGGGGCTGCGCGCCGACGCAGAGGCGCTGCGCCGCAGGTACAACGAGGTCTTCTGGATGGAGGACGAGCAGTACTTCGCCGCCGCGCTCGACGGCGACAAACGGCAGGTGCGTACCGTGATGTCGAATCCGGGCCATGCCCTCTACTGCGACTTCGTGGATCCGGACAAGGCGCGCCCACTCGCCAAGCGCCTGCTGGCTCCCGACATGTTCAGCGGCTGGGGCATCCGCACGATGAGCAAGTCGGCCGCGGCCTACAACCCCATGAGCTACCACAACGGTTCGGTGTGGCCGCACGACAACGCGCTGATCGCCGCCGGGCTGAAGCGCTACCGGTTCGTGCGCTCGACGAACCGTGTCGCCACGGCGCTGTTCGACGCGGCTATCGACGCCGACTACCTGCGTCTTCCGGAGCTCTTCTGCGGATTCACCCGGCGGTCGCCCAACCGGCCCGTCAGCTATCCGATCGCCTGCAGCCCGCAGGCATGGGCCTCGGGCGCCCCGTTCCTGATGCTCCAAGCGATGCTCGGCATCTCCGCCCGGGCCGACCAGAACCTGCTGACGGTTAACGAGCCGCACTTGCCCCCGTGGCTGCACACGGTCGAGCTCCGGAACCTTCGGGTGGGCAGGTCGCGCCTGTCCCTCGTCTTCCGGCGGGAGGGCGAGATCACATCTTTCTCGCTGCTCTCGCGCGACGGCGACGTCCGCGTCGTGATGCAGGAATAGCCGCGCTCCCGTAGGCCCGAGCCCATGGGGTCGCCCATCGGGGCTCAGCGCACGCAGTCACCCGTCGGCACGGCCGCCGTCCGCCCGACGGCCGCCTGCACGATCGGCTGCACTTCGGAGATCGCGATCGCGTACCCGACGTTCGGGTCGGTGGTCGAGGCGGCGAACACGACGCCGGCCACGCCTCCACCCGCCAGGACGAACGGCCCTCCGCTGTTGCCCGGACGCACGAGCGTCTGGAGCTCCAGGACCTCCCGCGTGACGACGTGACTCCCGTAGATGTCGCGGCCGACGGCCGTGAGCGGGCGGCGCACCGCCGCGGCCTCCGCGTCGAACGGCCCTCCCTCCGGGTAGCCGAGGACGGCACCGTCCGTTCCCCGCGTCACCGGGTCGGAGTCGAGCGGGAGCGGGGGAGCGTCCAGCCCGTCGACGTGGAGCACCGCGATGTCCAGGTTGGGGTCGAACGCCACGACGGTCGCCGGCCTCGACAGGGAGGCCTGGACGGCCGTGACCGATTCGCCCGCCACGACGTGCGCGTTGGTGACCACGTACCCCGGCGCGACGACGAAGCCGCTGCCCTCCTGGATCCGCTCGCACGCGTGTCCGATCACCTGCACCGTCGACCCTTGCGCGCCCACGACCGCCGCGCGGATCTCGGCCCCGCCCGGAAGCTTCACCGGGCCCGTCGGCTCGGGCGGGAGCCCGGCGAACACGTCCGGGAACCCGAGCGCGTTGAGCAACCGCCGGGTCTCCCCGATGAGGGAAGGCGGTCTCGGGAGAACGCTGCCCAGGCTTCGGACCACCAGTGAGCCGCGGATCTCCCGGGCGAGGGTGGGCGAGGGTCCCGCGACCAGGCTCTGTGCCAGGAACCAGATCACCAGCAGGCCGGCCACGACCGACAGGCCCGCGCCGCCGACCGCGTCCGCCGTGCCCAGGCGCGTCTGGCGGGTCTTGGCGCGCAGGTGGCTGCCCGCCGCCCAGCCGATCGCGTTCCCGATCCCGCCCAGGACGAGGATCGTGCCGATGGCGAGCCCAGCCTGCGCCGCCGGATCCTTGCTCCAGCTCGCCGCGGTGGGCGCGAGCAGGACGCCGCCGACCAGGCCGATCGCGAGCCCGGCGTAGGTGAGGACCTGCATCAGGGCGCCCCGCCGGTAGCCGGTGAACCCGGACACGGCGAGCACCGGCAGCAGCACGAAGTCCAGGGCGGTCACGGCTCGGTATGGTCCCACACGCTCGACCGGCGACGGAGGCGGACATGGGTGAGCTCGACACGAAGGCGGCCCTCATCACGGGCGGCACGACCGGGATCGGCCACGCGATCGCGGAGGCGTTCCTGCGCGAGGGAGCTCGCGTGGCGATCACGGGAAGGGACGAGCGACTCGGCAGCGACGCCGAGGCTCGGTTACGCGGCCTCGGGCAGGTTCACTTCCTGCGGGCCGACGCCGCCGACGAGGAGCGGGTCCGGTGGTCCGTAGCCGAGACCGCACGCCTGCTCGGCGGTATCGACGTGCTGGTCAACAACGCCGGCGTCGGCGTCGTCGCCACGCCGCTCGCCACGCCGCTCGCGGACTTCGATCGGGTGATGGCGGTGAACCTGCGCGGCTGCTTCGTCTACGCGAGGGAGTGCTTCCCGCACCTGGAAGCCCGCGGCGGCAACATGATCCACATCTCCTCCGACGCAGGCGTCCTTGGCGAGGTCGACATCGGTATCTACTCCGTTTCCAAGGCCGCGCTGAACATGCTGTCGAAGCTCCTGGCGGTGGAGGGGGGCCGGCGCGGGGTGCGTTCCAACGCTATCTGCCCCGGCGACACCGAGCCGGGGATGCGCCACATGGGGCCGCCGGGCCAAGCCGACCTGTCGGCCGACGACCCGGCGACCTGGCCCCTGCCGCCCGCCGGCAGGGTCGGGCGCGCTTCCGACGTCGCGGAGGCCGCCGTGTACCTGGCCTCCGGGCGAGCGTCTTTCGTGAACGGCGTGACGCTGCTGGTGGACGGCGGGATGCGCGCGGGGCTCAACACGGCCGCTCCCCGGGCATAGACTGATCGGACGTGGTCACGATCGCCCACATCTCCGATCCACACGTCGGGTCCCCGTACTTCGTGCCGAACCTGATGAACCGGGTCATCGTCGAGCTCAACGAGCTCGGGCCCGACGCCGTGATCTGCACCGGCGACCTCACGAACGAGGGCTACCGGCAGGAGTACAAGAACTGGATGGCCTACGCCGAGCGGATCGAGTCCCCGATCCTCACGATCCCGGGCAACCACGACGCTCGCAACGTGGGCTACCTCCACTTCGAGGACCTGATCGGGCCTCGCCACTGGACGACGGACGTGAAGGGCGTGCGGATCGTCGGGGCCGACTCGTCAGAGCCCGACCTGAACGAGGGCCAGATCGGGCGCGAGCGGTACCCGTGGCTCCGCGAGCAGTTCGCGGTGGAGGCCGATCTGAAGGTCTTCGCGCTGCACCACCATCTGATCCCGGTCCCGGGGACCGGCCGGGAGCGATCCACGGTCATGGATGCCGGGGATCTGCTGGAGGTCCTCATCACGAGCGGCGTGAACATCGTGCTCTCGGGGCACAAGCACGTGCCGTACGTGTGGCGCCTGGAGACGATGTACGTCGCCAATGCGGGCACGGTGTCGTCGCTCCGCCTGCGCGGCTACACCAAACCCTGCTACAACGTCTTGGAGTTCGAGGGGGACGAGGTGAAGATCCACCGGAGATTCCCCTTCGGCGGCGGCGACACGATCGCGCACTTCTCGCTGTCGTCGGGCGCGCAGCACCACCGGAAGTCGGAGCCGCCGGTGCAGGAGCGCGCGCTCGCGAGCGAGTAGCGGCAGCCGCACGGATCCCATGAAGGTGCTCCTCCTCGTCGACGGCGAGCACTACCCTCCGGTCACCCGGTGGGCGATCGAGGTCGCCCGCGAGCGTGGGTTCGAGCCCGTCGGCGCCCTGATGGTGGGAGGCGCCGAGAAGGTCGATCGGGGCTCGCCGCCCGACCTCGGCCTGCCGGTGCGGCAGGCCGGGCCGGACCGGATGGCCGTGCTCCGGGAGGCGATCTCCGAGCTCTCGCCCGAAGCC
>JACQDK010000104.1 GCA_016201135.1 Actinomycetota bacterium
GACCTGCTCGTCGTGGAGCTCGAGGGCGACACCGCCCGGGCCGAGCGCTCGGCGACCTGGCCCGGCCCGACCGAGGAGGTCTACCGCGCGCTCGTGCTCGGTCTCGGGGACTACGTGCGGAAGAACGGCTTCCGCGAGGTGGTCGTCGGGCTCTCCGGCGGCATCGACTCCGCGCTCGTGGCGGTGCTGGCCGCCGACGCGCTCGGGCCCGGGGCGGTCCGCGCGCTCGCGATGCCCTCCGCGTACTCCTCGCCCGAGAGCGTGGAGGACGCCGTCGACTGCGCGAGGCGCCTGGGCATCCGGATCGACCGCGTGCCGATCGGCGACGTCTTCGACGCGTACCGCCGCGCCCTCGCTGGACCCTTCGAGGGCCTGGCGGAAGACGTCACCGAGGAGAACCTCCAGGCGCGCGTGCGAGGCAACCTCCTGATGGCGCTCTCGAACAAGTTCGGCTCGCTCGTGCTCGCGACCGGCAACAAGAGCGAGTACGCGGTGGGCTACGCGACGCTCTACGGCGACATGGCCGGAGGGTTCGCGCCGATAGAGGACGTCCCCAAGACGCTCGTGTACGAGCTCGCGCGCTGGCGCAACGCGACCCAACCGGAGAGCTCCCCGATCCCGGACCGGGTGCTCGCCAAGCCCCCTTCGGCGGAGCTCCGCCCCGGCCAGCTCGACACCGACTCGCTGCCCCCCTACGAGGAGCTGGACCCGATCGTCGAGCTCTACGTCGAGGAGGATCTCGGGGTGGACGCGATCGTGGCTCTCGGCCACGACCCTGCCACCGTCGCGCGCGTGGCCGCGATGATCGACCGGGCCGAGTACAAGCGCCGCCAGGCGGCCCCCGGGGTCAAGATCACCCCGAAGGCCTTCGGGCGGGACCGGCGGCTGCCGATCACCAACCGCTACGGCCGTTGAGCGTCGTCGCTCAGGCGATCTCCCACACCACCGAGATCGTCACGCTCACCTGAAGCGAGTCGGGTGGGACGACGGGTGTCGGGGCCGCGGCCAGAGCCGCGTCCCCGAAGGCGTACGGCGCCGGGTAGGTGGGGGTCCGGAAGCTCTCCTCCGCGATCGTCACGACGCGGACGACGCTGGCGCCGGCCGCCTCGGCCAGCGCGTCGGCCTTCGTCCGCGCGCCCCGCACCGCCTGCGTGAGCGCGTCGGTGCGGATCTGGTTCAGGTCCGACAGCTGGAAGCGGAGGTCGTTCACAGAGTCCGCGCCCGCCTGCACACCCGCGTCGATGACCGCGCCCACGGCGGACAGGTCGTGGATCGTGACCCGCACCGAGTTCGAGGCCACGAAGACCCGCTGCTCGCTGGGCGTCCCGCGGTCGACCACGCGCTGGCTGAGGCCGACGTTCAGCGTCTCGATGTCCTTCTCGTCGATCTTGGCCGCCTTCAGGGCGTCGAGCACGGCCTGCATGTCCTTCGCGTTCTGGGCGGACGCCGCCGTGGCGTCGGGCGCCTCCGAGCGCACTCCGAGGTCGACCACGGCCTCGTCGGGCGCCGCCTTCACGGTGGCCGTCGAGCTGACCGTGATCGTGCGCGAGGGCTTGCCGCTCGGCGACCCGTCGCTGCTCGCCATCGCGATGGCGGTGAACCCGATCACCAGGCCCGCCACCAGCACGCCGGCGACTATCGCTGCCGTCTTCTTGGTCATGCGATCTCCTCCTTCAGTGCTTCATGCCACGGGAGAAGGTCTCCGTGACCGTCGGACGGGTGGGCGCAACTCAGGGTTCCCTAGAATCGACGTGGGCCGGTAGCTCAGGTGGTCAGAGCAGGGGGCTTTTAACCCTCGTGCCGCGGGTTCGAATCCCGCCCGGCCCACCTTCGACGCCGCTCCCCGGACTTGACGACTGGCTGGCATCGGATCTACAGTCCTCCAGTGATATCTGGAGAAGCGTCGGATCGTGACAACTCCCCGACGAGCTTGAAGTCTGCGCTCTTCGAGGAGTTCGCCCGGCTCGGCGGGGCGCTCTCTTCGGCCAAGCGCCTGGAGCTCCTCGATCTGCTGTGCCAGCGGGAAAGGACGGTGGAGTCGCTCGCCCGGCTCACGGGCATGGGCGTGACGAACACCTCCCAGCATCTTCAGTCGCTCAAGGCCGCCCGGCTCGTGGAGGCAAGGAGGGAAGGGACGCGCTCGTTCTATCGCGTGCCCGACCCCGCCGTCTGCGGATTCGTGTACGAGATGCAGCGCCTCGGACGCGCGCGCCTGGCGGAGGCCGACCGGCTGGCTCGGGAGCTCTTCGACGGTGCGCTCGAGCCCGTGGGCCGCAAGGATCTCCTCAGGCGCGTGCGCCGGAAGGACGTCGTCGTGATCGACGTGCGCCCGAAGGAGGAATACGAGGCGGGCCACATCCGTGGCGCCCTCTCGATACCGCTCGGCGAGCTGAAGAGCCGGCTGGCCGAGATCCCTTCCGACGCCGAGATCGTCGCCTACTGCCGCGGGCCGTTCTGCGTGCTGGCCCCCCAGGCTCTGGAGGTCCTGCACGACGCCGGGATCGGCGCGAGGCGCCTGGACGGCGGACTGCCGGAGTGGAGAGCGGCAGGGTATCCGGTCGAGGTCGGACGATGAAGATCCTCCTGATCCTGAACGACCCGCCGTACGGGACCGAGCGCTCCTTCAACGCCCTCCGGCTCGCTCGCGCGCTCGTCGCCAAGGAAGGCACCGAGCTACGCGTGTTCCTGATCGGTGACGCCGTCGGGTGCGCCGTGTCGGGCCAGAAGACCCCCGACGGCTACTACAACCTGGACAAGATGATCCTCTCCCTCGCCCGCAAGGGCGCGACCGTCGGCTGCTGCGGCACCTGCATCGAGGCGCGCGGCATCACCGAGGAGATGCTGACCGAAGGTGCGCGCCGCTCTTCCATGGACGAGCTGACAGAATGGACGCTGTCGGCCGAGAAGGTCCTCGTCTTCTGATGACAGAGCGAAACGTGGTGGTTCTCGGGGGAGGGATCGGCGGGATCGTCGCCGCCCGGACCCTACGGAGGCGCGTCCCGAGGGACGTCCGGATCACGCTCGTGGACCGCGAGGACACCTACACCTTCGCGCCCTCGCTCCTTTGGCTCATGTCCGGAGAGCGGCAACCTCGGCAGATCTCGCGCGGCCGGGAGCGGCTCGCGCGAAAGGGCATCGAGCTCGTGCGGGGCGAGGCCCAGGGCCTGGACACGGAGCGGCGAACGCTGCGGGTGGACGGACGCGACCTGGCCTTCGACCACCTCGTCGTCGCCCTCGGTGTCCAGCCCGACCCTCGGCTGATGCCGGGGCTCGCCGAAGGCGGCATCGACATCTACACGGTCGAAGGCGCGATCCAGGCCGGGCGCGCGCTGCGGGAGCTCGGCGGCGGAAGGGTCGCCGTCGCGATCACGAAGCTCCCCTACAAGTGCCCGGCCGCTCCGAACGAGGCCGCCTTTCTCGCGGAGACGATCCTTCGGCACGGGGGCAAGCGCGCGAAGGTCGCCCTATACACGCCCGAGCCCTTCCCGATGCCGACCGCGGGCGAGGCGCTGGGCAAGGCCCTCGCCGGGATGCTCGAACAGCGCGGCATCGAGCTCCACACCGGACGGGTCCTCGATGAGGTGGACGCCGGCAGGAAGGAGCTCGTCTTCCAGGGCGGAGACCGTGCCGGGTACGACCTCCTGCTCGCGATACCGCCTCACCGCACGGCGGAGATCGTGAGGACCAGCGGGCTCTCGAACGAGGCGGGGTTCATCCCGGTGGACAGGGCCACGCTGGCCACCGAGGCCGGCGGCGTCTACGCGATCGGCGACGTGACCCAGATCCCGATCGCGGGCGGCAAGTTCCTTCCCAAGGCGGGCGTGTTCGCCAAGGCAGAGGCCGAGGTGGTCGCGACCCGGATCGCGGATGAGCTGGCGGGCAGGGAGCCGCGGGCCACGTTCAACGGGAACGGCTCCTGCTTCGTGGACATGGGCGATGGCGTGGCCGCGTTCGCGACCGGCGACTTCTACGCGGAGGGCGCGCCGAAGGTGTCCCTCCGCACGCCCTCGCGCAGATGGCACCTGGCGAAGGTCGCGTTCGAGAAGTACTGGCTCGCTCGATGGGCCTGAGTACGGTCTTCACCCTTCCTTCATCTCCCGCTGCCAGACTGGGACCGATGAGCGAGGAGGTGCATCGATGATGTGGTGGAACGGAGCCGGATGGCTGGGCTGGATGGCGATGCTCCTGAGCATGGTGATCTTCTGGGGTGGCTTGCTCTTCCTGATCGCCTGGGGCATCAAGCAGTTCTCGCAGGGATCGGGGCGGCCCGATCCCAAGACGATCCTCGAGGAGAGGTTCGCCCGCGGCGAGATCACCAAGGAGGAGCTGGAGGAAGGCCGCCGCGCGCTCGGCGGCCGGTAGTAGCCGGCGGGCCGGAGTTGGGCGGGTCGTAGCCGGCCGCGTCGTAGCCGGCCGGTCTCAGCCCCACCTCGCCGTGCCTGCGGGGAGGCTCCCACGCTCAAGGATGCCCTCCGGAACGCCGAACCGGTACCCATGGAGCTGCCCCTTTCCTGCGCGAAGTGCGGGACGGAGAACCGACCCGGCGCCGAGCACTGTTGGCAGTGCTTCGCGCCGCTCGGCGACCGGCAGGAGTCTCCCTTGGGGCCGCGTCCGGCTTCTCCTCTGACGCCGCGGCCGGCCTCTCCCCCAGCGATGGCCGCGGCGCGGCCCGCTCCGGCGACGAGGGTCACGCCCGCGCCACGGGCCGCGGTGCCCATGCAGGAGACGTATCGCGGGCCGCGGATAGGGCAGTACGCCACCAGCTTCGAGATCGCGTCGTCTTCCAGGAACGCATCCCTCGCCCGGCGCGTCGTGAGCGCGGCGTTCCGCCTGGCGTTCGTGGGGCTGCTCGTGGCCGGGGGCTGGTTCGGGTACCGGCTCGTGAACGACTTCCTGAAGCCGGACTTCCCCGGCACGATCGACGGGATCCCGAAGACCCTGGATTCGGGGGCGGGCGGGCTGCTGGGTCCAGTCGGGCGCTGGGCGAGCTCGCTCCATCTCAAGACCCGCTCGCAGGTCTACGGCTCCGCCGTCCAGGACAACCAGGACGCCTTCGTGGTTACGAAGGTCACCGGCTGGTCCGGGCGGTTCAGCCCCGACAAGCTCCTGGCCGACCTGGTGAACAGCGGCTCGCAGCTCAAGGTGCCGGCGAACCAGGTGAAGCACGAACGGATCGGAACGACCGATTACAGCTGCCTGACCGGCAAGGACATGGCCACGCGGTGCCTGTGGAGCTCCGCCGTTGGCGAGGTCGTGATCATGGTGAGCGGTCCCTCCCGCAGCTACGACCAGGTCGCCGAGCTAACGGCCGCCGCGCACGACGCGATGTGATGTCGCTGCCTCGGGCTAGGTTTCTCGGCGTGCGGCAGGTCATGCTCGGAGAGGTGTCGGTAGAGGTCCCCACGACGATGCGGGAGCGGGCCCGAGGGCTCCGGGGAAGGGACGGCTTGGCGCCCGGGCACGGCATGCTCTTCCCTCGCGCGAGATCGGTCCACACCTTCGGCATGAGGTTCCCGATCGCGGTCGCGTTTCTCGACCGCGACCTCGTGGTTCGGCAGGTGCGGCGTCTTCCGCCGCGCCGGCTCGCCTGGAGCCTGTGCGCTCGGCACGTCCTGGAGCTCGCCGCCGACGCCGACGTCCGCCCGGGGACCCGCCTCGGTCCGGTCGAGAGGCCGGTCGGATCAGCCCGCGAGCGCGCGGGCCAGCAGGAAGACGGCCAGTGCGAGCGCGCCGGCGCCTAGGGCCACGGCGGCTGCCAGCGCCGCCGGCGCCCAGGCGGGTACGGCCACGGGCTCCCTGCGGGAGCGTTCGGGTTCCACGAGGCCGAGCCACTCCAGCACGATCCGCATGTCATGTCATCGGGAACGCGCCCGGCGGTCTTGAGCGGGCCTCCCGTCACGTGAGGAGGGCGGCCCCGTCTATACTTCCTCGGCTGTCCCCAAGGGAACGGGCCCCCATCGTCTAGCGGCCTAGGATGTCGCCCTTTCAAGGCGGAGACACGGGTTCGAATCCCGTTGGGGGCACGGAACCGAATACACGCGGGTGTGGAGGAGTCCGGAGTCCTCACCGCCCTGTCAAGGCGGAGATCGCGGGATCGAAGCCCGTCACCCGCGCTACGGCGAGGTAGCTCAGTTGGCAGAGCACGCGGCTGAAAACCGCGGTGTCGGCAGTTCGATTCTGCCCCTCGCCACCCTCGGCGGCCGTCGTGCAGCTCCTGCGCGCTGTGATCGTCGTCGAGCTCGTCCCAGGTGAGCAGGTCGCACATCGAGCCGTAGTCGAGCTCCAGGAGCGAGTGATGGTCGAGCGCGGCCATCCACTGGTGCAGGTCGAGGATGAGCTCGGAGATCGGGCCGAGGTCGGCCCGCCGCAGCACCGGGATCGCGTGCTCGGCGCGCCGCATCGCCTTGCGCACCGTGGTCAGGTAGCGCAGGCGCACGCGTCCGTGCTCGTCCTCACCCAGGTGGCGCTCCGAGTCCTCGAAGAACACGAACCAGCGGATCGGCACGTGCCAGGGGCTCTCGTGCGCGAACGCGACGGCCGAGGGGTTCCGGCGGCGGATCCGGCTCAGCTCCCGCTTGGCGCGCCTGGCCTCTGCCTTCGGAACGAAACGCTCGGCGAGCTCGATCGGCCGGGCGTCCGCGAACGCGAGGATCGCCGCCAGGATCCGCAGTCGCATCCGCGATGGGCTCACGTACGTCTTGCCGTCGAAGACCCGGATCTCCGCGTGCTCGCCGTCCGCCGGCGCCATCACGCCGAGGGTCCCGGCGAAGGGCCGGTCCGCGTACTTCGGACGCACCGCCGGCGACCGCAGGCGGGCGACCAGATAGCGCTCCCAATGCCGCTGCTCGTCGGCCTCGAAGGCCTCGAGGGGTTGGAACACGCGCAGCCACGCCGAGGGGATCACGCAGGGGAGTCTAGCGTTCGCGCCCATCCCCTATGCTCTCGGCCGTCCCCCGGGGAGGAGTGAGTGGCCGAGCAGACCGAGCCCTTCCGGCTCCTTTCGCCCGACGGCGCGCCCGTCGGCGATACCGACGTCGGCCTCGAAGCCGAGGACCTCCGGGCGCTCCTGCGCTGGATGATCCTCGCGCGCCGGCTCGACCGCGAGTGCATCGCGCTGCAACGCCAGGGCGAGCTCACGGTCTACCCCGGGTTCGAAGGGCAGGAAGCGGCGCAGGTCGGCTCCGCTTTCGCCCTGGGCCCCGAGGACTTCGTGTTCCCCTCGTTCCGAGAGCTGGCCGCGGCGCTGGTACGGGGGGTCGATGCGGTGCAGTACCTCTGGTATCACCGGGGCACGTGGCACGGCGGCCCGTACGACCCTCGCGCCACGCGTTTCGGGCCGATCTGCGTCCCGGTGGCGACGCAGATCGCCCACGGCGTCGGCTACGCGATGGGCCTGAAGCTCGACGGCGCGCCGGCCTGCTCACTCACGTACTTCGGCGACGGCTCCGCCTCCGAGGGCGACTTCCACGAGGCGGCGAACCTGGCCGCGGTGTTCGCGGCGACGGCGATCCTGTTCTGCCAGAACAACGGGTGGGCCATAAGCGCACTCCACGGCCGACGATCCGAGCCGGTACCGCAGCGACGACGAGGTGCAGCGCTGGCGGGCGCTCGACCCGATCGCGCGCTACCGCACTTGGCTGGCGGCACAGGGGCACGCCAACGACGGGTTCGCTGCGGAGTGCGAGCGGGAGGCCGAAACGCGGGTGGCCGAGGTCCGCGCCGGGATCACATCTACGCCGGCGCCGCCGGCCGGGTGGATTTTCGACTGGGCCTTCGCCGACCCGCCGGCGTCCCTCGCGCGGGAGCGGGAGGAGGCGCTCGGCGCAGATGGCTGAGTCGTTCACGATGGTGGCCGCGCTGAACGCGGCGCTCAGGGACTCCCTGGAGCACGACGACCGGCTGCTCGTCTTCGGCGAGGACGTGGGCCGGGCCGGCGGAGTCTTCCGCGTGACCGACGGCCTTCAGGACGCGTTCGGCGAGCAGCGAGTGTTCGACACGCCGATCGCGGAGGCGGCGATCGCCGGCGCCGCGATCGGCCTCGCCCTCGCGGGATGGAAGAGCGTGGTGGAGATGCAGTTCGACGGCTTCTCCTACCCAGCGCTCGACCAGGTGATCTCGCACTGGGCGAAGTTCCGGCAGCGAACGCGGGGGCGTGTCGATCTGCCGATCGTGATGCGGATCCCCTCGTTCGGGGGGATCAAGGGCAAGGAGCACCACGGCGAGAGCCCGGAGACCTACTACGTGCACACTGCCGGCCTGAAGGTCGTCGTGCCCTCCACGCCGCTCGACGCCTACCGGTTGCTCCGGCTCTCGATCGCCGATCCCGACCCCGTGATCTTCCTCGAGCCGAAGAGCCGGTACTGGTCCAAGGAGGAGGGAGCGCTCACCGTGGACGGGCCACGGATCGGCGAGGCCCGTGTGCTGCGCGAGGGAGCGGACTGCGCGATCGTAACGTACGGAGCGATGGTGACGCGCGTGCTGGCCGCGGCAGACGTGCTGGCTGCCGAGGGGGTGCAGGCGCGCGTGGTGGACCTTCGATCGCTCGTGCCCCTGGACCTTTCCGCGGTCGGCGCTGCCGCCCGAGACACCGGCCGGGTCGTCGTCGTGCACGAGGCGCCGAAGACGCTCGGGATGGGGGCGGAGATCGCGGCCACGGTCATGGAAGAAGCCTTCGACTACCTCCAGGCGCCGGTGGCGCGGGTCACCGGCTGGAACGTTCCGTACCCCCCGGCCTCGCTCGAGGACCTGTATCTGCCGAGCGTGGAGCGGATCGCCGAGGCGGCACGCAGGACGGTGGCGTACTGATGGCCGAGCGCGTCTTCATGCTGCCCGATCCCGGCGAGGGGCTCGAGGAGGCCGAGATCGTCGCCTGGCTCGTGGCCGAGGGTGACGCCGTCGAGCTGAACCAGCCCTTCGTCGAGATAGAGACGGCGAAGGCGACGGTGGAGATACCGTCGCCGCACGCGGGGCGGATCGCGAAGCTGCACGCCTCCGAGGGAGAGATCGTTCGCGTGGGCAACCCCCTCGTGACCTTCGACGTGCCGGGCGCCGAGGACGGCCCCGCGGCGGCGACCCCGGCCGTCCGCAAGCTGGCGAGGGACCTGGGCGTCGATCTCGCTTCGACGCGGGGCTCCGGGCCGGGCGGGCGGATCACGCCCGAGGACGTGCTCGCGGCGGGAGCTGCGGCGAGCGAGGACGCCGAGCGGCTCCCGGTCGCGCCGATCCGCCGAGCGATCGCGGCACGGCTCACGCAGGCAGCGGCCATCCCGCAGGTCACGACGTTCCGAACCGTCGACTGCTCAGCGCTGGAGGCGCTCCGGCGGGAGCTGGGTGTCTCGCCGCTCCCGCTGTTCGTCCGCGCCCTCGTGGAGGTCGTCCCGGACCACCCACTGCTCAACTCCTCGTGGGCCACCGACGAGATCGTCGTCCACCGGAAGCTGGACGTCGGCATCGCCGTGGACACCGAGCGAGGGCTCGTCGTGCCGGTCGTTCGCGATGCGGGATCCCTGGGCATCTCGAGGATCGCCGCCGAGATAGGACGGCTGGCGGAGGCGGCCCGGGAGGGGAAGCTCACGCCTGCCGAGGCGAGCGGCTCGACCATCGCGGTCAGCAACACGGGCTCGTACGGCTCCGAGGCCGGGACGCCGCTCCTTAACCCCGGCAACGCGGTCACCGTCGCCCTCGGCGCGATAGGCCCGAGGGCACTGGTGGTCGACGGGCAGGTCCTCGCCCGGCCCGCCTGCACGATCAGCCTGACGTTCGACCACCGGGTGCTCGACGGCGCCGACGCAGGGCGTGCCCTCACGGACCTCGTCGCGCTCTTGCAGGACCCCGATCGCCTGCGAGACTTGCCGGGATGAAGATCGCCTCCCTGCTCCCATCGGCCACCGAGATCGTCTTCGCGCTGGGCCTGGGCGACTCGCTCGTCGGCGTCACCGACGAGTGCGACTTCCCGGCCGAGGCCGTCACGAAGCCGGTGATCTGCCGGAGCGCGCTGCCCCAGGGTCGCCCGCTCTCCGCGGCCGAGATCGACGGCGCCGTCCGCGAGCGCCTGGCGGTGGGGCAGCCGCTCTACTTGCTCGACGAGGACCTCCTGCGTCGCGAACAGCCCGACGTGCTCCTCACGCAGGATCTCTGCCGTGTCTGCGCGGTGCCGAGCGGCCAGGTTCGGGAGGCGCTCGACCGCCTCGGCCTGCCCGACGCGCAGGTCCTTTCGCTCGACCCGCACTCGCTCGAGGACGTGTTCGGCACGATCGAGACCGTCGGCAAGCTGCTGGGGAGGAGCGAGGAGGCGGCGGAGCTCGCCGCATCCCTGCGATCCCGCGTGGCGCGCGTCAAGGAGATCTCGATGCGCGTGCCGACGATCCGGGTGTTCGCGCTGGAGTGGTCGGACCCGCCGTTCGCCGGCGGACACTGGGTCCCCGAGATGGTCGAGGCGGTCGGTGCTATGAACCTGCTGAACGAGAAGGGCCAGCCCTCCCGCGAGGTCGCCTGGCACGAGATCGCCGAGGCGGGCCCCGAGGTCATCGTGTTCATGCCGTGCGGCTACTACCTGGAGGAGGCCGAGGAGGAGGGCGAGAGGCTCTTCGATCTCCCCTACTTCGCCGAGACCCCCGCGGCGCGCAACGGCAACGTGTTCGCGGTCGATGCCACGTCGTACTTCTCCAGGCCCGGACCCCGTCTGGTGGACGGCCTGGAGATCCTCGCCTGGGCGGTGCACCCGGAGGCGTTCGCCGAGCCGCCGGCGCGCACGATCGCGCGGCTGGGCCGCTGAGGCGCGTGGACCCTCGGCCCGACGCGCCGATCCTCGAGTTCGATCCCGCACCGACCGCCGTGATCGAGCCGCGAGACTGGCGGCCACCCGTGGAGGGCATCCCCAGGCGCGCGGTCGTCTGCTTCTTCCAGGAGGTCATCGCGCAGACGTGCCAGGGCTCCCGGGTGATCACCGAGCTCAAGGCCGAGCACGGTGCCCACCCGGTCTACGTGCTCGAGCACGAGGGACAGGAGCTCGCCGTGTTCCACCCCGGGGTCGGCGCGCCGCTCGCCGCCGCCTTCCTCGAGGAGGCGATCGCGGCGGGCATCCGGACCTTCGTGGCGTGCGGCAGCAGCGGCGCGCTGGTGCCGGCGCTCACGCTGGGTCACGTCGTGGTGCCGACGTCCGCGGTCAGAGACGAGGGGACCTCGTATCACTACCTGCCAGCCGCCCGCGAGGTGAGCCCCACCCCCTCGGCCGTCGCGGCGATCGAGGCCGCCCTGAAGCGCCGGGCGGTCCCGTACGTGACCGGCAAGACGTGGACGACCGACGGGGTGTACCGCGAGACGCGCGCCAAGGTCGAGCGGCGGGTCGCCGAGGGGTGCCTGACGGTGGAGATGGAGGCCGCGGCCTTCTTCGCCGTGGCGCAGTTCCGCGGAGCGACGTTCGGGCAACTCCTGTACGCGGGGGACGACCTCTCGGGCCGGGAGTGGGAGCACCGCGGCTTCACCGAGCACGCAAGCGGCCGCGAGCAGCTCTTCCGGATCGCTGTCGAAGCGTGCCTCGCACTCTGACCGGTTAGGTAGGCTACGGCCCGTGCAACCCACGAACCTCGTGACGTCCGCCGACCTCGGCAAGCGGGTCTCGTTCCAGTTCGAGCTGCCGAACGGCTACCTGGGCGAGGTCGCCGGCACTTTCGAGCGCTGGGACGAGGCCGCGCAGACCTACTTCGTGCGGAGGAAGGACGGCACCGAGGTCCGCGTGCCCGCTCGCGGGGTGCGGTTCGGCAAGGTCATCGACGCCTGACATCGGGAGGAACCGGCATGTCCGACCAGGAGCTACCTACCGCGTACATCCGCCGCCGTCTCGGCAGCGAGGACGCCCACTACGGAGGGAACCTCGTGGCCGGCTCCAAGCAGCTCGAGATCGTCGGCGACCTGATAACCGAGCTCGCGATGCGACACGACGGCGACGAGGGCCTGTTCCGGGCCTACGGGTCCGTGGAGTTCCTGCACCCCCTCTACGCGGGCGACTGGGTGGAGGCCCGAGGGCGCATCGTGCGCGTCGGGAGCACGAGCCGTACCTGCGAGTTCGAGGTCTGGAAGATCGGCGGCCCGAGAGGCGACATCAGCGAGAGCGCCGCGGAGTTCCTGGACGAGCCGATCCTTTCGTGCAGGGCCGTCGGGACGACGGTCGTGACGAAGGAGAACCAGCGCTTCTCGCGGTGAGGGGGCCTACGAAGCCTGCTCGATCTCGTGCAGGACGCCGATCAGGTCGTCCACGTTGAACGGCTTCGGGACGAACGCGTCGGCACCGAGCTCGGCGGCCCGGGCCCGGTCGCGCAGGCTCGACAGAGCCGAGACCATGACAACGCGGGGACGCTCCTCGCGCGGCAGCTTCATCATCTCCTCGAGCACGGTCCAGCCGTCCATGTTCGGCATCATGATGTCGAGGACCATGAGCTTCGGGTGGTGCTCGGTGATCTCCCGGAGGGCCTGCATCCCGTCGCGCGCGGCGAACGTCTGGTAGCCCTCGGCCTCCAGGCTGAACTGGAGCACCCACACCACCTGCGGCTCGTCGTCGACGACGAGGACCGTCATCCCGTGCCCGTCCGTTTCCATCTCTATCCGTACTAACGGCGGGGCCGCCGACAGCCTGGATAGGTCGCGCGGGCGGTTTTCCGATAGCCGAAGGCACGAGCCGGGAGTCGGGGGTGCGGGATCGCCCGGGGGATGCCCGCATAGTCACCGCGGGCTGCCGGACCCGCCCTACGGGTCAGGAGACGCGGACGCCCCCGCCGGGCACCAGCCCGCCGATCCGCGAGGCCCGGGGGGCGCGCGCGAGCACCTCTTCGACCTGCCCCTCCCCGACGAGCAGAACCATCCCCACGCCCATGTTGAACGTCGAGAACATGTCGCCGTCGGATGCGCCGGAGGCCGACTTCACCAGCCCGAACACGGGCGGCTCCTCCCAGCTCCCCCTCCGGATCTGGGCGCCCATGCCCTCCGGCAGCACGCGCGGAACGTTCTCGACGAGGCCGCCGCCGGTCACGTGCGCTGCGGCGTGAACGAGGCCGTCGCGGGCGAGCGCGAGGACCTGCGGCGCGTAGATCGCGCAAGGCTCCATGAGCTCATCGGCGAGCGGCCGGCCGAGGCCATCGGGCGTCTCCTCGAGCGTGTGCTTCTCGAGCACCGAGTCGCGGACGAGCGAGTATCCGTTCGAGTGAAGGCCCGAGGACGCGAGTCCGATCAGCGCGTCGTCCAGGCCCACCCGATGGGGCCCGAGCAGGTCGCGTTCCTGCACGATCCCCACGCAGGCACCGGCCAGGTCGAATCGGCCCAGCTCCATCACGCCGGGGTGCTCCGCGGTCTCGCCGCCGAGCAGCGCGCAGCCGGCCCGGCGGCAGCCCTCGGCCACGCCCTCCACGATCGCGGCGACGGCTTCTGGAACGACCCTGTCCACGGCCAGGTAGTCCAGGAAGAACAGGGGCTCGGCACCGGTGCACACGACGTCGTCGGCGCACATGGCAACGAGATCGATGCCGACCGTGTCGAGCCGTCCGGTGAGCCTGGCGATCTCGAGCTTCGTGCCGACGCCGTCGGTGGCCGCGGCCAGCAGGCGGCCGTCGCCGATCTCGAACAGGCCCGCGAAGCCGCCCACGCCCTCCCGGACCTCCGGCCGCCTCGCCCGCGCGGCGACGTCCCCGATCCGCCGCACGGCCTCGGCGGCCGCTTCCAGGTCGACGCCGGCGCGCCGGTAGGCCTGGCTCACGACTTGGTGAACGGGAGGTCTTCCAGCACGAACTTCCCTGCCTCGGTCGGGATCGGGATCGGGTACTCGCCGTCGAAGCAGGCCCGGCAGAAGTCGTCCTTCTGGGAGCCCGTCGCTCCGACGAGCCCGTCGAGCGAAAGGTACCCCAGGGAGTCGGCCCCCACGAAGGCGCGCACCTCCTCCACCGAGAGGTCGCTCGCCACCAGCTCGTTCCGGGTGGACATGTCGATGCCGTAGAAGCAGGGCCACTTGATCGGCGGGCACGTGATCCTGATGTGAACCTGGGTCGCGCCGGCCTCTCGGAGGGCCTGCACGATCTGGCGCGTGGTCGTGCCGCGCACGATCGAGTCATCGACCACCACCAGGCGCTTGCCCCGGATCGAGTCCGGCAGCGGGTTCAGCTTGAGCTTCACTCCCCGCTCGCGGAGCGACTGCGACGGCTGGATGAAGGTCCTGCCCACGTAGCTGTTCTTGATCAGGCCGTCCCCGTAGGCGATCCCGGACACCTCGGCGTAGCCCTGCGCGGCGGAGTGCCCGGTGGCCGGCACGCCGACGACCATGTCCGCCTCGACCGGGTGCTCCCGCGCGAGCAGGCGCCCCATCTCCCTGCGGGCCTCGTGCACCGTGACGCCGCGCATCCGGGAGTCGGGCCGGGACAGGTAGACGAACTCGAAGACGCACAGGGCCTTGCGCGGACTCTCGGCGAAACGCTCCGAGTGCAGGCCGCGGTCGTCGATCCGGATCATCTCGCCGGGCTCGACGTCGCGGACGAACGTGGCGCCGACCAGGTCCAGGGCGCACGTCTCGGAGGCTACGCAGAAGCCGTTGGGCAGCCGACCGATGGCCAGAGGGCGGAGACCGTGCGGATCGCGCGCCGCGAAGACGCTGCGCTCGTCCAAGATGACGAAGCAGAACGCGCCCTCGAGCGTGGGCAGGACCTCGAGGGCCGCCGCCTCCAGGTCCAGGCCCTCGCCCATGCGGCGAGCGAGGAGAGTGGCCACCAGGTCCGAGTCGGTCGTGGCCGCGCTCGCGCGCCTGCCGACGCGCTCCGCGATCTCGTGGGTGTTCACGAGGTTCCCGTTGTGGCCCAGGGCGATCGAGCGCTCGCCGTCGGTCTTGAACGCCGGCTGGGCGTTGTCCCAGGTGGACGATCCCGTGGTCGAGTATCGGGTGTGTCCAATCGCGAGGTCGCCCTGGAGGGTGGCGAGGGTGGCCTCGCTGAAGACCTGCGAGATGAGCCCCATGTCCTTGTAGACCAGGGTGTTCTGGCCGTCGGAGACCGCGATGCCGGCGGATTCCTGTCCGCGATGCTGCTGCGCGAAGAGGCCGAAGTACGTGAGTCGGGACACGTCCTCGCCGGGCGCCCATACGCCGAAGAGCCCGCACTCCTCCTTCGGTGATTCCGCGCCCACGAGGCCATCAGGGTAACACCGGGTCGGGACGCGAACGGCTATCGACTGCGCGATCAGCCCGTCGGAAGAGCGCCCTCCAGGGAGAGCAGCGCCACCTTCCGGTCGATCCCGCCCGCGTACCCGATGAGCTTCCCGTTCGCGCCTATCACCCGGTGGCAGGGGATCACGATCGGGATCGGGTTCGCGCCGAGGGCCCGACCGACCGCTCGCGCGGCCCTCGGCCTGCCGATGCGCACGGCGATCTCCCCGTACGTGGCGACGCGGCCGTAAGGCACGCGCCGGGTCGCCGCCAGCACGTCGCGCTGGACACCTCGGATCAGTCGCCGGTCCACGGGCAGGTCGAACCGGGTACGCCTCCCCTCGAAGAACTCCTCGAGCTCCCGGCGCCAGCCCTCGGTCTCGCGCGCCGACTCGAGGATGCGCGGGGACAGCTCGCGCCCGAGCCGGTCCAGCACCTCGTCGACGGCCTCGTCATCGTATGCGACGCGCACGAGGCCCCGGCGCGTCACGGCGATCGTGAGCCGCCCGACCGGCGACCCGACGGATCCCACGGCGATGTCGAGCAGTCCGTTCGCCCACGCGAGGTCTGCCAGTCCCGCCGCGGCCCGCGCGGACCGCTCCTCGGCGCCCGCCGACAGCCGCTTCAGCTCTTTGGCCCTCATCCGATCCTCTCCCTCAGCTTCTTCATCCCCTGGTGGACGTTGGCGCGAGCGCCCTGCTCGCTGCCCCCCATCGCCTGGGCGATCTCGGCGTATGACCGGTCGAGCACGTACCGCTGCACCACCGCCACACGCTGGCGCGGCGGCAGCTCTCCCACCGCCTCCCAGAGAGCCCGATCGGCGGGCTCAGCGCCGGGCGCAGATACCTCCGGCAGGCTTTCGACCGGACGCGGGTCGCGGGCGACCCGGCGATGGTGATCGAGGGCCTTGCGGCTCGCGATCCGCAGGATCCAGCGGTCCAGGAGCTCCCCGTCGCGCAGCCGCGGGTAGGCCCGCAGCGCGGCAAGGAAGGTCTCTTGGAAGCAGTCGTCCGCGTCGGGCGAGCCGACCGCCGCCACCAGGAACCGGTAGACCTTCACGCGATGCGCGTCCAGGAACTGCTGGAACGGAGGGGGCGCGACCTTCACCGGCGCGGCCCGCGGTCCCGCCACCTTCGCAGGGCGAGCCGGAACCGGCCTCGGGCGGGCCGCTCGCGAGCGACCTGCCGCGCTCGCGCTGCCTGCTCGATCCGGCGTCGCCATTCCGCCTCCGCCACCCATCGCATCAATGGTTCGTCGTCGAATGGAACCACATCGGCCTCCATGGTCGGTCTCGGAGGGACAACGGTCCTGTCCCGGAGGAACAACGCCCGCTCGGGCCGGAACGTGAAGCCGCCCCGGGGACGGCCGTCAGCCGATCCCGAGGACGGCCGCGAGGTCGGAGTGGTCGGCGATCACGTGATCGCCCTCGGGGCCATCGCCCCGGTCGTCGCGGAAGCCGGTGTAACGGACCGCGGTCATGCCGAGCTGCCGCGCTCCTTCGACGTCGGTCCTCTTCGTGTCGCCGACGTGCGCCGCCCGGGTGGGATCGCTCAGGCCCAGCTGCTCGAGGGCCGGCAGGAACGCCTCGCGCGCAGGCTTGAACCAGCCGGTCTCGTCGCTGAACGACCACGAGTCGAAGAGCTGCATGATCCCGAAGCGCTCGAGGCGACCCCGGAGCGTCGAGCCTCCCGTCATCCCCACGTCGCACACGATCGCCAGCCGGAGCCCGGCGCCTCTCAGACGATCGAGGCACTCGCCGATCCCCGGCGCGAGGTCGAGCGGCGCACGGTCGCCGACCTCCGTGAACGCCTCGACGAGGCGGTCGCGGAGGCCGTCGAGCGGCGGGATCCCCAGACGCTCGGCCACGAACTCAGTCGCGTGGACGTGCGTGTACGGACCGCGGTTCTCCGCCCACCGCGCCTCGAACACCTTCCAACTCGCACTGAAGGCGTCCTCCAGGGCCGGGCGGGCGACCGTGATCCCCGCGCCGGCGAGCTCGGCCTCGAACCGGTCCACCTGCATCGCCCGCATCGTTCCGAGCGGCTCGTGGACGAGCGTCTCCCAGTAGTCGAACGTTACGGCCTCGAGCATCCGCCCTCAGACCGTCTCGCCCATCGCCCGTGGGATGGCCCCTTCATAGACGTCGCGGAGCTCGCGGAGCTCAGCCTCGAAGAGACCGTCGAAGACCACCCGCGGACCGCCGGTCTCGCCGAGGCGGATCCAGGGCACGCCGCGGGCCGCGGCGAGCTCGGTGAGGGAGTCCTCGTGCTCGGGCGCCACAGAGACGACCGCACGCGACGCCGACTCGCTGAAGAGCGCGACGTGTGGCGGAAGGTCGCCCGGGAGCGTCACGGCGAGCCCGTGGCCGCCGGCGATCGCGGACTCCGCGAGCGCCACCCCCAAGCCTCCGTCGGCGCAGTCGTGCGCGGAAGCTACCAGGTTCTCGCGGGCGCCTTCGAGCAGGAATCGGTGGAGAGCGCGCTCGCGGGCCAGATCGATCGCCGGCGGCCGGCCGGCCACGGCGCCGAGCACGACCTCGGCGAACTCCGAGCCGCCCAGCTCGGCGAAGGTCGCCCCCGCCGCGTAGATCGCGAGGCCGGCCCTCGGGAACCCCGTGGGAACGCGCTGGCGGTGGTCCTCGAGCAGCCCGAGCATGCCGATCACCGGCGTCGGCCAGATCGCGGAGCCGCCGGACTCGTTGTAGAAGCTGACGTTGCCCCCGGTGACCGGGGTGCCAAGCGCGAGGCAGGCCTCTCGCATGCCCCTGATCGACTCGGCGAACTGCCACATCACGACGGGTCGCTCGGGATTCCCGAAATTGAGGCAGTTCGTGATCGCGAGCGGCCGCGCGCCTGTGACGGCGACGTTGCGAGCGGCCTCGGCGACCGCGTGCACAGCTCCGAGGTGAGGGTCGAGCGCCCCGAAGCGCCCCTTGCCGTCGACGGCAAGCGCGAGGCCCTTCAGCGTGCCCGGCACCCGCACGACCGCGGCGTCCGATCCGGCCGCCGCGACCGTCTGCCCCTGCACCATCGAGTCGTACTGCTCGAACACCCACCTCTTGCTCGCGACGTTCGGGGAGGACAGCACCCGAAGGAACGCGTCACGGAGGTTGCCCTCGAACCCCTCGAAGGTGGGATCGTCGAAGTCGGGCCGGTCCGGGGCTGCGATGGCGCGTTCGTACTCCGGTGCCTCGTCGGCGAGGGAGCGCGCCGGCACCTCCGCCACGACGTCGCCGCCGAGACGCACCGTGAGCGAGCCCCCACCGACGAGCCGGGCGACAACCGACGACTTGAGGCCCCACCTCTCACATATCTCCTGCACCACACCGAGCTTCGAGGGCTCCACGATCGCGAGCATGCGCTCCTGCGACTCGCTCGTGAGGATCTCGAACGCCTCCATCCCGGGCTCGCGGAGCGGCACCGCGTCCAGGTCCAGGTCGGCGCCCATGCCCGCGCGCGCGGCCGACTCGCTCACCGCGCACGTGATGCCCGCTCCGCCGAGGTCCTGGAGGCCCTCCAGCAGCCCGCGCTCCACCATCTCGAGCGAGGCCTCGATCAGCAGCTTCTCGGCGAAGGGGTCTCCGATCTGCACGGATGGACGCGATCCCTCGGCGCCCTCCTCGAGCGTGGCACTCGCCAGCACCGACACGCCGCCGATCCCGTCGCGCCCGGTCGAGGCGCCGTACAGCACCATGAGCGAGCCCTCGTGCACCCGGAGCGTGCTCGAGGTCACGAGCCGATCGGCGGGC
>JACQDK010000107.1 GCA_016201135.1 Actinomycetota bacterium
CGCGATTCCTTGATCGGCTTGCCGCCGCTCATCGTCTCGAGGACGGCGAACTCGCGCGCGCGCTCCTGGAGCGCGCGCGCGATCCGGAAGAGGTACTTGGCCCGCTCGCTGCCGGGCCGGTCGCGCCAGCGCGACGCGGACGCGTCGCGCGCGGCGCGCACCGCCAGGTCCACGTCCTCGGGGCCGGCCTCGGCAACCTCGGCCAGGACCTCCTCGGTCGCGGGGTTGATCGTGGCGAAGTACCTGCCGCTCTTCGGCTCGACGAACTCGCCGCCCACGAAG
Organism: Actinomycetota bacterium; assembly: GCA_016201135.1. Classification (GTDB taxonomy): domain Bacteria; phylum Actinomycetota; class UBA4738; order UBA4738; family HRBIN12; genus JACQDK01. Next base: position 283 of record JACQDK010000107.1, read on the forward strand.
AGGCCGTAGCGGTCCTGTATCCGCACCACGTCGGTCGCCTCGGGCGCGGGCGCGTACTCCCACGGGACCGCCGGCTTCTCGATCGACCCGCCCATGTCAGGCGATCGTGAAGTAGTCGGGGTCCTGGTAGCGGCCGGTGCGCTCCTTGCCGATCTGCATCAGCACGTCGTTCAGGAGCGAGGACGCGCCGATCCGGAACAGGTCCGGCGTCATCCATTCGGGACCCAGGGTCTCGCGAAGCAGCACGAGGTACTGGATCGCCTGCTTGGACTTGCGCACGCCGCCGGCGACCTTCACGCCGACCCTGCGCCCGGTCTCGGCGTGGAAGTCGCGGGCCGCCTCCATCATGCAGAGCGCGGCCGGGAGCGTCGCCCCGGTCCCGACCTTCCCGGTCGAGGTCTTGATGAAGTCCGTGCCGGCCGCCATCGCCAGCGCGCTCGCCTGGCGTATCCGGTCGTACGAGCCGAGCTCGCCGACCTCGAGGATCGTCTTCAGGTGCGCCCGTCCGGCGGCCCGGCGCGCCGCGACCAGCTCCTCGAACGCCTGCGCGTACCGGCCGCCCAGCAAGAGCGAGCGGTTCAGCACGATGTCGACCTCGTCGGCGCCGGCGGCGACCACGTCGCGGATCTCGGCCAGCCTGGCCTCGAGCGGCCCGAGCCCTGCCGGGAACGAGCCTGCCACGCTCGCGACGCGCACGCCGGTGCCCCGCAGCTGCTCGACCGCCACCGGGACGAGCTGCGGGTAGAGGCACACGGCCGCGACCGGGGGGATCGAGGGATCGGTGGGGTCGGGACTGGCGGCCTTCGCGCACATCGCAACGATCTTGCCCACGGTGTCGGTGCCCTCCAGCGTCGTCAGATCGATGCAGCGGATCGCGAGGTCGAGGGCCCAGAGCTTGGAGTCCTTCTTGATCGAGCGCTTCGCGAGCGAGGCCGCCCGATCTTCCAGGCCCACCGCGTCGACCGCGGCGGCGCGCGCGACGAGCCGCGGGGCCTCGGAGGCCGCGATCAAAGGTGACAGCGGAGCCAGCTGCGACATCGACCACCAGGGTAGCCCAGGGGCGGAGGGAAGGTCGCCCGCGGTCGCGGCCGCGGGCGACGGCGACCTGCCCTCCACGTAACGGGCGAGCCTAGGCCTCTCGGCGCGAAGCGAGCATCGCGCCCGCGATGACCGCCGCCACGCCGGCCATCGCGATCGCCGCCACGCGCTCGCCGAGGACGACGACGCCGAGCACCATCGCCACCACGGGTATGAGGTACGTCGCGAACGACGCTCGCGTGCTGCCCACCCGACCGACCAACATCCCCATGCAGACGAAGGCGACCCCGGTGCCGATCGCACCTAGGGCGAGCACCGCCGCGAGCGGCCCCCACTTCAACCGCGACCCGGGTATCGACGCCAGCCCGAACGGAGCCGTCCACAGCGACGCCAGCGCGAGCATCCGGGCCATCACCCGGAGCGATCCGTAGCGCTGCTGGAGCGGCGCTGCGATGTTGATCGCGAACCCGTAGCAAAGGACCGCGCCGAGCAGCAGGAGAACGCCGAACGCCTCGCTGCCGCCTTCGCCCGCGGTCGACAGCGCGATCACGGCTACGCCCGCCGAGCCCAGGACGAGGCCGAGGATCTGGACCGGTGCGGGAACGCGGCGGAGCATGACCGACGCGACCAGCGTAGCCACGATCGGGAGCCCGCCGTTCAGCATGCCGGCCGCGGCCGACTCGACGTGCTGCTGCGCGAGAGGGAACAGCGTGAACGGGATCCCGACCCACAGGATCGAGAGCGCCACCAGACGTGGACGGTCCTCGCGTTCGATGGGCGGCCGGGCGTTCGGCGAGAGCCACAGGACCGCGGCGCCGGATCCCACGCGGAGCCACGTGACAAGGCCCGGGCGGAACGCGTCCAGACCCGTGGCTATCAGGATGAACGAGGACCCCCAGATCCCTCCGATCGCGAGGAAGAGCGTCCAGTCCAAAGGCGTGAAGGTGCCACGGTGGGTGCCCTCGGAGGTCGACAAGATGCGCGACACGTCAGAACCCCAACCGGTTCAGGGCCTTCGGGTCGCGCTGCCACTCCTTGAGGACCTTCACGCGAAGGTCCAGGAACACCTTCGTGCCCAGCAGGACCTCGATCTCCTCGCGCGCGCGGGTCCCGATCGTCTTCAGCGTCTCTCCGCCCTTGCCGATCACTATGCCCTTCTGCGAGTCGCGCTCGACCACGAGGGTGGCGTGCACTCGCGTGAGCCCCTCCTCCCGCTCCACCTCCTCGACGAGGACCGCGATCGAATGGGGAACCTCCTCGCGTGCGATCGCGATGGCCTTCTCGCGCACGAGCTCTGCGAGCCGATCCTCCAGGGGCTGGTCCGTGACGACCTCGTCCGGGTAGAGGGCCGGGCCCTCCGGCATCCGGGCCAACACCAGCTCCCGCAGCTCGTCCAGGCCCGTGCCGTCGCGGGCCGACACCGGGACGATCTCGTCGTAGTGGCCGAGCTTCGCGGCGGCGGCCAGCTGCGGCACGAGGTCGTGATGGCCGAGACGGTCGATCTTGTTCACGACGCAGAGCCGGGCCCCCGCTCCCGCAGGGCCCACCTGCCGCCCGTACACGAACGCGTCCCCTCGGCCGACGCCCGCCCCCGCGTCCACAACGTGGAGCAGGGCGTCGACTCCCCGCGCCGCGTCAGAAACCAGCTCGTTCAGCCGGACGCCGAGCTCGGTCCTGGGCTTGTGGAATCCGGGCGTGTCGACGAAGACCACCTGCGCGTCCTGGGTCGTCAGGACCCCGCGGACCCCTCGACGCGTGGTCTGGGCCTTGTCCGAGACGATCGCGACCTTCTGCCCGACCAGCGCGTTGACGAGGGTCGACTTGCCCACGTTCGGCCGCCCGACGACCGCCGCCATCCCCGAGCGGAACCCCGTCATCGCTCGAAGAGGAACGCGTCGGGCAGCAGCTCGGAGACGGTCCACCGCATCCGCGTCCCCGAGAGCGTCTCCGAGATCACAGCCGCGTCGCGGCCGAACTCCAGCAGCACCTGCCTGCACCCGCCGCAGGGGGGCGTGGGATGCGTGGCATCGGTCACGACCGCGACTGCGTCGATCCTTCGCTCCCCCGCCGCCACCATCGCCGCAACCGCGTTCCGCTCGGCGCACACCGAGAGCGGATAGCTCGCGCTCTCCACGTTCACCGCCCTGAACACGCGCCCGCCTGCCAGCAGGGCAGCCCCCACCTTGAAGCGGCTGTACGGCACGTGGGCGTTCTCGCGCACCTCCTTCGCGGCTGCTACGAGCTCGTCGATGCGATCCTCGGTCATTCGCCGACGACCTCCGCGTCGATCGGCTCGGCGTCGCCGTTCGGCGCGCGCGCGATCAGCACCTTCGCGATCCTTCGCCCCTGGACCTCCTCGGCGGTGAACTCGAGCCCGCGGAACGACACCTTCTCGCCACCCTTCGGGATCCGGCCGAAGATGTCGAGCACGAGCCCGGCGACCGTGTCCCACTCCTCGTCGGGCAGCTCGACGTCCAGGAACTCGTTCACGTCGTCGATCGAGGCCTTCCCCGAGACGCGGTACACGCCCTCCCCGACCTCGACGAGCTCGGGCTCCTCCCGGTCGTACTCGTCGGCGATCTCGCCCACGAGCTCCTCCAGCAGGTCCTCCAGGGTCACGAGACCGGTCACCGACCCGTACTCGTCGGTGACGAGCGCGATGTGGAACTTCTCCTTCTGCATCTCGCGAAGCAGCTCCGCGACCTTCTTCGTCTCGGGAACGTAGTGGGCCTCGCGGACGACCTCCGAGAGGGGCATGTCCTGCTTGCCCTGGTGCACCGCCTTCAGCACGTCCTTCGCGTAGACGATGCCGATGGCGCCGTCGAGATCCTCGCGGTACACCGGGATCCGGGAGTAGCCGTGGGTGAGCACGAGCGCCTGCACGTCGCGGAGGGTCCTGTCGTGCTCGATCGCCACGATGTCCGGCCGCGGCACCATCACCTCACGCACGATCGTGTCCCCGAACTCGAAGATCGAGTGGATCAACTCGACCTCGCCTTCCTCGATCTCGCCCTCCTCGGAGGCCACCTCGGCCGAGGCGCGGAGCTCCTGCTCGGTGATGTACGGCCCCTGGGGAAGGCCCTTGCCCGGCATGATCACGTTCGCGAGCCTCAGCAGGCCGGTCGCGACGGGGCCGAGCGAGCCGCCGAGCAGCGCGAGCACGGGCGCCACCCTCAGGGCGACGCGGTCGAGCTGCTGGATCGCGAACGTCTTCGGTGTGACCTCCGCGAAGACGAACAGCAGGACCGTCATGGCGATGGTGGAGACGATCTCACCGGCGCTCTCGAGATGCCGGACGGCGAGCGACGTCGCGATCGTCGTGCCGCCGATCGTGGCGAGCAGCGTGAGCAGCAGCACGACGTTCAGGTAGGGCGCGGGGTTCTCGACGATCCGGAGCAGGGCCGCGGAGCCGCGCTTCTTCTCCTCGGCCAGGCGGAACGCGCGCACGCGGTTGGTCCGGGTGATCGCGACCTCCGAGGCCGCCAGGAACGCCACGCACCCGATCAGCACAAGGATCGCGATCGCCTGCAGCCAGTCGGCGTTGTTCACGGCACCTTCACCCCGCTGTAGCGCTCCTGGCGCGCCCACATCTCCGCTCGCTCGTCGTCCTGCTCGTGGTCGTAGCCGAGCACGTGGAGGATCCCGTGAACCAGCAGCAGCCTCATCTCGGCCGGGGCGTCGTCGGGGTTGTTCCGGACGGCGACGCTCGGCGCGATCACCACGTCGCCCAGCACTCGAACGCCGCGCTCGTCCGGCTCGTCCAGCGGGAACGACAAGACGTCGGTCGGCCCTTCCTCGCCGGCGTACCGGCGATGCAGCTCGGTCATCTCGACCTCATCGACGAACGAGACCGAAAGCTCGCACGTCCCGGCGCCCTCCGCAAGCAGGGTCTCCCGTGCGAGCGCCGACAGGCCCTCCCGGTCGACAGGAAGGGCCTGGCGGTTCGAGAAGAGGACCCTGGGATGGTCGCCGACGCCGCCCATCGCGCTCAGCCGTCGGTGCGCTGCTTGTCGCCGAACACGCGATAGGCCTCGACGATGTCCTGCACGATCTTGTGCCGGACCACGTCGCCCGACCCCAGGTGGCAGAACCTGATGCCCTCGATGCCCTCCAGGATCTCCTGCACGACGGCGAGCCCGGACAGCTGACCGGTCTGAAGGTCGGTCTGGGTGGCGTCGCCGTTCACGACCGCCTTCGAGCCGAACCCGATCCTCGTGAGGAACATCTTCATCTGCTCGGGCGTCGTGTTCTGCGCCTCGTCCAGGATGATGAACGCGTCGTTCAGCGTGCGCCCACGCATGTAGGCGAGCGGGGCAACCTCCACGGTGCCGCGCTCCATCAGCCGCGGAAGCGTGTCGGCGCCGGTCATCTCGAACAGCGCGTCGTAGAGGGGGCGCATGTACGGATCGATCTTCTCGTAGAGGGTGCCCGGCAGGAACCCGAGCCGCTCGCCGGCCTCCACCGCCGGCCGCGTGAGGATCAGACGCGACACCTGGCGATCCTGGAGCGCGCGGACCGCCGTGGCGACGGCGAGGTAGGTCTTGCCGGTGCCGGCAGGGCCGATCGCGAACGTGACGGTGGATGAGCGGATCGCGTCCACGTAGCGCTTCTGCCCGACGGTCTTCGGGGTTATCTGCTTGCCGCGCGCGGTGAGCAGCCGGTCGCCCAGGACCTGGCTCGGGCGCATCGCGTCCGCGTCTGCGCCGCCGTTTCCCTTCATCAGCTCGATCGTCTGGCCCACCGAGGAGTCGGTGAGCTCGTGCCCCTCCTCGAGGAGCGTGAGCAACTCCTCGAAGATCTGGCCCACCCTCCCCGCCTCCGCCTCGGGCCCCGTGATCGTTATCTCGTTGCCGCGCACGAGGATCGTGGAGTCGAAGGCCGACTCGATGAGCTTCAGGAAGGTGTCTCGCTGGCCGAGCAGGCCCACCATCGGCTGGCTGCCCGGTACCAGGATCTTCACTTGAGTGGTGGCTCTCGCCAAGCGCGCTCGTCCGGGGCGGGGCCCCGATCCTCCTTCGTCCGAACGGGACCGCCACCGGCGATCCCGCACCTGCTCGATCATTCTATCGGCGCGCGGGCGCGGGGCGCACAGGAGGCGCAACCTACCCCGGGGGCCAGGTCATCCGCCGGCCGCCCAGCAGGTGGAAGTGCAGGTGGTACACGGTCTGGCCCCCTGCCGGGCCCACGTTCGAGACGAGGCGCCAGCCCTCCTCGAGGCCTTCCGTCTTCGCTAGGTGGTTCGCGGCCTGGAACATGTGCGCGAGCAGGTCGGCGTGAGCGTCCGAGAGCCCATCGATCGAATCGATGTGCTCCTTCGGGACGATCAGCAGGTGCGTGGGCGCCTGCGGGTTCGCGTCGCGGAACGCCATCACGGACTCGGTGGAGTGCAGGATCTCGGCGGGCGCCTCGCGCGCCACGATCTTGCAGAAGACACATCCGTTCACGGAGCGCAGCCTACCTCGCGGGGCGCCGGAGCTCCGCGGGCGTCGGCTCACGCTTCGACGTCCGCTCGTCCCGGAGCTCGGCCAGGCGCTCCACCAGCTCGCGCTCCTGCTTCGAGACGCCCTTGGGCACGCTCACCTCGATCGCGACGAACAGGTCTCCCCTGCCGCGGCGGTTCAGGTTCGGGACGCCCTTGCCGCGCAGGCGGATCACGGTGCCGGGCGCCGTCCCGGGGTCGATCCGGATCCGGTCCGGGCCGTCGAGCGTCTCGATCTCGAGCTGGGCGCCGAGAACGGCCTGCGTGAAGGGCACCTCGAGCACGGAGAAGAGATCCTGACCGCGTCGCTCGAACGCCCCGTTCGGCTCGACGTGGATCCCGACGTGGAGGTCGCCCGCCGGGCCGCCCCTCACCCCGGCGTGGCCGCCACCGGGGACCCTGATCTCCATCCCGTCCGAGACCCCCGCGGGGACATCAACCGTTACCGTGTCGCCGGACTTCCTGCGCCCCCGCCCGAAGCACGCCTCGCACGGGTCCAGGACTTCCTGTCCCGTGCCTCGGCACTTGTTGCACGTTGCCGCCGTCATCACGGTCCCGAAGATGCTGCGGCGCACCTGCTGTAGCTCTCCGCTTCCGCCGCACGTACGGCAGGCGACCGGAGCGGTGCCGGGCTCCGCCCCGTTCCCCATGCATCGTTCGCAGGTGAACAAGCGCTCCACGTCCAGCCTCCTCAGCGCCCCGAAGGCAGCCTCTGACAAGGAGAGCGCCACCGACGCGTTCAGGTCCTCGCCCCGCTCGGCCGCCGCGCGGCGAGGCCCTCGTCGCGTCCGCGTGCCGACGCCGAACCCACCGCCGAAGAACATGTCGAAGACGTCCTGGATGTCGGTGAACGGGAATCCGGCCGTCCCGCTCGACTGCCCGTACGTGTCATAGCGCTGGCGCTTCTCCGGGTCGGAGAGGATCTCGTACGCTCCGGTCACCTGCTTGAAGCGCTCCTCGGCGCCCGGAGTGCCGTTCACGTCGGGATGGAGCTCGCGCGCGAGCCTCCGGTACGCCTTCTTGATGTCCTCCGGCGTCGCGTCGCGAGGGACGTCGAGGATCTCGTACAGGTCGGTGGCCATCGCCCTACTTCTCGAGTTCCGTGGCGAGCTCGGAGAGCCGCTTGGCGACAGCCCGGACGCTGGCCATCGCCGACAGATAGTCCATCCGGGTCGGACCCACGATGCCGATCGTGCCGATCGTCGCGTCGCCGGCCCGGAACGGCGCGGTCACGAGCGAGGCGTCCCACTCCCCCGTGGTGGGATGCTCGCTGCCGATCGTGACCGAGAGCTCCTCGTGCGCGGAGCGGACGTCCTGGAGCACGCCGAGCATCTCGTTCTCACGTTCGAGCGCCTCGAACAGGCGGCGGACGGTCTCGCGGCGCCAGTGCTGCGCCTCATCGGTGAGGTTCGACACGCCGCCGACCACGACGTGCGATCCCTGCTCGGGCCCGCTGGACTGCCTGAGCGTCTCCGCAACGTGAAGGATCAGGTCGTGCTCCTCGAACGGGCCCTCGGCGGCCAGCCGTAGGAGGTGCGCCTGCGCTTCGGAGTAGGTGAGGCCGCGAAGAGGCTCCAGCCTGCGGTCCGCGCTCTCGAGGGTCATGGGCCCGAGCTCGCCCGGCCGGTCGAAGACGCGCTTGTCGACGCGGCCGTGTTGGCCGACGGCGAGCACCATCACGGTGGGTCCCATGTCGATCAGCTCCAGCTTCACGATCGGCTCTTCGGATGCGCTCGGCGGCACGGCGAGCCCGGCGTACTGCGTGAGCCTGCCCAGCAGCTGAACCGAGCCCTTGAGCACCTCCTCGAGATCGAGGATCGCCTCGGCGAAGAACCCCGCGATCGCGCGGCGCTGCGCCTCCCTGAGGCGCCCTCCCGCCGGGAGGGAATCCACGTAGAGCCGGTAGCCGAGGTCGGTCGGGATCCGGCCGGCGCTCGTGTGGGGGTGTTTCAGGTAGCCGAGCTCTTCCAGCGCGGCCATCTCGTTCCGGATCGTGGCGCTCGAGACGCCGATGCCCGCGTGCTCGGCGATCGTCTCGGAACCGACCGGCTCGCCGGAGCGCACGTACTCCTCGACCACCGCCCGTAGGACGGCGGCCTTCCTGGGCCCGAGCTCCGAACGCTCCGTCACGAGGACATCATACGTAGCACTCTCGGCCGCCGAGTGCTAACGGTTCGGATGGTCTAGCCCGCGAGCGCCAGGACGAGCTCGTTCAGCAGCAGCATGCCGCGCTCGGTCGGAACGAGCGCGTCGTGGTCGAGCTCGAGGAGACCGCTCTCCAGGAAGGGCTCGGCTCGGCCGGGCTCGACCCAGCTCGCCGGGATCCCCTCGAGGATCCGCAGCCGCAGGAAGACCTCTTCCAGGTACGCGTCCGCGGGCTCCAGGCGCTCCTGGCCGCCGACCGGAAGCTCGCCGGACCCCACGCGGCGCAGATACTCCTCGGGCGGCCGGACGTTCCACCATCGGCGGTCCTGCCGGTAGGAGTGCGCGCCGGCACCCAGGCCGAGGTACGGGCGCCGCTCCCAGTACCCGAGGTTGTGGCGACACTCGTACCCGGGCTTCGCCCAGTTCGAGACCTCGTAGTGGCCGTAGCCGGCGTCGCACAGCACGGCGCAGGCCGTCGCGAACATGTCGGCCTGAAGGTCGGGGTCGGGCGCGGGCACGGCTCCTGACGCGACCTTCCTGCCGAGCGGGGTCGCGGGCTCGATCGTGAGCGCGTACGCGCTCACGTGCTCGGGTTGCAGAGCAACGGTTTCCAGCAGTGTCCGCTCCCATGAGTCGAGTCCCTCTCCGTCAGCCCCGTAGATCAGGTCCAGGTTGACGTTCTCGTACCCGGCGGCGCGCGCGGCGGCGAACGCCCGGTGCACCGAGTCCGGATCGTGGATCCGCTCGAGCGAAGAGAGCACCGTGCGATCGAACGACTGAGCGCCCATGGACAACCTGCCGTAGCCGGCGTCGCGCAGCGCCGCGAGCTTCGCCTCGTCGACCGTGTCCGGATTCGCCTCGACCGTCACCTCGGCGCCGGGCGCCACCGCGAACCTGTCCCCCAGGTGCGCCAGCAGCGCCTTCAGGTCGGCGGCATCCAGCGTGGTGGGAGTGCCGCCACCGAGGAAGACCGAGACCACGTCCTGGTCGTCCCAGCCGGGCGCGGCCAGCTCCACCTCGCGGAGCAGAGCCGTCACGTACCGAGGCTTCAGCCCGTCCAGGCCGGCGTACGCGTTGAAGTCGCAGTACCCGCAGCGCGTCGGGCAGAACGGGACGTGAACGTAGATGCCCGTGCTCACTTCTTCCCCTTCGAGGCGCCCTCGTCCACCCGGAGCGCGGCGATGAACGCCTCCTGGGGCACGTCCACGCGCCCGACCCTGCGAAGGCGCGCCTTGCCCCGCTTCTGCTCCTCGAGCAGCTTGCGCTTGCGGGTGATGTCGCCGCCGTAGCACTTGGCGAGCACGTCCTTGCGCTTCGCCTTCACGGTCTCGCGCGCGACGATCCGCGAGCCGATCGTGGCCTGGATCGCGACGTCGAAGAGCTGCCGGGGGATCAGCGTCTTCAGCCGCTCCACCATCTGCCGTCCGTACGCGTACGCCTTGTCGCGGTGCACGACCGAGCTGAACGCGTCGACCGGCTCGCCGTGCAGCAGCACGTCGACGCGCACCAGGTCGGCCGTCTGATATCCCCACGGCTCGTAGTCGAGCGACGCGTACCCGCGCGTGCGCGACTTCAGCTGGTCGAAGAAGTCGAACACGATCTCGGTGAGCGGCAGCACGTAGTGGACCTCCGCTCGCTCGGGCGACATGTAGGACATGTCCACCTGCTCCCCGCGACGGGACTGACACAGATCCAGCACGGCGCCGAGGTAGTCCGAGGGCGTGACGACCGTGGCGAAGACCACCGGCTCCTCGACGCGGTCGTAGGTCCCCGGCGTCGGCATCTCGGCGGGGTTGTGCACGACCGTGACCTCCTCGCCGCGCGCGATGCGGAACTCCACGTTCGGCGCGGTGGCGATCAGCTCAAGGTCGAACTCGCGCTCCAACCGCTCCTTCACGATGTCCATGTGGAGGAGGCCCAAGAAACCGCAGCGGAACCCGAAACCGAGCGCCTGCGAGGTCTCGGGTTCGTAGTGCAGCGCGGAGTCGGAGAGCTTCAGCTTGTCGAGCGCGTCTCGCAGGTCCGAGTAGTCGCCGCCCTCGGCCGGGAAGAGGCCCGACCAGACCATGGGCTTGGGCTCGCGGTAGCCGTGCAGCGGCTCCTTCGCGCCGTGTTTCCCTGCGAGGGTGATCGTGTCTCCGACCTTCGCCTGGTGCACGTCCTTCAGGCCGGTCACGAGGTATCCGACCTCCCCGGGACCGAGTTGCGATATCGGGGTGGCCTCGGGCGACATGACGCCGGTCTCCTCGGCCTCGGTCTCCACCTTCGTTGCCATCATGCGGATCCGGGCCCGCGAGGGGAGCACGCCCTCGTGCACGCGCACGTACGTGATGACCCCGCGGTACGCGTCGAAGGCGGAGTCGAATATCAGGGCCTGGAGCGGCTTGGACGCGTCGCCGCCCGGGTGGGGGACGCGCTCGATCACGGCACGGAGCAGCTCGGGGACGCCCTCGCCGGTCTTCGCCGAGATCCGCAGGACCTCCGACGGGTCCCGGCCCAGCAGCACGCCGAGCTCGCGCGCGACCTCGTCGGGATCGGCCGCCGGCAGGTCGATCTTGTTGAGCGCCGGCACGATCGCGAGACCGGCGTCGCGCGCGAGGTGGTAGTTAGCGAGCGTCTGGGCCTCGATCCCCTGCGCCGCGTCCACCAGCAGGATCGCGCCCTCGCACGCGGCGAGGCTCCGTGAGACCTCGTACGTGAAGTCCACGTGGCCCGGCGTGTCGATCAGGTTCAGCTCGTATCCATCGTGCGCGAGGCGCACCGCCTGGGCCTTGATCGTGATGCCCCGTTCCCGCTCGAGGTCCATCTTGTCCAGGTACTGGGCGCGCATGTCCCGGTCGGCCACCGCGTGGGTGAGCTCCAGCAGGCGGTCGGCCAGCGTCGACTTGCCGTGGTCGATGTGCGCCACGATGCAGAAGTTGCGGATACGGGAAGTCTCGGTCACGACCGGTCCATGGTACGGGCCGGGGGGGAGGGGGGCGACTGGTAGACTCCGAAGCTCCCATGGCCAACATCAAGTCGCAGATCAAGCGGAACCGCCAGAACGAGCGCGGCCACGAGCGGAACAGGGCCGTCAAGAGCGCGCTCAAGACGGCGACGAAGAAGGTGCGCTCGGCGATCGCCGAGGGCGACGCCGAGGCCGCGGTGGCTCAGGCCCGCGAGGCTTCGCGGGCGCTCGACAAGGCGGCCTCCAAGGGAGCCCTGCACAAGCGCACGGCGGCCCGCCGCAAGTCAAGGCTGGCGAAGGCCGCGAACCGGGTCGGCGCCTCCTCCGAGTAGCTCGGGCCGTCGGGCCCCGGCCGCCGTTCCGGCCTCTTGCCCTCGGGCCTTCGGCGTTCAGGCCAGGAGCGCCGCGACCTCTTCGGGGAACGGGAAGCTCCCCGGCTCGTACAGACAGCCCGGCTCCTCGGCCAGCAGATCGCCCGTCGCGCCGAACGCCCGCGACCGCGAACCTCCGCACACCCCGCGGAACTCGCAGCGGCCGCAGCGTCCCTCCAGGAGGTCGGGATCGCGGAGCGAGGCGAAGAGCAGAGACCCCCGGTAGATCTCGGGCAGCGGCCGCTGCCGGACGTTGCCGGCCGGGATCGGCAGGAAGCCGCTCGGGAAGACGTCGCCCACGTGCGAGACGAACACGAACCCGCGGCCGGAGGCCACGTCCAGCGGCGCCCGCCGGATGGCGCTCGGCCGCTCGGTCTCCGGGCCGACGATCGCCTCGAGCTCGGCCCGAAGGAGCCGGTACGTCGGCCCCAGGGACAGGACCTCCTCGGGCGCCATGCCGCGCTCCTCCAGGATCCGTCGCTGGATCACCACCCGCCGGAAGTGGTGCCCCTCGGTCGCCTTCACCGACACCACCTTGTTCGCGTCGTACAGGAAGTTGAGGACGTCCTCGAACTCCTGCGGGGTCATCTGCTCAAGCTCGCGGCCGCGCCCCGTCGGAACCAGGAAGAAGACGCTCCACGCGAGGGCGCCGAGCTCGATCACGAGGCGTAGGATCTCGGGGAGCTCCGTCATCGTGCGAGCGGTGACCGTGGTGTTGACCTGGACCTTGAGGCCGACCCCACGGGCCGCCCGCCATGCCTCGATCGTGCGGTCGAACACCCCCGGGATGCCCCGGAAGCCGTCGTGGACGTCGGCGGACGCGCCGTCGACCGAGAGCGATATGGCCACGGCGCCGGCCTCGTGGACCCGCAGCAGGCTGGCCTCGGTGAGCGCGGGCGTGCCCGAGGGCGACACCGACACCGGGAGGCCGAGTCGCGTTCCGGTGCGGATCAGCTCGTCCAGGTCCGGACGCTCGAAGGGGTCGCCGCCGGTGATCACGAAGAGCGGGGAGGGCGGGCCGAACGAGGCCACCTGGGCCATCAGCGTCGCGGCCTCCTCGGTCGTGAGCTCGCGAGGGTCTCTGTCGGGCACGGCCTCGGCGCGGCAGTGGCGGCAGACTAGCTGGCACGCCCGGGTCGCCTCCCAGATCACGATGAACGGCCGCGCGGCGAGGTCGTACCGCGGCCGGCGCAGGACCTTCTGGCGATCCATGGGGAAAGACTACGTGACCCGCTGCCGCGGCGCCGGGTTCTCCTGCACGGCGATGGCGGCGACCAGGGTCGGCATCACGACGTCCGCGCTCGCGCCGGACTTGAGCGCCCGGTCGGCCTCGGTGACCCTTTCGTGCAGGCGCACCAGCTGCGGCATCGAGAAGGCCCGGGCCTGCTGCTGGTAGCGCCGGGCCTGCCACTCGAAGCGCAGCCCGGCCTCGCGCGCGACCTCGGCGGGGGCCATCCGATCCGGCAGCGCTCGCACCTTCATCAGGTCGCGCAGGCGGCTCGCGATCCCGCCGAGCACCATGAGGGGGTCGTCCGGGCCCTCTTCGATCGAGCGGAGCGAGCGGATCGCGCCGGAGAGGTCCTTGCCGAACGCCCGGTCGCACAGGTCCCACACCTTCTGCTCCCCGAGCCCGCGGAACTGGCTCGCGACGAGATCGGGCGTAAGGGCCCTCCCCGGGAAGGCCGACGCGAGCTGCTCGACCGCCCTCACGAGCTCGGCCGGCGACTCCCCGATCGCCCCGACCAGGGCCCGGGCCGCCGGGACCGGCAGCTCCATGCCCAGCGTCGTGGCCCGTTCCGCGACCCAGCCCTCCAGGTCCTTGCGCGCGGGGGTCTTCACCTCGCGCACCTGGCCGGCCGGCTTAACGAGCTTCTCGAGCGCCACGGGGGCCTTCGCTCGCTCCCCCACCTGCGCGCAGAGCACAAGCAAAGAGGCGGGGTCCGGGGCGGCGAGGTACGCGGCGAGCTCGGACAGCGCCTCCTTCGAGAGGTTCTTCGCGCCGTTCACGAGCAGGGCCCGGCGCTCGCCGAAGAGCGACGGCGTGGCCAGGTCCTGGAGCTCCCCCCCTCGCCATTCGGCCGCATCGACCTCGGTCGGGCGCAGGTCGCCCACGAGCGCGAACGCGGCTTCGCGCAGGAGGAACCCGTCCTCCCCCCAGAGCAGTGTCGCCGGCGGGATCTTCGTCGGGGGGCTCACCGGTCGGATCGTACGACGATCCCCGGACCCTCGAACGCGACGGTGAGGTCGCCGTGCTCGTCGGTGCGCCAGACCTGGCTGCCGGTGGCGGCGAGCTCCTTCAGGGCCTCTTCCGACGGATGGCCGTACGGGTTCGGCTGGCCTACGGATATCACCGAGACCTCGGGTTCGATCGTGAGGAAGAACTCCGGGAGGGAGGTGTCGCCGCCGTGGTGAGGCACCTTCAGCAGCTCGGCTTGGAGAGGCGCGTGGTCGTCGAGCATCACCTGCTGGGCCTCGCGCTCGGCGTCGCCGGTCATGAGGACCGAGTCCTCCCGATACGTGACGAGCAGCACGATCGAGTCGTTGTTCGGGTCCGAGTTCGTCCCCTCCCAGCACCTGTCGGGCGACAGGACATCCAGACGCAACGACCCCACCGTGTAGACGTCCCCCGCCCTCGGGTTCTCGACCGGGACGTCCTCGTCCGAGATCGCGCGGTCCAGGTCGGCCTGATACGGAGCCCCGTCGACCGGGCAGCCGGGCTCGAGGACGAGCCCGACCGGGAATCGGGCGAGGACGTCCGGGAGGCCGACCACGTGATCGGCGTGCTGGTGCGTGGCGACGACGAGGTCGAGCCGTTTCACGCCGAGGGACTCGAGGCCGGTCGAGACCGTCTCGGCGTCGGGGCCACCGTCCACGAGGACGTTCGCTCCCTCGGGCGTGCGGATCAGCGCCGCGTCGCCCTGCCCGACGTCGAAGAAGCGGATCGTGAGGCCCGCGGGGGGTCCGGCCGATAGGGCCGTCGACCAGACGAAGAGCGGTACGACGAAGGCCGCCGCGGCGATCGCTCGCCGCGGCGGCCGCCTGCCCGTGCGGAGCCACCACGCCAGCGTTGTCGCGAACGCGATCCCGGCGACCAGCGCGGCCGGGCCGCCCCCGGTGATCCATCCGACCGGCGCCTTCCCCAACCGGTCGGCCACGAGCTCGAGGTAGCGCATGGGGATCATCGCGAGGCCGGCGAGGACCCGGCCGGCCGGCATCCACGCGAGCCCCACTCCCGCCGCCAGGAGCCCCAGCAGCAGCGCCGGAGAGACGGCGGGGAAGGCGGCGAGGTTCGCAAGCACGGTCACCCCCGGAACCTCGTGGAAGTGGAAGAGGAGGATCGGCGTCACCCCCAGCTGTGCCGCGAGCGTGGTTCCGGCCGCAAGGGCCACGGGCCTCGGCAGTGGCCGGAGGCGCTCCGCGAGCGGCGTGGCGAGTGCGACCATGCCGGCGGTCGCGGCCACCGAGAGCTGGAAACCGATGGACCACACCAGCCACGGGTCGAGCGCGAGCAGCAGCAGGACCGCCCCGGCCAAGATCGAGCCCGCGCTCCTGGGTCTTCCCAGAAGCACGCCGAGGAGCGTGAGCGCCGCCATGACGCCCGCGCGCATCACAGAGGGCTCCGCGCCGGTGAGCACCACGAAGAAGACCACCGTCCCCAGGCCCAGCAGGAACCGCGGCCACCGCCGGAGCCGAAGCAGCATCGCGAGTCCGAGCATCGGGCCGAGCACCATCGCGACGTTCTCCCCGGAGACCACCAACAGGTGGCCCAGTCCGGTGGCTTGGAAGTCGCGAGCGAGGGCCGGATCCAGCCGCGAGTCATCGCCGAGCGCGAGCCCCATCAGCAGCCCCGCCTCGCGCGCGGGGAAGAGGCGTCCGATCGATCGCCCCACGAACGCGCGGAATACCTGCGTGGCCCGGACGAATGGGTTCGCCGAAGGACCCAGGAGCTCGAAGCGCGAGATCTGCAGCTCGGCCACGATCCCCTTGCGGCGCAAGGCCTCGGCGAACCCCGGATCGTCGGGCACGAGCAGGACCCCGCTGAGCGCGATCCGGTCTCCGCGTACGGCCGGCGGCGCCGGCCCGTGCCCACTGGCCCAGACCGAGCCGCGGAGGGTCCAGGCCCCCGCGTCGGATCCGATGCTCGACACGTCGACCACCGCGGACCACCCGAACGCCCCGGCGGACGGATCGGTCCGCAGCGCGCCCAGCGCCGACACGTGAGCCGGCGGCAGCCGCGCGAGGAGCGACCCGTCCAGGCGGGCCTCTTGCACCGCTCCCCACGCCATCACGGGACCGCCAGATGGGCGAGCTCGAGCCCCCGGCGACCGCTCCCCATCGAGCGAGGGCTCGCCCAGATCGCGGCCGCGAACGCCGCCAACGCGACGACAGCCGGTGCCCACGCGGACACGCTGCCGGCCGCGATGGACCACGCGAGGAGTCCCGCCCAGAACGCGGCGGCCGCAGACGGCAGCCACCAGGACCTCACACGGTCACCAGGTCCCGGATGTCCGCGAGGGTCGCGGGCCCGATGCCACTCACGTTGTCGAGCTCGTCCACCGAGGCGAAGGGCCCGTTGTCCTCGCGGTACTTGATGATCGCGCCGGCGAGCACCTCGCCGATGCCCGGGAGCTCCTCGAGCTGCGTCGCGTCCGCGGTGTTCACGTCGATGAGCGTCGTGCCGGTCGTCGAGCTGCTGGACGTGCCGGCCCCGGTCCCCCCCGTGGGGGCACTAGCCGGCACCAGCACCTGCGAGCCGTCGGCGAGCGGCGCTGCGAGGTTCAGGGCGGCCAGGTTGGCATCGCCCTTCGGGCCGCCGGCCGCCTTCAGCGCGTCGATGACCCGCTGCCCCTCGGTGAACTCGTACACGCCGGGCCGCCGGACCTCGCCGGCGACGTCGACCACGATCGTCGTGGGCGAGGGCGACGGCGAGGTCGCGACCGGCGCGCCCGCGGCACCGACCGAGGGCGAGGGCGCGCCGATCTCGACCGGCTTCGGCAGCGAGCGCGCGTACCAGAGTCCGGTCCCGCCGAGCGTGACGGCGAGCACCACCACGAGCCCCGCCAGCTCACCCCGCGAGAGGGTCGAGAGCCGATCCCCGAGCGACATGCGCGCGACGGTAGCGATGGCAGCCCCGGTACGCAGTGAACCGCGTCACATCGCAGCCGGAGCACGGGTCGCGGCGCGGTCGGCACCCGGGCCGGGGCTCGGGCCGGCCGTCAGCGCGTCACGAGGTTGACGAGCCTGGGCGCGCGCACGATCTCGTTCGCGACCTCGCGGTCGCCGATCGCCCGCCTGGCGTTCTCGGAGGCCCGCGCGACCTCCAGGCAGGCCGCGCCGTCCGCACCCGCCGGCACCTCGACCTTGTCGCGCACCTTCCCGTCCACCTGCACGATGAGGGTGACGGTCTCCTCGGCGGCCACGTCCGGCTCGAACGAGGGCCAGGGAGAGGCGTGCACCGAGCCTTCGCGTCCGAGCACCTCGCGCCAGAGCTCCTCGGCGGCGTAGGGCGCGAACGGCGCCAGCATCTGGACAAGCGCCGACGCCGCCTCGCCGGCGCCGCCGCCGGCGTCCAGCCCCGCCCGCATCTCGTTGGACAGCACCATCAGCTTCGAGATCGCGGTGTTGAACCTGAACCGCTCGACGTCCTCGGTGACGGCCCTGATCGTGCGATGGGTCAAGCGTCGAAGGGCTTCCGGTTCCTCGGCGTGCGGGCGCGACGCCGCCTCGTCCACGACCCCGAACACCCGCCCGAGCCACGCGTTCACTCCGGGACGCCGGTCCGGGTCGCCGGCGATCAGCTTCCAGTCGATGTCGCCCTCGAACGGCCCGGCGAACAGGATGATCAGGCGCATGGAGTCGGCGCCCCAGCGCTCCACGAGCGGCATCGGCTCGACCACGTTCCCCTTCGACTTCGACATCGAGGCGCCGCCGTAGATCACCTGGCCCTGGTTCATCAGCTTGGGGAACGGCTCGGTGAACCCCACCATCCCCATGTCGTACAGCGCCTTCGTGAAGAACCTCGAATAGAGCAGGTGCAGGATCGCGTGCTCGACCCCGCCGGTGTACTGGCCGACCGGCATCCAGCGGTCGACGTCCTCGCGCCGGAACGCGGCCTCGGTCAGCCCGGGCGAGCAGTACCGGAAGAAGTACCAGCTCGAGTCGACGAACGTGTCCATCGTGTCGGTGTCGCGGACCGCGTCGGCGCCGCAGTCAGGGCACGCCGTCCGCTTCCATGAGGGGTGGCGCGCGAGCGGCGACTCCCCACCCGGCCGGAAGTCGACGTCCTCGGGCAGGAGCACCGGCAGCTGATCCTCGGGCACCGCGACCTCACCGTGCGCCGGGCAGTGAACGATCGGGATCGGCGCACCCCAGTACCGCTGGCGGCTGATCAGCCAGTCACGCAGCCGAAAGCTCACGGCCGCGCCCCCCCGGCCCTCGGCCGCGAGCCAGGCCGCGACCTTCGGGATCGATGCGGGCGAGCGCTCGCCGTCGAACGGGCCTGAGCTCACCATCACTCCCTCGCCCACGTAGGCCTCGGCGAGCTCGCTCGCCGGCTCGCCCTCGGGCCGGATCACCTCGCGGACGGGTAGGCCGTGTTGCCGAGCGAACCCGAAGTCGCGCTGATCGTGGCCCGGCACGGCCATGATCGCGCCGGTGCCATACTCCATCAGCACGTACGGCGCCACGTAGCACGGCACCTTCTCGCCGTTCACGGGATTCACGGCGTGCACGCCGAGCACGACTCCCTCCTTGGTGTCGGCCTCCTCGCGGTGAGTGAGGGGCGTGTTCCGGACCTTCCCAACGAGCGGCTCGACCTCCTCCCACCGGCCGCCGGCCTCGGCCAGCTTCCGCACCAGAGGGTGCTCGACCGCGAACACGAAGAACGTGACGCCCCACAGCGTGTCCGGACGCGTCGTGAAGATCGGGACCTCGTCGCCCGTCTCCTCGATCGTGAACGTCACCTCGGCGCCCTCGGAGCGACCGATCCAGTTGCGCTGCATCGTGATCACGCGAGCGGGCCAGTCGACCAGGCCGTCCATATCGTCCAGAAGACGCTGGGCGTAGTCCGTGATCTTGAAGAACCACTGGGTCAGGTCGCGGCGCTCGACCGGCGTGCCGCAGCGCTCGCACGCGCCAGCGATCACCTGCTCGTTCGCCAGGACCGTCTGGTCCTTCGGGCACCAGTTCACCGGGGAGCTCTTCCGGTACGCCAGGCCGCGCTCGAAGAGCTTCAGGAACAGCCACTGCGTCCAGCGGTAGTACTCCGGATCGCACGTCGCCAGGCGCCTCGTCCAGTCGAACGACATGCCCATGCGGGCGAACGACCGCGCCTGCTGCTCGATGTTCGCGTAGGTCCACTCCCTCGGATGGATCTCACGCTTGATCGCCGCGTTCTCGGCGGGCAGGCCGAACGCGTCCCACCCGATCGGGTGCAGGACGTTGTAGCCCTGCATCGCCTTGAAGCGCGCGACGGCGTCGCCACCGCTGAACGCCTCGGCGTGACCCATGTGCAGGTCACCGGACGGGTACGGGAACATGTCGAGCGCGTAGAAGCGGGGCCGCGGGTCTGCTGGGTCTTCGGAGGCCCGGTGCAGGCCCTCCGCCTCCCAGATCCGCTGCCACTTGGGCTCGATATCGGCAGGGTCATAGCGGCGCATCGTGCGCAGATGCTACCGGAGTAGCAGCTGCGAACCGGCCCGCGACCTGGGATCAGCCCATCGCCAGCGGCGCGGGCACCAGACCGCCCTCGCGGCGTGCGAGGGCGGGGATCTCTTCCGGCGGCACCGGCCGGCTGAACAGGAACCCCTGCGCGAGGCGACAGCCGTTGGCCCGGAGGAACTCGTACTCGCCGGACGTCTCTATCCCCTCGGCCAGCGGGAGCATGCCGAGCGACTGCGCGAGCTGGATCATCGCGCGCACCATCCCGGCCAGGTCCCGGTTCCGGTCGACGTCCCGGATGAAAGCCTGGTCGATCTTGAGGATGTCGACCGGCATGTGCTTCAGCCGCGCGAGCGATGAGTAGCCGGTGCCGAAGTCGTCGATCGCTAGCGTGAGGCCCCACGCGTGCAGCTCCGACAGGACCCGCTGCGTGCGCTCCGGGTCGGCCATCGCGGTGGACTCGGTGATCTCGACGACGACCTCGTGAGGATCGATCCCCGCACGCTGGAGCTTGCCGACGATCTTCTCGGACAGGTTCGCCGACCAGAGCTGGCGGGGCGACAGGTTGAACGACATCTCCAGGCCGAGCCCCTCGGTCCGCCAGGTCCGATGCTGGTCGATCAGCTCGTCGATCACCCAGTCTCCGATCGCCTCGATCAGGCCCATCTCCTCGGCGAGCGGGATGAACTCGCCGGGCGCGATCAGGCCGCCGTTCGGCTCCTGCCACCTGATCAACGCCTCCACGCCGGTCATCGACCCGGTTCCCAGGTCGATCAGCGGCTGGTAGTGCAGGACCCAGTTGCGGTCCTCCACGGCCTTGCGCAGGCGCGAGGAGAGCGCGAGCCTCTGCATCGGGTCCTCGTTCCCCGAGGTGTAGACCGCGTAGCCGCCCGGGCCCATCCGCTTCGACTGGTACATCGCGGTGTCGGCGTTGCTGAGGAGCGACTCCGCGTCCAGGGCATCGTGCGGGTAGAGCGACACGCCGACGGAGGCCGTCGCGTAGAACCGGACGCCGCCGAGGTCGAAGGGATCGTGCAGGGCCTCGCGCACGCGCTCAGCCACGGACTCGGCGACGATCGTCGCGACCTCCGTCCCGGGCACCACTCCGGGCCCGCGCTCCAGGTCCGAGAGCAGCAGGAGGAACTCGTCGCCCCCCTGGCGCGCCACCAGGTCGGTCTCGCGCGTGCACCCCCGCAGCCGGTCGGCGAGCTGCACCAGGAGCGCGTCCCCGGCCGCGTGCCCCAGCGAGTCGTTCACGAGCTTGAAGTTGTCCAGGTCGAGATAGATCACTCCCACCCCGAGGTCGTGCCGGCGCGCCCGCGCGAGCGAGATGCCCAGCATCTCCTCGAAGAGAACCCGGTTCGGCAGCCCGGTGAGCTTGTCGTGGTACGCGAGGTAGGCGACCTCCTCCTCGGCCTTCTTCCTCTCGGTGATGTCGAAGATCACGCCCTCGACGAGCCACGGAGACCCGTGCTCGTCGTTCACGGGGAACGCCTGCTCGAGCACCCACTTCACGGTGCCGTCCTCGTGCACCATGCGGTACTCGCGGTTGAGGGGGGTGTGGGTCTCGTAGGCCTCCCGGTACTCGGCCCAGACGCGGTCCACGTCCTCGTGGTGCACGTGGGAGCGCCAGCACGACGGGTCGGCGAGCCAGTCCTGCTGGGTGACGCCCAGGAGCTGCGTCACCTGCGGGCTCACGTAGTGTCCCGATGCGTTCTCCCCCACGGGATCCAGGTACACGACCGCGGGGATCTCCTCGACGAGGGCGCGATACTTGGCCTCGGCCTCGAACCGTGCCTCGCGGCCGGCGAGCAGGTCGGTGGCATCGCGCAGCGTGACCACCAGCAGGCGCGAGGGCCCGTCGACGAGGCCCATCCTCAGCTCCACCGGCAACGGCTCTCCCTCCCTGCGACGGCAGAACGTGTCCACGTGAGCGCCCGGCGCCGTTGCTCCGAGGTCCATCGACACGACGAGCTCGGCGGGCTGTCCGACCAGCTCGTCCCGGCGGAATCCGGTCATCTCCTCCAGCCGGTGGTTCGCGTAGAGGATCCGGCCGTCGGGGTTGGCCAGGATCAGGGGCTCGGGCGTCGCCTCCATCAGCGAGCCGAGCTCCAGGAGACCGGGGAGGCCGTCGTTCAGTTCGCGCTCGTTCGGGACCACGGACCCTCCGTCGGGGTTCGGTTCACCTCCGAGTCATCGGCCCTCGGCCGGCGCGACCTGAGCCGAGGCCGCCAAGAGCCCGGCGCGGTGTCGTCAGGACCCCGGGGCCCGCTCCTGCATCTCCCATGGGGATGCGTGCTCGCCCTTCAGCAGGTCGAGGAAGGGAACCGGGTCGAAAGCCTCCGGACCGAGGACTCCGGCGCCCTGCCAGGCACCGGTCGCAAGGAGCTCGAGGGCCGCGACCGGGTTGATGGCGGTCTGCCAGACCACCGCCTGCGCGCCGTCGCGGCCGAACCTCTCCTGGATCCGACCACCAGGATCTTCACGGCGGGCGAGTGTAACGGACCAGCCCTTTCATCGGGCCGCAGAGATCGGTGGCGAGCCGAGCCCGGGGACCCAGACCTCGACCGTGGTTCCCGCCCCGGGACGTGACTCCAGGCGGAACCACCCGCCGGCGAGCTCGGCGCGCTCGCGCATCGACGTGATCCCGAGGTGCCCGGGCAGGTCGGTGGGGACCTGCTCCGGATCGAACCCCTCGCCGTCGTCGGAGATGCGCGCGAGCACTCCGCCGTCGCGCGACTCGAACTCCATGCGGACGCCTCGCGCCGACGCGTGCTTGCGGACGTTGTTCACTGCTTCGATCGCGATCCGGTAGACGATCGATCGGGCCTCGGGCGCCGGCTCCGACTCCATCCGGTCGTCGATGTCGAGCACGAACCCGGCGTCGTCGGCGACCTGCCCGACGTACTCGCGGATGGTGGGGACGATCCCGTCGCGATCCAGCCTGGGAGGACGCAGCTCGAACATGAGCCGCCGGAGCCTCGTGATCGCGTCCTGCACCGTGGTCTCGAGCGCCGAGAGCGCCTCGCGCTGCCCCGGGTCCTCGATCCGGTTCCGGAGCGCGGCCAGGCGCATGACCACGGCCGTTATGACCTGGATCGTGTCGTCGTGGATGTCGTCGGCGACGAGGCGCCGCTCCTCCTCCTGGACGGTCACGAGCCGGGCGAGCAGCCCGCGACGCTCGGCGTCCGCCCGCCGGAGCGAGTCGTACAGGGACGCGTTCGCGATGACCTGTCCCGCGTAGGCGGCAAGCTCCTCGGCGAACGTCAGGTCGTCCTCCGTGTAGGGGTCGCCGGGCCGGTGCCGCGCGAACATGAACGCGCCTCGAACGCGGCCCTCCGCCTTGACCGGGGCGATCAGCACGCTGTGGACCGGCACCTTGTCGACGAACGGCACCGTCTCTGGCTTGATCTCGCCCCGCAGCTCCTCGGAGGACGTGACCGGCATGAGGAGCGGCTCGCCCGACATCACCGCGTGCCCCACGATCCCCTCGCCCACCCCGCGCGGGGTCGCGAGGTGCTCTCCGGCGAGCGCCGCCGCCTTCGGGTCGGGGTCGTGGTGGCCGAGAGGCAGCAGCGACCGCTCGTCCTGCGACATCATCCAGATCACGCACGTGTCCCCGAAGAGCTCCGCTGAGCCCTGGGCTATCGCGGCCGACACGCGCGCGGGCTCGAGGCCGGCCTCCGCCACGGTGCGACTGATGTCGGCGAGGATCTGCGCGCGCGCGGCGGCCGACCGCGTCCTCTCCTCGGCGAGCCGCTGCTCCGTGACATCCTTGGCGACGCCGAAGATGAGCACGCCTCCCGTCTCGTCCCGCTCCGAGCGGCCCGAGACGTGAAGCTGCCTGATCTCCCCCCACTTCGTGACGATCCGCTGGTCGAACGGGGCTGACTCGCCCGCGACGATCCGCCTCCAGGATTCCTCGGTGACCTGCAGGTCGTCGGGGTGAGTCATGCCGCGCCAGCCGCCCCGCTCTTCCAGCTCCTCCCACGTGTACCCCGTGAACACCTCGGGCGCGGACGTGGCCCACTCCATGGTCAGCCCTCCCTCCGGGTCCATCCGGAGGCAGTAGGCGTAGTCCGAGACGAGCTCCGAGACGATCCGGTAGCGCTCCTCGCTCGCGTGCAGGGCCTCCTGCGCGGCAACCCTCTCCGTGACGTCGCGGACGATCCCCTCCAAGCCCACGGCGCCGCCGGTTCCGTCGAGGAGAGGGACGTTGCGGAGCTCCACCCAGCGAACCGACCCGTCCCTGTGCAGCCAGCGCATGCTCGAGCCCGGCCCTGAGCCACCGGGGTCGGCGTTCACCTCCTCCCAGAGGTGGAGGTCGTCTGGGTGCACCACCTTGAAGGGGAGGTCCGGGTCCGCGTAGGCCTCCTCCGGCGTGTACCCGATGATCGCGGCGATCGAAGGGCTCACGTACTCGAACCCCGGGCTCGGGCGGAAGCGGTATCGGTAGTAGAGGTCCGGGGAGCGCTCGACGAAGCGGTGGAACCCGTCGCTCTCGCGCGCGGCATCCTCGCCCGTCCTCACGTCCGAGAGATCCCGGATCGTGGGCTCGGGAACGCCCCCGCGCTCACCCTGAACGATGCCTTCCACCCGTGTCCCCCCTGCGGCCAGCGTCTCGGACTTGCTTCGACGTCCTCCCGGGGCCCCTTGAGGGGATCCCCCGGGCCGGGTGACCCCGATTCAAGGGGGCCGCAACTGGGTGCCGATACCTTCCCCGACGAACTCGCGACCCACGAGAAGGAGGGAGGTCTGCCGTGAGATCCAGCGTGGATGTTTCCGATCTCCGGGCGTCCTCGGACCCGCTCGACACGCCGATCCGCCTGCTGATCGCCGACGACGACGAGACCACCAGAGAGATGCTGCGCGACGTGCTGTCGGG
>JACQDK010000106.1 GCA_016201135.1 Actinomycetota bacterium
ACCTCTGCTGCGGCGGGATCACGGTTCAGCTACCCACGGGAAGGTGAGGAGAACCAAAATTAAGCGCGCCGACAACGACAACTGGGTCGACTGGAGCGGAAGAGATGAAGCGTGTGTCGACTACAGCCAGAATGCACGGGGGAAGTGGGTGAGCGATACATCCATCGATGTGGGGTTCAACGTGACGATCAGCAATTCGATTAACGGTTGCTCGCCCTAGGTAGGATTGACGAGGAGCCCCTTTGGGCGGGGCGCCGGCCGATCAGGCCGTCGGGCTTCCCCCGACGTACGCGGCGACCACCGCGGGATCGGCCACGACCTCCTCCGGACTCCCCAGGGCGATCGTTCGCCCCTGATCGAGAACGTGGATCCGGTCGCAGAGCTGCGTGATCAACCGGAGGTCGTGGTCGATCACCACGACCGCGCACCCCAGTCGATCACGGAGTCGGCGGATGTCCGCAAGCAGCTCATCAGATTCCGCTTCGTTCATCCCTGCTGCCGGTTCGTCCAGCAGGAGCACGCCGGGTTGGCGGATCGCCGCCCGAGCGATCTCGAGCCGACGCTGCATCCCGTAGGGAAGGTTCACGGCTTCCTCCGCACCAACCGCGTCGAGGTGTAGCCACGCGAGGAGATCGTCCACCTCCTCCGGCGTGCCGTCGGAGGGTTGCGCGGCCTCGATGTTCTCGCGGACCGAGAGATGCCCGAACAAGCGGATGTTCTGGAACGTGCGCGCGAGCCGCCGGCCCGCGATCCGGTACGCGCGCTCGGCCGTGACGTCCTCACCGAACAGCAGAACCCGGCCGCCGTCGGGCGCTGCTACCCCTGACAGCGCGTTGAGGAGTGTGGTCTTCCCGGAACCGTTCGGTCCGATCAGCCCGAGGATCTCTCCGGACCGGACCTCGAGCCCGACGCCGTCGAGAGCCACGACACCCAGGAAACGCTTCGTCACGTGCTGGGCGTGCAACACGACGGGCCCGGCGGCAGGAGCTGCCCTCTCGCGCTGCGGCTCCTCGCGCCGCGGCGAAGGCGCCTCGCGCGCTGCGAGCAGCTCTTGCCGTTCCGCCGCGACCTCGACGGCGCCTTCCCGCTCGCTCACGTCTGTCTCATGGCCCGCAGCCGCCTCCCCGGCCGCCTTGCGACGGCGACGCGAACGCAGGAACAGGTCCTCGACCTCGCCCCGGCCGAACACACCTTCTGGGCGCCATACGAGGGTCACGATGATCAACAGCGCGATCACGAACTGGACGCTTCCGGTCAGTCGGGGCAGCAGCCAGGGCCCGATCCTTACTCCCTGCTCCACGCGCGCCAACGAATCACTCACGAACGTCACGATGGCAGCACCTGCGACGGCGCCGGACACACTCGCACGCCCTCCCACGACGAGCATCGCCAACAGCCCAAACGTCGTGTCGAAGAAGAACTGGTTGGGGTCGAACGCCAGCACGGACGCCGCCCAGAGGGACCCGGCCATCCCCATGAGGGCAGCGCTCAGGATCCATGCGCCGTAGCGCGTCCTGATCACGTTGATACCGGCAGAGCCCGATGACAGCGGATCCTCACGCGAGGCCCGCACGCGCAGCCCCCAGGAGGACTCCTTGTAAAGACGGGCGAACGCCACGAAGAGCACCGCCGCGATCAGCGCCACCCACGGCGTGGATCGGTTCGGGACCCCGAAGAGCCCGAGCGTTCCCCGAGTGACCGACTCCCAGTTGAGGAACAGGGTGTGCGCCACCACCAGAAGCGCGAGAGTAGCCATGGCCATCGGGCCTTCCGCCATCCGGATCAGACCACCCCCGAGCATCGCCGCGACGACGGCACACACGAGTCCGGCGAGCAAGACTGTCGGGAGTTGCCCGAGCTGCGCGCGTGCCAGCAGCTCAGGGAGTCTGGACACTTGGCTCGCCTTGAGGCCGGGAGGGATCGTCACGAGCGCCGTCACGTACGCGCCGATGCCCATGAAGGCGACGTGGCCGAACGACACGATCCCGCTGTTACCGATGAACAGCTGGAGCCCGCACACTAGACAGACGTTCAGCAGGAAGACGACGAGGGTGCGGCCGCTCAGCGCGCTACCGAGTCCGGTGACGAGCGCCGTCAGCAAGGTGAGCAAGGCAGCGGTCGCCACGATGCCTGCGATGGCCGGCCGGCTTCTCGAGGGAGGAAGGAACGTCTTCATTCACACCTTCGCCTCGACGCGGCGCCCGAAGAGACCTTGTGGCCTGACGTAAAGGATCGCGACGACTATCAGCAGGGCCACGGCCTGGGCGAACGGAAGGATCTTGCCCGGCAGCGTCGCCTGCAAGAACACCTCCAGCGCGCCGAGGAAGAAGCCGCCAGCCACGGCACCGCGCAAGTTGCCGAGCCCCCCGATCACCGATGCGATGAACGCCTCGAGGATCGGCACGAAGCCCGTGGTCGGCTGTACGGCGGTCGTGCGCGAGATCCACAGCACCCCGGCGATCCCCGCGAGCAATCCCGAGATCGCAAAGGCGAGGGAGATCACGCGGTTCGCCCTCACACCGACGAGGCGAGCGGTGGCGAAGTCCTGCGAGGCGGCCCGCATCGCGATCCCGGAGCGCGACCGGCGCATGAAGAGGGTGAGCAGCACGAGTGCGGTGGCCCCTACCCCCGCGGTGATCAACGGCAACACTCCGATGCGGACAGAGCCCACCCGGACGGCGTTGTCGAACAGGCTGGGGACGGGCACCCCCTTCGGGCGCGAGGAGATCGCCTGGCGGAAGACGTTCTGGAGCAGCTCCGCGACCGCGAAGGAGGTGAACAGGAGGGTCACGAAGCTGGCGCCGCGCAGGGGTCGGAAGGCGACGAGCTCCATCAGGATGGACGCGATCACCGCAGCGAACACCCCCCCGATCGCCATCACCGGGAAGGGCGCTCCGTGGTTCGCCAGAAACAGCATCGTGTACGCGGTGATCGTCACCAGCTCGCCGAACGCGAAGTTCAGCATGCCGAGGACCCCGTAGACCATCGACAAGCCGAGCGCCAGCAGCGCGTAGATGCTGCCGAGCGACAGGGCGTTGACGAGCTGCTGGGCGAACTCGGACGGACTCACCACGCCCCCCTGCTCATCGCGCCCGCGACATCCCCAGGTACATCCGCTCCAGCTCCCCCGTCGCAAGCGTGCGAGCAGGGCCCGACGTGACCACCCGGCCCACCGAGAGCACGTATGCGCGGTCGGCGATCTCCAATGCCTTGTGCACGTTCTGCTCCACCAGCAGCAGGGTCGCTCCGCGCCCCCGGAGATCCCTCAGCAGCGCGAAGATCTGACCGACGATGATCGGTGCGAGCCCGAGCGAGGGCTCGTCCAGCAGCATCACGCGCGGTCGCGCCATGAGGGCCCGGCCGATCGACAGCTGCTGCTGCTCGCCTCCTGAGAGCGTGCCGGCGGGTTGGGCCCGCCGCTCACCCAGGATCGGGAACATCGAGAAGAGCTCGTCGATCTCGGCGCGGATCGCCTGCCGGTCCCGACGGCTGATGGCCCCGAGCTGCAGGTTCTCCTCGACCGTGAGCCCGGGGAAGACGAGCCGGCCTTCGGGCACCGTCGCGATCCCCCGGCGAACCGCCTCCTCGGGCACGATGCCGTCCAGGCGCTTGCCGTCCAGCCAGATCTGACCATGCCTGGGGCGCAGGGCACCGGCGAGCGTGCGGAGCAGGGTGGTCTTGCCTGCCCCGTTCGGGCCCAGCACGGCCACGATCTCGCCTTCGGACACCTGAAGGGACACGCCGTGCAGCGCGGTCACCGGCCCGTAGGCGACCGTGATCTCATCGACGCTCAGCAGCGGCCGAGGCGGCTGCCCGGTCACATGCCCCTCACCCCGCTCGCACCCGCCCGGCGACCTCTACGCGCTGGGCACGAAGGTCGGGTAGCCGGGCTGTCCGAGGCAGGTGAAGGACGCGCCGTCCATCTTCACCATCCACGCAGACTTCTTCGCACGCCGGGTCGTCGGATCCATCTGGATCTGTCCCGAAACCCCGTCGTAGCTCACGTTCGGAAGACCCGCAAGGATCGCCTGTGGGTCCGTGCTGTTCTGCGCTTCGATGATCGACTTCAACGCGTAGATCTCGTCGTAGCCGAGAACGGCGATCACCGAGCTGGGATCCTTGCCGTACTTGGCCTTGTAGTCCGCGTAGAACTGCTGGATCTTCGGGTTGTCGGGCCCCGGTGGGCAGGCGGACGCCGTGAACGTGAACCCGTTGAGCGCCTTGGCGCCGGCGTCGGGCAGCGATGGGTCCAGGTTGCCGTCGGTGGAGAGAACGGGAATCGTCACGCCCGCCTGACGGAGCTGCCGCAGGAACACCTGTGTGTCGGGAACGAACATCGGCGTGAAGATCGCATCCGGCGCCGGGTCGGCGCTCGCGATCTTCGTCACCACGGCTGAGTAGTCGCCGGCCCCGATCTTGAACTGATCCGTGCCGGTGACCGTTCCACCGGCGTTCTCGAAGGCCTTCGTGAAGTAGGTCGGCAGGTTCTTCGTGTAGGGGATCTCCGTCGAGCCGAGAACGTAGGCCGTCTTGTAGCCCTGCTTGATGGCGTACTCGGCGAGGGTGGCCCCCTGAACGTTGTCACTCATGATCAGCTGATATGCACACGGACCCATGTCACCGACGAGCGTCGGCGCCGTGCCGTCGCCCGTTGAGACCGGGATGTTCGCGGCGCACGCCTGCGAGCCCTCGGCCAGGATCCCGTCTCCCGTCGTCCCGATCAGCCACTTCGCGCCTTGGTCCAGCAGCTGCTGGGTCAGCTTCGAGGTCTCCGCCACGTCGTTCCGGTTGTCCAGGGCTTGCAGTTCGAGCGTGTTCCCGAGCACACCGCCGCTGGCGTTGATCTGATCGATGGCGAACTGGGCGCCTTCCTTAATCGGCTCGTCGTAGAAGGCGTACGTGGAAGAGAAGTCTCCGGGGAACCCGATCAGGAACGTACCCCCCGAGCTGCTCTCACTGCTCGAGGCGCTGCTCGAGCCGGTGTTGGCCGAGCATGCTCCGGCCACGAGCGCGAACACTGCCAGCAGGAGCGCTCCGATTCTCCACGAACGACGCATCGGTCCTCCTCGTCCTTCGGCTGCACGGTGGTCCCCGATGGGATGCGGCGATGTCTACGCCACCGAGCCCCCGCTGTCAAGGTATTTACACGAAGAGGTGCTCTTGACAAGGCTGTAAGAATCGTAACCGTGGCTGGCTAGCCGGAATCGGGGTGTCCGGCCAGACTACGGCCAGACCATGGGAGGAGCACGTGGCCGAGCGTCCACTAGAACGATCCGAGGCGATCGTCGCGCGAGAGGAGCTCGCGGTCGGGAGCGCCATGAAGATCCGCTTCTATCCCTTCGTCCCGGCCGAGGCGCAGGGCACCCGGATCCGGGACGCCGACGGCAACGAGTACGTGGACATGATCGCGGCAGCCGGCGTCGTTCAGACCGGCTACCGCCACCCCCAGGTGCGCGATGCGATCGTTGCCGAGCTCGACCGGACCTGGTCGAACATGCACTGCGTCTACCCGAACGAGCGCACGACCGAGCTGGCCGAAGAGCTCTGCGCGCGACTCCCCGGCGACTTCCCGAAGAAGGCGATCTTCGGCACC
>JACQDK010000018.1 GCA_016201135.1 Actinomycetota bacterium
GAGCGGGTGCATGCGTCCCATCGTACCGGGGACTATGCAGGCGGGCCGACCGCGTCCAGCAGCCGCCTCGACGCCTCGGCGACCTCGTCGACGGCGGAGTGGAACGCCTCGGCGTTGCGGCGGCTCGGCTCCCGGTACCCACTCACCTTCCGGACGAACTGAAGCGCGGCCGCCCGGATCTCCTCCTCGGTGGCCGGCTCGTCGGCGCGGCGCAGGGTCTTGATGCTCCGGCACATGGCGGCAAGGCTACGGCTTCTTCGCGGCGAGCGCCGAGATCGCCTCCATCACGACCCGGTGGGCCAGGATCGCCGTCAGCTCGGACTGGTCGTAGGGGGGCGAGACCTCCACCACGTCCATCCCCACCAGATCCACCTGCCCGACGATCTGGCGGACCGCCCTCAGCAACTCCCGGGAGAGCATGCCTCCGGCCTCCGGCGTGCCGGTGCCCGGCGCCATGCCGGGATCCACGACGTCGATGTCGACTGAGAGGTAGATGCAGTCCGGACCGTCGAGCGCCTCGGCGATGGCGTCTGAGACCACGGCCTCGGAGCCCCGGTCCTCGATCTCGACCATCGTGTGCCAGCGCAGGCCCTGCTCGCGCATCCAGTCGAAGGTCTCCTTCTCGGGCCAGTACCCGCGCAGACCCACCTGCACGAAGTTCGAGCCGGCGACCCAGCCCTCGTCGATCAGCCTTCGCATCGGCGTTCCGTGGCCCACGAGCGAGCCCCACTGTTCGGCGGCGGCGTCGGCGTGGGCGTCGAAGTGCACGATGCCGACCTTGCGCGGGTGCCTGTGGCGCGCGACGGCGGCCGCGCTGGGATAGGTGATCGAGTGGTCGCCGCCCAGAACCATGGGGATCGAGCCGGTGCTCGCGACGCGGAAGACCTTCTCGTGGATGACCCGCAGGGCCCGCTCCAGGCGCGCCGGCACGACTGGCGCGTCACCGGCGTCCACCACCTTGAGGCGCGCGTAGGGCTCGACGCCGAGCTGGATCGACCAGGCGTAGTCGCTGCTCCAGGCCGTCGGAGCCATCCTGATCGCCCTCGGCCCGAACCTGGCGCCGGGCCGCGAGGACACCGCGTCGTCGAGCGGGGCGCCCACTATCGCGACGTCGGCCGCAGCCGCCCTCAGGGCCTCGTCGTCCGTCGCCCACGGCAGCTTCTCGAAGGAGCCGCGCCAGTCGGAGTAGTAAGGGAGGTCCGTGTTGCTGAACTCGGCGAACTCGTCGTCGGCGCGGAGCTCGCTGTGCTCCAGCCGGAAGTCGGGCGCGCCGCTCATGGAGGCACAGCTTCGCACAGAAGCATCCGGTCTTCACCCGCCCCGACTCGGGTAGGCTCGCCCGACCGTGAGCACTTCGCCCACCTCCTCCCGCCTCCGAAGCGTGCTCCGCATGGCGGGCGGCGCCGCGCTGCCCTGGACCTGGTTCCTCGTGCGCGACCTGGGCTGGCTCGCGGAACCGTTCGCCGTCGCCTTCCCCCTGCTGGTGCTGGTCGCTCTGGTCGTCCTCGGGATCTTCGCGTACGGCACCCGGCGCCCGGGCCCCCTCGTCGTCGCGGCATCGGTGCTCGCGCTCGGCGCGGTCGTGGTGCTCGCCCCCAGGGCCCCGGAGCCGACGCCCGCTCCGAGAGATCCCGTGCGGATCCTCTCCGCCAACGTGTACGAGCTGAACCCTCAGCCGAAGGCGGCGGCCGCGGCGCTGGCCGCCACGGACGCCGACGTTCTGGTGGCCGTCGAGGTCCCCCAGGGGTTCGGGGAGCTGCTCGCGTCGGCGGACGCGGTCCGACCCTACGCGGTCGCCGCCCGCGGGATGATCGTGCGATCGCGCTTCCCCGTGTCGCTGCTCGACATCTCGGGCTCGCTCTCCCGCGACAGGGTGCTCAGGGCGCTCGTTCGAGGGCCGAGCGGGCCCTTCGTCCTGTACGCGGTTCACGCGCTCAACCCCTCGCACGAGAGCACGTTCGACCGCCAACTGGGGTTCGTGGAGCGGCTGCAGCGGGCGGCCACTCGCGAGACCGAACCCGTCGTCATCGCCGGCGACTTCAACATGAGCGACAGGCAGCTCGGATACCGGCGGATCACGTCGTCGTTCCGCGACGCCATGCGAACGGACTGGGCCGCCGACACGTACGACCACGCGCTATGGCGATCGCTTCTGCTGCGGATCGACTACGTGTTCATCGATCCGTCCTGGTGCGCGGCAGGCGCGCACGACGTCGACATTCCGGGGTCGGACCACGAGGGGGTCGCGACGACGATCGGGCCGTGCCCCGGCTGAGCTGCGGGCACGACTGAGCACTCGCCCCGGCTGGACCCGGCGGCCTACAGGTCCTTCAGGATCGCCCTCGCGGCGTTCGCGGCCGGTCCGCCGGTGATGCCCCCGCCGGGGTGGGCGCCGGAGCCGGCCAGGTACAGCCCGTCGACGACGAAGCGGTAGCGCGCGTGGCCGTTCAGCGGCCGCCAGGCGAAGAACTGGTCCAGCCCCGGCTCCGCGTGGTAGACGTGTCCGCCCGTCAGCGCGTACTCGGTCTCCAGGTCTTCGGGCGTGATGACCCGGCGCGCCTCGATCAGCTCGCCGAGGCCTGGGGCGTACCGCTCCAGGGTCCTCACCGCGACGTCGCCAACGCGCTCCCGTTCGGAGGACCAGTCGCCGTCGCGCAGGTGCCGGGGCGCCGCCTCGAACAGCACGCTCATGACGTGCTTTCCGTCCGGGGCGAGCGACGGATCGGTGAGTGAGGGGATCGTCGCCTCGAGCCAGGGCTCCTCCGCCACCTGCCCGTACTTCGAGGCGTCCTTCGCGCGCTCCGCGTGGTCGATCGATGGAGCGATCACGATCCGCCCGCGGAGCCGGTCCTCGTCGGCGCCGGTGAACGCGGGCAGGCCGCCGAGTGCCAGATCCACCTTGGCCGTGGCTCCCGGCTGGCGGATGTTGCCTGCGCGCCAAACCATGTGCGGCCCCAGAACCTCGGGATCGACCAGCCGGAGCGTGCGCTTGGGGTCCGCGGTGGAGACGACGGCTCTCGCTTCGATCGTCTCTCCGGTGGCCGTGCGCACCCCCACGACCCGCCCGTCCCGCGTGAGCAGCTCCATGACCTCTGCTCCGGTGCGAACCTGCGCTCCGAACGATTCCGCGGCCCTGCGCAGGACCCGCGCGAGCTCGGCGGTCCCGCCCTCGGCGAACGTCGACTGCCCAGGCGCCCCACCGTCGCTGCCGGCCGAGTCCGAGAGATACACGGCCGCGGTGCCCGCCGCCCAGGGCCCGACGTTCGTGTAAAGGACGCCCCGAGCGGCGAGCGGCCCGCGCACCGCCTCCTCCTCGAAGTTCTCGCCCACGAAGTCGGCGACCGCCATCGGCAGGGCGCGGATCGTCTCGCGGCCGGCCTTCGCGCCGAGGTCGCGGAAGGCCTTCCCCAGCTTCAGGCCTGCGATCGCGTCGGCGATCGAGGGAACCTTCACGTCGGGGGGCGTGGCCGCGTCGATGTGCGCGACGAAGCTCGCCAGCACCCGCACCTTCCGATCGAACGCGACGTACGCGTCCGCGTCCTTCGCGCTGAGGGCTCGGATCTCCTCGGCGGTCCGACCCGCGTCGGCCCAGAAGGTGATCGCTCGTCCGTCCGGCTGCGGTGCGAACACGCGCACGTCCGGCTCGATCGCCCGGAACCCGTGCCGTTCCAACTTCAGGTCCGCGATCACCGACCTGCGCAGCCGGCCGACGGTGTGCGCGATGCCTGGCGCCACGAAGCCCGGCGCGAGCTCGCCGCCGCGCAGGATCCCGCCGACCTCACCGGCCCTCTCCAGGATCAGCACCTTCTTGCCGGCCCTCGCGAGGTACGCGCCGGCGACGAGCCCGTTGTGGCCGCCACCGATGACGACGACGTCGTGGCCCGTCGTCATCGGCCGGCCCCCCTTCCGCTTCGCTTCTCCTTCATGTACTCGAGAGCCGCGATCCGCCCGGGCGCGCCCATGATGCCGCCGCCGGGGTGCGTGGCGGAGCCGCACATCCAAAGGTCCTTCACCGGCGTGCGGTACCTGGCCCATCCGGGAACCGGCCGGTTGAAGAAGAGCTGCTCCAGCGAGAGCTCGCCCTGGAAGATGTTGCCCTCGGTGAGGCCCGTCCAGTCCTCGATGTCCTTGGGGGACAGGACGAACCGGTGAAGGATCTTCGAGCGGATGTCCGGGAAGCGTTCCTCCAGCGTGTCGATCACGGTCTCGCCGAAGGCGTCGCGCATCTCGGGGGTCCACTCCTTGCCCTGCTCCAGGTTGTAGGGGGCGTACTGCACGAAGCAGCTCATGATGTGCTTGCCCGGCGGAGCCATCGACGGATCGACGAGGGTGGGGATGATGCAGTCGACGTACGGGCGCCGCGAGTACCGGCCGTACTTCGCGTCGTCGTAGGCTCGCTCCATGTAGTCGAGGGAGGGGCTGAACGAGATCGCGCCGCGCAGCCACGGGCCCTTCCCCGGCTTGCACGCGAGCTCTGGCAGGCCGTCGAGCGCGAGGTTCACCTTCCCTGACGAGCCTCGGAACTTGTAGCGGCGGACCTCCGCGCCCGTCCTTCACGTCGATCCGAGCGACGACGGCCTCGGTGCGGATCTCGGCGCCGGCAGCGAGCGCCGCGCTCGCGATCGACTCGCTGATGCCGCCGGTGCCCCCGCGAGGGATCCCCCATGCGCGGAATGCCCCGTCGATCTCACCCATGTAATGGTGCAGAAGCACGTACGCGGTCCCCGGGGACCGCGGGCCCTGGAACGTGCCGATGATCCCCGAAGCCGACATCGTGGCCTTGAGCGGCTCGGTCTCGAACCACTGGCCCAGGAAGTCGGCCGCGCTCATCGTCATCAGCTGGATGAACGTCGTCTGGAGCTTCTGGGGCAGGTCTCGGAAGTCCTTCGCGAGCCCCAGAACCGGCATCCAGTCGAGGGGGCTGATCCTTCCCGGGTCGGGCGGGACGATCGACAGGATCGGCTTGATGAACCGTGCCATCTCGGCCATGAGCAGGCCGTACTCCTCGTAGGCCTCGGCGTCGGAGAGGGACCAGCGCCGGAGCTCGCGCACGGTCTTCCCGTGGTCGTTGACCCGCCAGAGGTAGTCGTCCTCGAGCGGCGTGATGGTCCCGTCGAGCGGCAGGATCTCCAGGCCGTGCTTGGGCAGCTCGAGCTCGCGGATGATCTCGGGCCGGAGCAGGGACACCACGTACGACATCGCGCTGAACCGGAAGCCCGGGTAGTGCTCCACGGTGACGGCCGCCCCGCCGAGCAGCGGGTTCTTCTCCAGGACCAGGACGCTCTTGCCGGCCTTCGCGAGGTAGGCCGCGTTCGTAAGGCCGTTGTGGCCTCCGCCGATCACGACCACGTCGTACCGTTTGGCCACAGACCGACCTCCTCGGCGAACCGTCCGGTCAGGGTCACCCGGGGCCCGTCCGCCGGACATGGGTGCACCGCTCGCCGATGCTAGCCGCGGGGTGGGGGCGTTGCCACCCCGGCCGTGACCTGAGGTCAATGCGCAGCTGTCGCCGGGACGTCGGGCGCTCTAGGCTACGGAGCCGGAGCGTCCGTCCGAAGGAGACAGGCTTGAGCGTCGGCACGGCTTTCTTCGCGCGAGAGTCGCAACTCAACTCGAAGCTCGCCTGGGGCGAGTGGGCCGGCTACTACGCCGCCGCGCTGTACTCCGACTTCCACGACATCGAGTACAACGCGATCCGCGAGGCCGCGGCCGTGATCGACGTGACCCCGCTCTACAAGTACGTGGTCAGCGGTCCCGACGCGGGGCGCCTCCTCGACCGGATCGTCACGCGCGACGTCTCCAAGCTCGCGGTCGATCAGGTCTGCTACACGCCCTGGTGCGACGAGGAAGGCAAGGTCGTCGACGACGGCACGGTGACGCGCCTTTCGGACGACGCCTACCGCGTGACGGCCGCGGACCCCTGCTACCGCTGGTTCCGTCTGAACGCGACCGGCCTCGACGTCGACATCCAGGACGTCAGCGACTCCACCGCCGGCCTCGCCTTGCAGGGCAAGCTCTCACGCGAGGTGCTGGAGGCCGCCACCGGCATCGGCTGGGGTGACTTGAGGTACTTCCGCCGGCGCGTCTCCGAGATCGCCGGGGTCCAGGTCGACGTCACGCGCACCGGCTACACGGGCGATCGAGGCTACGAGCTGTGGATGCCGTGGGACGGGGCGCTTCGGGTCTGGGACCGGATCTTCGAGGTTGGGCAGGACTACGGGCTCCACCCCGCGGGGATCCGCGCGCTCGACGTCGCGCGGGTGGAGGCCGGCCTGATCCTGATCGAGGTCGAGTACACGAGCTCGCGGCACGCGACCGCGCCGGAGCAGCACTACTCCCCGTACGAGATCGGCCTGGGGCGCCTGGTGGAGCTGGACAAGCAGGCCGAGTTCGTCGGGAAGCGGGCGCTGCGGGCAGAGGTCGCGTCCGGCGGCCCCGCGCGCCGGCTCGTCGGAGTGGAGCTCGACTGGAGCGGCATCGAGGCGATGTACGCGAAGCACGGGCTCGCACCGGCGGTCTCCGCGACGGTGCACCGCGACCCCGTGCCGGCGTACAGGGAGGGCCGCCGGGTGGGGCGCGTGACCTCGATCTGCTGGGGCCCGACGATCAAGAAGATGGTCGGCTTCGCCTCGATCGATCGGGCGCTCTCGCAGGTCGGCACACGCGTCTCGGTGGAGTGGACCGTCGAGGGAGAGAGGGGGAAGGTGGGCGCGAGCGTCGTCCCCACCCCGTTCCTGGACCTCGAACGCAAGCGCACGTAGCCCGCTCCCCCCGTACGCGGGCCGTCTCTGGGAGAATCGGGGCATCGTGGAGCGCCGTTCGTCCTCGCGTGCCCTGGTCCCGATCGTGCTCGCGGGCGGAGGCGTGACGCTGGTCATCGCCGCCACCCGGAGCACTGCGCTCGCGGTGCTCGCCGGATCCCTCGCGTTGGGCGCGACCGTGTTGATCCTCCGGAGCCGCTCGCGGCGGCGGGATGCCCCGGACCCCGGACGCCGGCGTCTCCTCACCTGGGCGGCGCTGGGCGGGCTCATGTGGGTGGCCGGCGGGGCGACCATCGGCCGTGCCGTCCGGCGCCTGTCCGCTCCCGACACGAAACCCACCATGGACGAGATGGCCTCGGGGCTAGGCACCGAGTACATGGAGATACTCCAGCGCACGTTCCGCCCGGGCCGCTCGGGCGAGATCCAGCTCCTGCTCGCCCCCTACAACAGCTCGAACTACTCGAACGAGTCGGTCTCTCTGGTGCCCAGGGACCCGCGAACGAGCCACGCGAGCGTGTGGATGTACCTCGAGCGGATCCCGCTCGCGGTGTACGCGCCGGGGATCGTGGAGCCCTCCGACTCGACGCAGCGGGTGAGCCTGGCCGACATAGCGCCCACGATAGCGACGCTCACCGGCTTCGAGGAATTCCTGCGCCTCGGCCGCGAGGGGCAGCCACTCCCGGGCATCGCTCGCCCGGCCGCGGCGCCGAAGCTCGTGGTCGTGTTCGTGATCGACGGTGGCGGCTGGAACGTGCTGAAGCAGTGGCCGGACGCATGGCCTGCCCTGAAGCGCCTCTGGCCGAAAAGCGCACTCTTCCGCAACGCGATCCACGGCTCGTTCCCGGCGGTGACCGCGTGCGCGCACGCCACGATCGGGACCGGCGCCTACCCGAGGGACCACGGGGTCACCGGCCACAACATCCGCGACGGCTCGGGCGTGCGGAAGGCCTACGGAACGCCGGGGGGCGCGCGCCCGGACGACATCCTGATACCGACCCTGGCGGACCTCTGGTACGACGCCAACGGAGGCAAGGCCTGGGTCGGCGAGATCGGCTACCAGGTCTGGCACCTCGGCATGCTGGGGCGCGGCGGCACGACGCGCCCCCCCGGCGACAAACCCGTCGGGGCGTTCTGGGACGAGTACGTCCGGCCGGAGGCGTGGCGCCCGCACAACCCCGACCTATACCGGCTGCCGATCGAGACCCCCGGGCTCGACGTCTACGAGGCGCACAAGCAGACATACGCGCCGAACGCACCGCCGCCCGACCCATTCGATCCCAAAGGACGCCAGGTGCCCTGCTGCGAACCTCCGATAGTTCAATACCAGGGAGACCTGATCGATGCCACGCTCCGCTCGGAGCGCCTCGGAACCCACGGAGCCACCGACCTGCTCTTCGTCAACTTCAAGTCGCCCGACTACACCGGGCACGTGTACAACATGCTCGACGACCACGAGCGGATCGTGCTCGAGGCCGTCGACGCCGAGCTCGCCCGGCTCGTGGGCACGCTCGAGTCGACGTTCGCCCCCGGCGAGTTCGCGCTGATCGTCACGGCCGACCACGGGCAGTGCCCGCTGCCGGACGCCGTCGACGGCACGCGCCTGGACCCGATCCAGCTCCAGGAGGACATCCAGCGGGCGTTCGGCAAGAGCCTGTTCGGCGTCGTGCAGTACGTCGCGCCCTCCGAGGTGTTCCTGGACCGCAGGGCCCTGTGGGACGCCGAGATCACCGCCGACGAGATCGCCGCGTTCCTGAAGGACTACCGGTACCGCGACAACATCGGGCCCTACGTCCCGAAGGCCGCCATCGAGCGGAACCTGATGGACAACCTCGAGTTCGCGGGCGTGTTCGGCGCCGAGTATCTGGAGTCGCTGAGGCCGGAGGCGCTTCCCGGGTTCGGCGAGAGCCGCTTCGCGGGCGGCGATCCGTTCGGTGTCCCCGACCCTCTCACGCTCTAGGGCACATCCAGCAGTCCTACGGCGAGTACCGCCCGAGCTCGGCGATCACGGCCGAGGCCTCTCGGACGATGTCCCGCACTATCTCTCCGGCAGGCCTCACGTCGTGCACGAGCTCGCACGACTGCCCCGCCCAGATCGGCGCGTCGTCTAGGTCGCCGTCGAACCACGGGGTGGCCATGAACGCCTCGTAGCGCTCGGCCTCCCCCTTTCCCCACGGAGCGCTCTCTATCCCGATGACCGAGCCCTCGCCCGGACGTCCGCCCTTCGCCGGTCGCCCCGCTTCCTCCCACCGCTCGACCGTCGCGTTGCGGATGACCCGGTGGGGCGCGTCCGGCCAATTGGCGCCGAAGAGCTCCGAGTACACGGTGTCATCGGCCGAGCTCGCTACGACCCGATCCTTGTAGTCCCGCTCGACGAAGCACTCCTCGCTCGCGACGAACCGCGTGCCGAGGGAGACGCCCTGCGCGCCCAGCGCGAGCGCGGCGGCGAGCCCCCGGCCGTCGGCGATGCCTCCCGAGGCGAGCACGGGAACGGGCTTCACGCGATCGACGACGGCCGGAACGAGCACCGAGAGCGCGGTGTGGCCCCGGACGTGGCCACCGGCCTCGAAGCCCTGCGCGATGACGATGTCGACGCCCGCGTCGGCGGCCGCCTTGGCCTCGTCTGGCGATCCCACCTGGATCGCGATCTTCGTCCCCACCCGCTGCGCCTCCTCCACGAACGCCGATGGGTCTCCCCAGAACAGCACGAGCAGCGGAACCTGCTCCTGGAGGCAGGCCTCGATCCTGGCGCGTGCATAGGGCCCGAGGTCAGGATCCGCGAGACCCTCGATGATGACGTTTGCGCCGAACAGCTTGTCGGTGAGCGCGCAAACCTGCCGGATCCGCTCGCCCAGGAACTCGGCGGGCCCGCCACCCACGACCCCGCAGCCACCTGCGTTCGAGACAGCCGCGGCGAGCTCCGGGGCCGCGGCCGCGCCGAA
Organism: Actinomycetota bacterium; assembly: GCA_016201135.1. Classification (GTDB taxonomy): domain Bacteria; phylum Actinomycetota; class UBA4738; order UBA4738; family HRBIN12; genus JACQDK01. The sequence continues at coordinate 9,701 of JACQDK010000018.1, forward strand.
GCCGACGGAGAAGATGGGGTATTCGATGCCCAGCAGGTCGCAGACCGGTGTCCGCAGCACGGAAGGCTCCTCTCCGCGGGCACGGCGATCGGAACGAGGCAGGTTACTCCGGGGCCTTCCTCGAGGCAAAGTCGGCGGGGCGGCCGTTCCCTCGACAGCAGAGGGGCCCTAGTCTTCAGGAGCTGAGGGCCAAAGGAGCGGAGAGGAGGCGTGAGGCGACCTGTGCCAGCGCCGGTGGCGGTGTTCACGGACGTCGGGGAGCTGGACCCGGCACCCGGCGTGCGGGCACTCGAGGACGAGGGCTTCGAGGTGCGCGTGGTTGGCGGCCGCGACCCCGCCCGGATCGCCGCAGCGGCCGGGGACGCCGTCGCGCTCATCACCGGGTACGCGCGGGTCGATGCGGAGCTGCTCGACAAGCTCCCGGCACTGCGGATAGTGGCCACGATGTCCGTCGGCATCGACATGGTCGACCTGGATGCGGCAGCCCGGCGCGGCGTGTGGGTCTGCAACGTCCTGGACGCGGCAACGGAGGAGGTCGCCGTGCATGCCCTCGCTCTCATCCTCGCCCTCGTGCGGCGGCTGCCCGAGTACCAGGCCCACGCGCGCGCGGGCGGCTGGGGAAAGGACCTCGGTGGCCGGCTTCGCCGAGCGAGCGGCCTGACCCTGGGGATCGTCGGCCTGGGTCGGATAGGCGCCGGTCTCGCCCGGCTGGCGCGCCCTGTGTTCGGGCGCCTCGTCGGCGCGGATCCCGCCTTGCCGCAGGAGGCGTGGCCCGAGGCCGTGGAGCGGATGGACCTGGAGGAGCTTGTGCGCATCTCCGACGTGATCTCGCTCCACGTGCCCCTTGAGGACGGCACACGGGGGCTGTTCGACGAGGCTCGTCTGCGGCGTCTGCCTGCCAGGGCGATCCTCGTGAACTGCTCCCGCGGCGAGGTCGTCGATCGGGCGGCGCTGGTCGCGTGCCTCGACGACGGGCACCTGGGGGGCGCGGGGCTGGACGTGCTGGCGGTGGAGCCGCCGCCGCCCGGCGACCGCCTCCTGCACCATCCCCGTGCGATCGTGACGCCGCACGTCGCGTTCCTGAGCGACGAGTCCCGCCTCGATCACGTCCTGCGTCCGGCTCTCAACGTGATCGCCTGGTACCGGACCGGGCGCCCTCTCACGCCCGTGGTGGAGGGGAGAGACTGATGCGGCTCGCCCGCCCGAGCTCGAGCAGGCCGTTGGAAGTGGAGGTGGCGGGACTCGAACCCGCGTCCCCGGGCGACCGACTGGGGCTTCTCCGGGCGCAGCCTGTGGTCAGATCTCGCGTCGAGGCTCCCACAGGCGGAGATCCTCTCGGCCAGCCCGGGTTAGGTGTCCCCCGCCGGCCCCCAGGCGGAGCCGTCGCTGTAAGCCTGCTCACGACGCCCATCCCCCGGTCGCAGGCGATCCGAGGGGGGCGGCTGCCTAACTAATTAGGCAGCGAGCGCGTAGTTGTCGGCGCTTGTTGTTGGTCCGGCTTTTAACGAGGCATCCGGGACCTCGGCCCGCTTCCCCCAGACGATGAACGTCCAGGTCGAAGCCAGTGCACCCCCATATTCAGTTAGTCACACTATACGGCCGCGGGAGGGCGGAGCTGAAGCTCAGCGGCGCCGACCCGCGGCGCGCGCCATCTCTCGCTCGGACTCGCGCTTGGCGATCGACTGCCGCTTCTCGAACTCCCTCTTGCCCCGACCCAGCCCCAGCTCCACCTTCGCCAGGCCGTGCGAGAAGTACACGCGCATCGGCACCAGTGCCAGCCCCTGCTCCTTCTGCGTGGCCGCGAGGCGCTCGATCTCCCTGCGATGCAGCAGCAGCTTGCGCGCGCGGAGCGGGTCGTAGCCACGCTTCTCCCCCTGCTCGTAGGCAGGTACGTGCATGTTCTCGAGCCACACCTCGCCACTTCGCACGCGGGCGAACGCCTCCGAGAGCGAGGCTCGCCCCCCGCGGAGCGACTTCACCTCCGAGCCGCTGAGCGCGATGCCGGCTTCGATCCGCTCCAGGATCTGGTAGTCGTGGCGCGCCCTGCGGTTCGAGGCCACCGTGCGCTCCTCCTCCTGGCGCGGCACGGCCGCCTCCTACACGTCCAGAAAGCGGCGCATCCCGATCGTCCCGGCGACCACGGCAACGACCACGCTCGCGATGATGATCAACGGCGCCACGGCCAGCACGTCGCTGTTGCGGATCAGCGGGAAGAACTGGATCTCGCCTCGGAGCCGGTCGATGAAGAAGACCTTCACGATGAACAGGAAGACGACGGCCGCGAACGCGCCCAGGAGGCTCTCGACGAGTCCCTCGATCAGGAACGGGACCCGGATGCGCCAGTTCGTGGCGCCGACCAGCCGCATGATCCCGATCTCGCGTCGCCGCGCGAACATGCCCATCCTGAGGGTGTTCGCGATCAGGGCGATCGCCGACGCGAGCATCACCACCGCGACGAACAGGATGCCGATCGACAGGGCCCTCGTGATCGCGGTGAGCCGCGAGAGCAGGCTCGAGTAGTCGGCGACCGTCTCCACTCCGGGTTCGGTGCAGACGAGCTTGGCGCCCCCACCCGGCTGCTCCTGGTTCGAGCAGGAGAGGGCCACGGGGATCTGGTCGAACAGACCCGTGTCCGTGAGCCGCACCCGAAGGGACGCGGGGATCGCGTCGCACGAGACGTTCTCGGTGAAGATCGGCTGGTTGACGAAGAGCGCGTGGAACCGATCGCACGCCTGCTGCTTGGTCTCGTAGGTCACGTCCGCCACGGCCGGGAGCGCCTCGAGCTTCTGCATCAGTCCGGTGACGGTGTCCGGCCGCACCGGGTCCGTGAGGTACACGGCGACCTGGACGTTCCGGGTGATGTTGTAGATGACCAGGTCGAACTCCCTGGCGACCAGCAGCGCCAGCCCGAAGAGGAAGAGGGCGATGAACGCGGTCGACATCGCCGCGAACGCCACGATGCCGTTGCGCCGCAGACCGGTCGCCGTCTCGCGGAAGTAGTAGTCGAACCGGCGCATCAGCTGTACACGCCCCGCGCCTGGTCGCGGACGACGCGGCCCTTGTCCAGCTCGATCACGCGCTTGCGCATCGCGTCCACGATCGCCTGGTCGTGCGTTGCCATCACGACCGTGGTGCCGATCCGGTTCACCTTGTCGAGCAGGCGCATGATGTCGACCGAGGTGCTGGGGTCCAGGTTCCCTGTGGGCTCGTCGGCCAGCAGCACCAGCGGCCGGTTCACGCACGCGCGCGCGATCGACACCCGCTGCTGCTCGCCGCCGGACAGCTCGTCCGGGTAGCTGTTCAGCTTCTCTCCCAACCCAACGTACTCGAGGATCTCGGGCACGCGCTGGTCGATCACGTTCTTCGGCTTGCCGATCACCTCGAGCGCGAAGGCCACGTTCTCGAACGAGGTCTTGTCCTGCAACAGCTTGTAGTCCTGGAAGACGGTGCCGATGTTGCGGCGCAGGTGCGGCACCTTCCACACGGAGAACTTGTTCAGGTGCTTGCCCGCCAGGTAGACGTCGCCCTTCGATGGCTCCTCCTCCTTCAGGAGGAGCCGGATCAGCGTGGACTTGCCCGAGCCGGAGGGACCGACGACGAAGACGAACTCGCCCTTCTCGATCTCGACCGAGACGTCCTCGAGGGCGGTCACTCCGTTGCGGTAGACCTTCGTGACGTGTTGAAGACTGATCATGATGGTTGGGCTCGTCCCGCAGGGGGCCGGAGAGCCCGCTCACCCTACCAAACGAATCTCACGAGGGGGTGGAGGTTCCCGTACGCTGAGGCGGATGGACGCGGCCGTCGCGCTCGGCGACACGACCGGGCTCGAAGAGGGATCCGCGCGGCGCGGGCCTCGGTGGCTGCGGGCCGCGGCCGGTCCCGCCCTCATCGGGACGTGCGTGCTCTTCGCCCTGCGAGGGTTCGCGTTCTCGCCCCTCCTTTCCAACCAGCACCCCGACCTCCTGTCCTTCTGGCTGCCACGGTTCTCCTTCCTGGGACGCTCCCTGGCGGCCGGCCATGTGCCTCTGTGGAACCCGTTCGAGATGACGGGGACGCGCTACCTCGCCGATCCGCAGAGCGGGTGGCTGTACGCGGCGCCGATGTTGCTCTTCTCCCCACTTTCTCCCGGCGCCGCGATGCGGGCCTTCATCGTGTTCGATCCGCTGCTCGCGGGCCTCGGCGCCTACTGGTTCCTGCGCAAGGAACAGCTGCCACGGGTGGCCGCGACGGCAGGAGGCCTCGCACTGGCGATGCCGATGGCGACCTCGATCACGGCGCTCGCGATGCCGTTCGCCGGCGCGATCGCGTGGACGACCCTGGTGCTGGTCGGAGCGTCGGGCTACCGGCAGGCGGAGAGGCCGGCGGGGCGGCTCGCGTGGCTCGGCTTCGCGGCCCTCGCATGGTCCCAGGTGGCGAGCGCGCACATGAGCCACGGCCTGGGGATGGCCACCCTGCTCGTCGCGGCGTACCTCACGGCCTGGGGCGTGGCAGCCGTCCGGACTCGAGAGAAGGGGCTTGGCAGGGCGGCTGCCGAGGTGGCCGGATTCCTGGCCTTCCTCCCGCTCGCGAGCCTGGCGGTGTTCCTGCCCCGGCTGGCCATGATCTCCTCCTCGAGCCTGCACGCCGGCTACGGAGCGCTCGCCGAGGAGCGCCCGGCCGGCCTCCAGGACCTGGCGATCAAGGCGAACGGGGTCTGGGCGGCCTGGCCGCTGGCCCTCGGCTCTGCGCCGGGCGCGTTCGCCGGCGCTGTGTCGCTGCTGTCGATCCCCCTCGCGCTCCGGTCCCGGCGGTTCGCGCCGCTCGTGTGGGCGTTCGGCCTCTCCTCGCTGCTCACCTACGCCCTGACCCTGAGCCTGCTGGTCACCGCGGGCTGGTTCCGGGCGCTCGTGCTGAAGGTGCCCTACGGCGACGTGTACCTGCACAATCCCGGGCGCCTGAGGTACGTGTGGATGATGGCGGCGCCGGTGCTCGGGGCGATCGGGATCGCAGCCCTCCTGGAGCGACCACCGGGGCGCGCGACCCTGCTGCGCTGGCTCGGCGCGGGGACGGCGATCTTCCTCGCGATCCCGCTCGTGATGGGAGGCAACCCCGTGCGGTTCGTCACGCTCGCGATCGGGATCGCAGCGGCGACCCCGGTGTTCCTCGCGACGGGCCGCCGGTGGGGCCCGGTCGCCCTCGTCGGCCTGCTGTCCCTCGAGCTGGTGGGGAGCGCGGTGTACTCGCAGGTCTACCAGGGCGGCACGATCTACACCGGCCTGGAGGGTGGGGACCATCCGAACCTGGTGCCCCAGGTCCTGCGGTGGCCGGACGTGCCCGAGCAGGCCTTCCTGCGCCCGACCGCCTTCGTCCGGATCCTGGAGGGGACCCAGGACCGCTACCTCACCTGGGTTCAGCCCGCCGCGTACTTCGAGAAGGGCTACCTGTTCGCGCAGGACCCGCGGGACTGGCCGGCGCTGACGATGGAGCGCGGCACGCTCTTCGGCATCCACGACGTGCTCGGGTACAACCCGGTCCAGCTCGTGCGGTACTGGTCGTACGTTCGGGAGACGAACCGGCTCTCCGTCTTCTACAACGCTTCGGTGATCAACGAGCCGACGCTCGCCGACGTTCGGCTCCTCGGCGTCCGGTACCTCATCGTGCCGGTCGGGCAGAGCCTTCCTCCCGGACTCACAGGGCTGCCGGTCGCCACGGCGGACGGCTACGACCTCGTCGAGGTCGACGGATGGGAGCCCCGGGTCTCGGTCGTTCCCGAGTGGACCGTCGCGAGCGGGCCCGATGCCGCGTTCCGGGTCGTCGTGGACCCGGGGTTCGACCCGGCGCAGGAGGCGGTGCTCGAGGCCGATCCGGGGATCCAGCCGCTGCCCGGCGGCCGGCCCGGCAGCGCTTCCTACGCGGAGGTGACTCCCGAGGACGTCCGCGTGACGGTCGACGCCCTCGCTCCCTCGATCGTGCTCGTTCGCAACGACTGGGACGCGGGCTGGACTGCCACGGTCGACGGGAAGCCGGCCCCGGTGCTCCCGGCCGACGGGTTCCGCCAGGGCGTGCCGGTTGCCCCCGGGCCGCACGAGATCCGGCTGCGCTACCGCGACCCGACGATCGGCAGGGGGCTGGCGGCGAGTGCGGTCGTCTGGGGACTCTGGGCGGCCGGCCTCGGCCTGGCGCTCAGGCGGCGACGGCCCCCGTCTCCGGCGACCTCGCCCGCGTGAGGTAGGCCAGCATGTAGATCATGGCGACGCCCACGAGCAGCGCCCTGTACCCCACGATCAGCGCGCCGTACTCGAGGACGCCGCCCACCATCGCGCCGAGCAGGTTGGCCCCGAACGCCACCGTCGAGGCTCCCACGTCCCTGAAGCGCTGGGCGAAGATCAGGTTCGCCAGGAACACCGGCGCGAAGGCCAGCGCCGAGGCGGCCGCGAAGCGCGGGGCGACCGCGAGGGACAGCAGCGACTCGGGGTGAACGGCCCACGCCACCGCGAGCGCCACCAGCAACGCGCCGAACAGCAGGACTGGGCGCGGGAGCCGCGCCCGGCGCGCGACCTCCACGGCGGCCAGGACCGACAGCAGGATCCCCGCGAACACGAGGGAGTTCACGAACCAGGTCGTCCCGAACAGCAGCGCGAACTGGACCACGCTCTTCGTCTCCAGCAGCAGGAACGCCGCACCCATGAAGAACAGGTCCGCGTAGGGCCGCATGTCGCGCATCGGCCTGCCGGCGCCTCGCCGGACGAGCACGACCGACGAAAGGAGCACGAGCGCGAGCGCCACGAGGTAGTACCCCGGTATCGAGCGGCCCGGGAGGTAGGGGAACGGGTGGTCGTCGGTGGCGGGCTCGGGCGCCGGGCCTATCTGCACCCAAGGGGTGCTGCAGGAGATGCCGTCCGGCTCGCGAGAGATCGTCAGCACCGCCTGCGTCCGCGTGCCCGCCCCGGGCTCGCCGCGGTCCAAGCACGGCGCGTGCCCGAACACCTCCGTGAGGGTCGTGGCGTATCGCTCGATCACGTCGGGCCGGTAGTAGTTGTACATCGCGAACACGCCGTCGGGCCGCAGGTGGTCCAGGACCGACCGCATGGCCTCCACGGTGAACAGGTAGCTCTCGAGGCGAAGACCGGCCTGCCCCGACACCAGCGTCAGCGAGTCCGGGAGCGCGAACAGGATCCGGTCGTAGGTCTGGTCCGTCCTCTCCAGGAACGCGCGCCCGTCGTCGATGTGCACGCTCACGCGAGGGTCCTGGTACGGGTGGTTGGGGTGGAGCTGGTACCCGAGCCGTTGCAACACGGGGTCGATCTCGACCGCGTCGACGTGCGTCGCGCCCTTCTGGAGCGCCAGGGCGACGTCGTTTCCGCTGCCGGCCCCGACGATCAGCACGTCCCCCGGCAGGTCTCGCTGGAGGTGCGAGTACGGGTAGCCGTAGTAGGGCTGCTGGGAAAGGAGCACGTCGAGGGGCGCGATCGTCTGGTGCCGGCGGTTGTTGACGAAGATCGAGATCTTGCCATCGGACGTGGGAACCTGGCGACTTACCCGCTGGTACGGCGACCACGCGTCGCGCGGCGCGAGCGATATGCCCGCCCCCAGCGCCACCAGCACCACGAGGCTCCACGCGACCAGCCGCGTCAGCTCTCCCCGAAGGAGATACACGAAGGTCGCCGCGATCACCAGTGCCCAGGAAAGTGGGTCGGCTCCGACGAACGACAACGCCGAGAACGCCACGATCCCGGCGATGCTCCCCAGAACGTCGAGCCGGTAGGCCTCGAGCGGGGCGAACCGCTGGAACAGGAGCGCGACGCGTCCCGCGATCGCCGCCATCACCACGACGACGGCCAAGAACACCAGCGGCACCGAGAGCCACTCGGGCATGGGGGGCGAACCGCCCAGGCCTATCAGCTTCGGGACGCCCGCGATCTTCGGGCCGATCCGGACGGTGAACACAAGGACGAAGACCACCAGCGCCGCCAGCGATGCCGGCGCCCACCGGAACCGGTCGGCGAACCGCCCCGCGCGAAGGAAGCCCATGCCGATCCCGAGGAAGCTCGCGAGCAGCACGACGTTCGTGAAGAAGGAGAGGTAGACGATGTTGACCACGGTCCCGCGGATGAGGGCCAGCTCGACGAAGAGCATCAGGAAGCTCGCCACCGCGAGCCTGCCGCGATCGCCCGGCATCGCCCCCCGCTCCTCGCCGCGCGCCGGAGCCTCTTCCACGGCCTGCATGAGGGCGCAGTATCCCCCGTGCCCGGGCGGAGCGACAAGCGGCGCTGCGCTACGCCGAGGCGGCGCTCGAGGCGCGGCGGCGGAGCTCGGCCTCGATGAAGCGCTCGAGGTCCCCGTCGAGCACGCGGTTGGGGTCCCCGACCTCGAAGTCCGTCCGGTGGTCCTTCACCATCTGGTACGGCGCGAGCACGTAGGAGCGGATCTGCGAGCCGAAGTCGACCGCCTTCCGCTCGCCGCGGATGCTCTCGAGCTCCTCCTCGCGCCTGCGTCGCTCCAGCTCGGCCAGCCGAGCCTTGAGGATCCGCATCGCGACGGCCCTGTTCTGAAGCTGCGAGCGCTCGTTCTGGCACGCGGCTTGGATGCCGGTCGGCAGGTGCGTGATCCGCACCGCCGAGTCAGTGGTGTTAACCGACTGTCCGCCCGGCCCGGTGGAGCGGTACACGTCGATCCGGAGGTCCTTCGGATCGATCTCGACGTCCTCCTCGTCGGCCTCGTCCAGGAGCGGGATCACGTCCAGCGACGCGAACGAGGTGTGCCGCCGCTTCTGGGCGTCGAACGGCGAGATCCGCACCAGCCGGTGCACGCCGCGCTCGGCCGAGAGCAGGCCGTACGCGTTGCTCCCGTGGACCACGAACGTGGCCGACTTGATGCCGGCCTCCTCGCCGTGATGGATCTCATCGAGCTCGGTGATGAAGCCCTCGCGCTCGGCCCACCGCAGGTACATGCGCAGCAGCATCTCGGCCCAGTCCTGGGACTCGGTGCCGCCAGCGCCCGCGTTGAGCATCGCGACTGCGTCGCTCGAGTCGTACCGGCCCGAGAGCAGCGCTGCGAGCTCCACCCGCCCGAGCTCCTGCTCGAGCGCATCGAGGCTCGCGGCGAGCTCGCGCTCCATCCCGGCGTCGGCCTCTTCGGTGAGCAGCTCGTCCATCGCATGCGCGTCGTCAAGACGCCGGGCGAGGGAGTCGTGGCGCTGGATCTCGGTGCGCAGCCGGGCCAGCTTCTGCGTCAGCTGCTGGCCGCGGGACCTGTCGTCCCAGAGCGAGGGGTCCGCCGTCTCCTTCTCGAGATCGGCGGCGCGGGCTCGCTTCCCCTCGACGTCAAAGGAACTCCTTCGCCGCCGAGAGACGTTCGGACAGCTGCGCCAGACGCTCGGTGTTCTCGCTCATCGTCGCGATGGTAGCAGCGGGGCTCGCCGGACCGGATCAGGCGGCGGCGCCGTGGCACTTCTTGTACTTCTTGCCCGAGCCGCAGGGACAGGGGGCGTTGCGAGGCACCTTATCTGACCTCACCTGTAGCGGGTTGGCCTCGGCGGCGGCCTGGCCGCCGACAGCCTCCACCTCGGCGCGGTTCTCCTGGACCCGCCGGGGCTGCTGCGGCTCGTTCCTGACCAGTTCCACGCGGTAGATGTACCGGACGAAGTCCTCGCGGAGGCTCTGCACGAGCTCCTCGAACATCTCGAAGGCCTCCCGCCGGTACTCCGTCAGCGGGTCCTTCTGGGCATAGGCCCGCAGGTGGATGCCCTCCTGGAGGTAGTCCATCTCGTAGAGGTGCTCGCGCCACTTGGTATCGGTGATGTTCAGAAGGACGATGCGCTCGAGCTCGCGCATGGTCTCCTCGCCGACCGAGGCCTCCTTGCCCTCGTAGGCCGCCAGGGCCTCGTCGACCAGCCGCGACTGCATCTCGTCCAGGTCCCTCACGTCCTCGAGGCCCTCGGGGCGCGTCTGGACCGGATACACCTCGGAGAGGGCCACGAGCATCTGCTCCCTGTCCCACTCCTCGGGGAAGACGTCGGAAGGGCAGTAGGCCGTGACGACCTCGGCCGCCACCTGCTGGATCATCTCGAGCGCCTCCTCGCGGAGGTCGTGGCCCTCGAGGATCTTGCGCCGCTCGCCGTAGATCACCTCGCGCTGGGTGTTCATGATGTCGTCGTACTTGAGGACGTTCTTGCGCCGCTCGAAGTTGAGCTCCTCGATCTGCTTCTGCGCGTTCTCCACGGCTCGGCTGACCATCTTCGCGACGATCGGCTCGTCGTCCGGCCACTTGAAGCGCTCCATCATGCTCGCGACCTTGTCGGAGGCGAACATCCGCATCAGGTCGTCCTGGAGCGACAGGTAGAAGAGGGACGCGCCGGGGTCGCCCTGGCGACCGGAGCGCCCCCGGAGCTGGTTGTCGATCCGGCGCGACTCGTGCCGCTCGGTGCCGAGCACGTACAGGCCCCCGAGCGAGACGACCTCCTCGTGCTCCCCGTCGGTCTGCGCCGCGAACTTCGCGAGGATGGGCCCGTACTCGGCCTCGTAGGCCGCGCGCTCCTCCTCGTCCATGTCGAACAGGAGGTAGCGGTCGTTGTCCCAGTCGCGCGCGGCCATCTCCTGGCGCGCCAGGTACTCGGGATTGCCGCCGAGCAGGATGTCGACGCCGCGACCGGCCATGTTGGTCGCCACCGTGACCGCGCCCTTCCGCCCGGCCTGGGCGACGATCATCGCCTCCTTCTCGTGGTTCTTCGCGTTCAGCACGCTGTGCGGCACGCCTCGGCGATTCAGGAGGGTCGAGAGCTTCTCGGACTTCTCGATCGAGACGGTTCCCACCAGGATCGGCTGGCCCTCTTCGTGGCGCTCCATGATGTCCTGGACGACGGCGTTCCACTTCGCGTCCTCGGTCTTGTAGATCAGGTCCTGCTGGTCCCCTCGGATCATGGGGACGTTCGTGGGGATCTCGACCACGCCGAGCTTGTACGTCTCCTCGAACTCGGCGAGCTGCGTGCGCGCCGTACCAGTCATGCCCGCGAGCTTGTCGTACATCTTGAAGTAGTTCTGGATCGTGATCGTGGCGAGGGTCTGGTTCTCCTCCTTGATCTTGACGCCCTCCTTGGCCTCGATCGCCTGGTGCAGGCCCTCGGAGTAGCGCCGGCCCTCGAGCACGCGGCCGGTGAACTCGTCGACGATCTTCACCTCGCCCTGCTGCACGACGTACTCGACGTCGCGCCGGTACAGCTCCTTCGCGCGGATCGCGTTGTGAAGGTGGTGCACGAGCGGGGTGTTCACGTGCTCGTAAAGGTTCTCGATGCCGAGCAGCTCCTCGACCTTCGAGACGCCGGCCTCGGTGACGGCGACCTGGTGCTTGGCTTCGTCCACCTCGTAGTCCTCGTCGATCCTGAGGCGGGGGGCGATCCGGGCGAACGTCTGGTACCACTTCGCGGAGTCGGCCACCATGCCGCTGATGATGAGCGGGGTGCGCGCCTCGTCGATCAGGATCGAGTCGACCTCGTCCACGATCGCGTAATGGTGGCCGCGCTGGACGCACTCGGCCAAGCGCATCGCCATGTTGTCGCGCAGGTAGTCGAACCCGAACTCGTTGTTCGTGCCGTAGGTGATGTCCGATCCGTAAGCGGGGCGGCGCTCGGTCGGCGACATCGGTGCTTGGATCAGACCCACCGACACGCCGAGCATGCGGTAGATCGGGCCCATCCACTCGGAGTCGCGCTTGGCCAAGTAGTCGTTGACGGTGACGATGTGGACGCCCTCGCCGGTGAGCGCGTTCAGGTAAGCCGGCATCGTGGACGTGAGCGTCTTGCCCTCGCCGGTCTTCATCTCGGCGATGTTTCCGTCGTGCAGCGCGGCGGCGCCCATCACCTGCACGTCGAAGTGGCGCTTGCCGCTCGCGCGCTTCGAGGCCTCCCGGACTGCCGCGAAGGCCTCGGCGATCACGTCGTCCAGCGGTTCGCCGTTGCCGAGCCGTTCCCGGAGCTCGACGGTCTTCCGCCCGATCTCGGCATCGGTGAGGTCTTCGAGCTCGGGCTCGTAGGTGTTCACGAGCTGGGCGAGCTGCTGGTAGCGCTTCAGCTTGCGGCCGCCGCCGCCTGCCAGGATCTTCTCGAGTCCCACGGGGTCCCTTCGGGCTTCCGGACGAGCTTCGATTCTATCGGCTGCCCGGTTCGCGGCCCTGAAAGGGCGGATCGGCTCCGGCGGGCGCGGCCGTCGGGGCGCTGCTAGGTGATCTCGAGGAGCTTCTCGCGCACGGCGTACACGACCGCCTCCATGCGCGAGTGCAGGTGGAGCTTCTCCAGGATGTTGCGGATGTGATTCTTCACGGTGTTCTCGGAGATGAAGAGCTCCTTCGCGATGTCGCGGTTGTTCATCCCCTGCGCGACGAGCTTCAGGACCTCCATCTCACGATCGGTGAGCCTGGGCGCCGGCATCTGCGGCCGGTCGGTCGATGCCTTCGACATGCTCGCGAACTCGGTGAGGAGCTTCGAGGCCATCGACGGGCTGATCCGTGACTGGCCCTGCCACACCGAGCGGATCGCGTCGGCGACCTCCTCGATCGGGATCTCCTTCAGCAGGTATCCGCTGGCGCCGGCCTTGATCGCGTCGTACAGGTCGGCCTCCTCGTCGCTGATCGTGAGCATCAGGATCTTCACGTGCGGCAGGAGGTCCTTGATCTCGCCGGCGGCCTCTATGCCCGAGCGCTTGGGCATCCGGACGTCCATCAGCACCACATCGGGCATGAGCTCGATGACCCGCTCCACGGCCTCGGCGCCGTCAGAAGCCTCGCCCACGAGCTCGATGTCCGGCTCCTGGCCCAGGACCATCTCGAGCCCGCGGCGGAAGAGGGCGTGGTCGTCGACCACCATCACGCGGAGCTTCTCGCCGCCGCTCTCGGACTTCGCGTTCGCCGCCATGCTTCGGCCCCCTCAACCGGACTACCCCGAGGTATCGGCAGATGATCCTTCAGGGTTAGTGGATTCTAGTTCATTCCTGTTAGTGACCGAACGTGCTCCGGACAGGACCTTCGCGCGCCGCTTCTCATGGTGGTCGCGGACCTGGCGCTCCAGGCGCTCCACCAGCAGATCGAGCGCGTTCTCGAACCCGGGGTCCTCGGCGTGGGCACGATAGGTCTTGCGCGGAGTGACGAGCGCGGCCTCAAGCCGCTTCATGTGAGCCAGGCGCGGGTTCTTCTCGACGATCACCTCGACGTCCAGCCTGGTGACCCGCTGCTCCAGGCGATCGAGCCGGGCCAGCTTCCGCTCCGCCGATCGCCGCATGACGTCCGTGACGCGAACCCCTCGGCCGGTGCAGGTGAGCTCCATCGAGCGGCTCCTCCTTTCGCCGGAAGGATGGGTTCCCGTCCGGCTGACCTGGTCTTTGCCCCCACACCCGCCTGCTGGAGTGATCCCCCGCCCCACGAGGGGGACGGGCTTCGCACCCTCTCCCGACCCGGAAGCCCGGCTCGAGGCAGGACTGACATCTAAACCGCACCATGCTCAGCGACCAACGGTCGCCTTACGTGGGTCGTTTCGCCCGCGGCTGGCGTCGACTACCGGGGAGCCTCCCCGGGCAACCACAGACCCGGACGGGAACCCACCGCGAGCATAGCGCAGGGGCAACCGGCCGGGGACGGCCCGAGCCGCGGTGACCAGCGCGACCGAGCTGGCGCCGGCCCCCAGGAGCGCCTCGGCGCAGGCCGCGGCTGTCGCGCCGGTCGTGAGCACGTCGTCGACGAGCAGGACCGAGGCGGGCGCGGGCCGGATCGACCGGAACGCGCCCCGTAAGGCGGCCCGGCGCTCGGCGGCCGAGCGCCGGGCCTGCGGCGCCGTGCCCAGCGTCCGCCGGAGCAGCTGAGAGGCAGGGAGCCCCAGGCGCCGGGCGAGCGGCCTCGCGAGCGCCTTCGCCTGGTCGTAGCCTCGCTCGGCCTCGCGCCGCCTGGCCAGGGGGACCCAGGTGACCACGTCGGCCGGCGGGAGGAGCATCTCCGCCATGGCCGCCGCAAAGCCCATCTCCGCCATGGCTGCCGCGAGCGCCTCGGCCACGGTTCGCCAGCCCCCGAACTTCAGCTTGAGGACGGCGGCGCGCGCTGGGCCGTCGAAGAGGAACGGAGCGCGCGCGAGCGCCACCGGCTCGGGCGGACAGTCCCGGCACCGGTCGGCAGGGACCTCGGTTGGGCGCCCGCACCGCGAGCACCAGGGGGGCTCGAGCGCGATCAACGCCCCGGCGCAGCGGCCGCAGAACGGCCACGGGCCAGAGCCGCAGCCCGCGCACCGCAGTGGGAAGACGACCTCGAGCGCGCGATCGAGCACGGGGCCACGCTAGCCGCGCGGGGCGACACTACGGGAGCTTCAGGTCCACGGAGGCCGGCTCGCTCCGCGGCTTGCCCTGGACCCGGACCTCGATCCGCAGGGCGGCGTGCGTGCGCATCGCGGGGTAGGTCGTGAGCTTGCCCCGGCCCGTGTCAGGGTCGAACTCCTCGTCGACGGTGGCGAGCCGCTCGCCGTCGGCCACCAGGCGAACGTCCACCGGCTCCTCGGCCGAGAACCCAAGCTTCGCGCAGTCCACGGCGAGGTCGACCTGCTGGAGGTGGACCTTGGGGCCTCCGGCCGGCGCCACGGCCCGGCCGACGGGCAGCGTTCCACGCCGGGTCGTCGCGCGCGCCCACGCCACGGGGAACCGCTTCCCCGGGCGTTCCGCCCCCGGAACCCCGTCGATCTCGATCTCGCACTCGAGCCCGTACCAGCCGGACGTGAGCTCGGTGATCGCGAACTCGAACGGCACGAAGAAGTCCAGGTGCGGGGCCACGTCGATCACCGCGGGGACGAGCGCGATCGGCCTGGAGCCGGCGCCCGCCACGTCCACCACCCGCGCGGCGCGGAGGCGGACCTGATGCGGGTCGCGATCCATCCCCCGGAGCACGAAGGCGCCCTTCACCGTCGCCGGGAACCTCTCGTAGTGCGCCCGGATCCTCACCTTCTGCGGTCCCTCGCTCATGCGCTCCTCCGAGCTCCGGCGACCCTGCGTAGAGCGGAAGGGTACGGCTTGCGGAGCACAGCTCGCTCGGTGACGATCGCGGACACCAGCGAGGGCGGCGTGACGTCGAACGCCGGATTCAAGACCGGGGTGCCGCGGGCAGCCACCTGCCGGCCCCGAGGGGCGGTCACCTCCGCGGGATCTCGCTCCTCGATCCTGATGTCCGCGCCCCCGGGCGTCCCGAGGTCGATCGTCGACACGGGCGCGGCGACGTAGAACGGCACGCCGTGATGCTTCGCCAGCACCGCCAGGCCGTAGGTCCCTATCTTGTTCGCGACGCTCCCGTCGGCCGCTATGCGGTCGGCCCCCACCACCACGAGGTCGACGCGGCCGGCCGCCATGAGCGATGCTGCGGCGGCGTCCGCCACGAGCGTGCGCGGCACGCCGAGCCTGCCGAGCTCCCATGCGGTGAGCCGCGCGCCCTGCCAGACCGGCCGGGTCTCGTCCACCCAGACGTGGATCCCCTTTCCGGCTCGATGCGCCGCCCAGATCACGCCCTGCGCCGTACCGATGCCTGCGGTGCAGAGCATCCCAGTGTTGCAGTGGGTGAGCACGTTGGCGCCGGCCGGCACCAGCTCCGCGCCCAGGGCGCCGATCGCCTCGCACGCTTCGCGGTCCTCCCGCTCTATCGCGACGGCCTCGGCCACCAGGGCATCTTGAGCCCGCGAGACGGCGGAGCCGGCCGCGCGGCACTCCCGCCGCGCGGCCGCGAGCGTCCGGTCGACCGCCCAGGCGATGTTCACCGCAGTGGGCCGCGTCCCGCGGAGCTTCTCCCCCACCCCCTCGAGCTCCCGCAGGAGCCCCCTGGGGCCTCGCGCACGAGTCGTGACCGCGGCGAGCGCCATCGCGTACGCCGCGGTCACGCCGAGGACCGGCGCGCCTCGGACTGCGAGCGAGCGGA